>NZ_KE384134.1:0-41089 GCF_000424125.1 Butyrivibrio sp. FC2001
CTTGGCCAACTTATCTCTCGTAGCCTAGCCTTATATGTGATTTCTGTCCGTCGGACCAGAGATTTGCTTACAGCTTCCTTCAGATTCCACCTCACGATGGACACCCTTGCTGTTCGGCTATACACTTCCCACTATCTGGGCGTGTTCGGGACTTGCACCCGTTAGAGCGCGCCCATGGCGCGCAAACCAAGAAAGAATGTCGCTTGCGACATTCTCGCGCCGAGCGCGGTTGCTGAAGGCAACATATTCCTATCGCGCGAGTGCGCATCCATAGCGGAGCGCTTTTTATGATATAGGAATTTCGGAGAAATTTCCTATATCACTAAAAAGACTGCCGCATTACTGCAGCAGTCCTGGCTATTTTAACTATCAATTTAAAATCTCATATATCTTGGACGACCTGAGCTGACAACATAATCCTCAGCAAAAATATAGGCCACAAGCTTATCGCGGTAGTAGAACTCACATCTGTTACCCACAAGCTCATCCATTACAAGAGTGATGGTGTCTACCCTTATACAATCCTCAGTCTCAGCGTACCAGAGTCCCTGCACATTCTGAGCGTAGGTGATAACGAAGTCCTTAAGCTCACAATAGTGGAATCTGTCATAGGTGATGAGCATTCGTGATCTCTTGCACTCTTCTCTTCCTGCCTTGGGAATCCTTGCGCCTATGATCTTTATCCTTCCACTCTTCATGTGTCTGAAGGAAATCATGATATCATGTCCCTCCTCAAGAGCCTGATAAAGAACAAAGGGATGTGTGCTGCAATAGAGCTTCTCACTGCCGTATCCAAGCTTTCTACGAAGCTGGGTAAGGACAAGTCTGATCTTCGCAAGAAAAGCTTCGTCCTCGCTGTCCCTTTTCACCTGGAGTCTGAGCATCACTGCATGCTCTGCCTGGAGATAATAATAGTAAGCCTTGGATATGTCCGAAGGTCCTCCTATACCCTTGCGGTACATATCACCCATCTCATAGGCGAGGTCTGCAAATCTGCATCTGTAATGACCCTTTCCTTCACTTATAAATTTCTTTAGCTCTCTTCGGTACTGGCTTCTGGTGGTGCGTCTGATACCGATTCTGCTTTCGTCTCTTTCTTTCATAACCCATATAATATCATATCTATGTTTCCTTTACACGCACGACTTTATTTCGTATACTTCTATTAGATTTTTAAGAAAAGGAGTTTATCTTAATGTCAGTTGCAAAAAAATATTCGCATCTTGGTATAGCTATAGTTTTCTACATGATATTATCCAACATTCTCGCATCAGTTGTGGTGGCAATTGCCTCATTTATTTATACACTGTTTTATATGTTTAGCATGATGGCAGATGGCGGCATGTCTACACCGACTATTGATCCGGCTCTTGCAACAGAGATAACTACCAGGTTCAGCTCAAACACAGGAATGATCAACCTTGCTTCCATGTGCGTAAGCTACTTTGTTTGTATTCCGCTCACAATTTTGATTCTTAATTCCAGAGGACACAGAGATATTCCCACACTCAGCGGTTTTAAATTCTCCACTCCTTACGAGAATTCCCTGAAAAGGAATCTCACACCCTGGGAATTTTTCAATTTCCTTATGTTTATGTTCCCTCTTGGAATAATCGGATCAGCGATAGGTGCAGGACTTGCATATCTCGTATCTCTTGTCACAGGCAACGATATGAACAACCTTCTGACCTCAATGATCTCGGATATGCCCCTGGGTCTTGTGCTTCTTCTCACGGTAATACTTGCTCCGATATTCGAGGAGATACTTTTTAGATACGCTGTTGTAGGCTACTGCAGACGTTACGGCGAATGGAATGCGATCTTTGTATCAGGCTTTATTTTCGGTCTTATTCACACCAATATATTCCAGTTCTTCTATGCATTCTTCCTGGGAATAGTACTTGCTTACGTATACGTTTACACAAGACGCCTTATATATACGATCATCATGCACATGACCTTCAACTGCTTCGGCGCCTTTATTCCGCTTTTGATCGATCCTACACTTAAAAACGCTACTTCACCTGGTATGATCATTTACAACCTCGTTCAGTATGGATTAGCCATTATAGGATTTATTCTTCTGATCATGTTTATTGCAAAAGGTAATCTGCTTCAGAACACTCCCGGAGCTCCGATCCAGGGTAAGTTCAGCATAAAGTCGATCCTGAATGTCGGCATGATCGCACTTATACTTGTATGTACCGGTCTTACAATACTTATCTCGGTGATGCTGTAAACAAGCAAAAATATCGCCCTTGTTCATTGCGAGCAAGGGCGTTTCTTATTTTTCCTATATAATTTTTTAAGCTTACAGCATCTCTACAATTTCCTGTGAGAAATCTGCATATCCGTTTTTATAGAGCTCCTGAACGAATTCTACAGCCTTCTGTCCGGATTCCTCGATCGGAACGCCCTGACTGTAAATGTACTCTATCTTATTACCGTTTGCCATGATAAAGTTCACCTGTGTTCCAATGATCTGTCCATCACCGACATCCATTCCTACTACTTCCACATCGGTAACCTCACGAACACGTCCGGCTGCAAATAATACTCTCATATAAAAACCTCCTTTTCCTGCTACTCATTAATCATCATCGGAATCGTCGGAATCAAAATTAATTTCCTTAAGTCTCTGAGCTTCCTTATAAATACCATCAAGTGAATCCTTGAAGTTCTCAAACTTCTCAACAGCATTCTGTGCATTCTTAAGTCCGTCACTGGAGAGGGCTGCAACCTCCTGGCTGGTAGCAGACAGATTGGAGATACTATCATTGATCTCATTTGTAGAGTTATTGATCATCTCCATGCTGTTTCCGATCTCTTCGATCTTGCCAATGAGATCCTCAACATTGCTGTCGATGGTTTCAAAGGCCTGTGCTGTATCACGGATAACTTCATTCTGAAGTTCAACGGATTCAACGGTATTATCGATACTTTCCATAGCCTTGTTGGCATCCTCGGTAAGCTCTCCGATAATCTTTGTGATCTCATTTGAAGCGTTGTTGGTCTGCTCTGACAGCTGTCTGATATCCTCAGCAACTACCGCAAATCCTTTTCCTGCTTCACCTGCTCTTGCTGCCTCAATTGATGCATTCAGAGCAAGGAGGTTTGTCTGTTTTGAAATCGCCATGATGGATCCCAGGATCTTCTGTACATCCTCCACCTTATTAAGAACGGCCTTGGTGGACTCTGCTGTAATCTGGCTGGCTGAGCGAACGCCTCTTGCCTTGTCACGCAGAACCTCGATTGTCTTTGCAACCTCTGCGATGGTTTCCTTGGTGCTGGCAGAAGCATCGATCATCTGCTGGCGCTGATCATCAGCAACCTGTGTCTGTTCTCTGATCTCTGCAACCTTCTGAGCCTCATCGGTAACGGCATTAGCTGTGCTCTCTGTAGATCCGGCAATATCCTTCATTCCATTAGAGGTATTCTCAATGATGGACTCCAGCTCTGCTATACTGCCCTGGGCCTGATCGAAGTGCTTGGCAATTCTGCGTGCAACCTTACCCATATCCTTGCTTGCAGCTTCCTGCACCTGATTGTGTTCTTCAATTGTTGAAAAATGCTCTTCATTAAAGGTGTACAGGAGGTTCTGAGCAAAATATGCTGACATGATAAGGAGTACTGTGGCAATTCCTGAAAGGACGATCTCTGTCATGCCCCTATCCTGTCTCGCCATAACACGGAAAGCGCAGATAACATACATAAGTAAGATTACTGTGCTTCCTCCGATTATGATACGCCTGTTCATATAGATAACGGCACATACGAGGATCGGAAGTCCGAACATAACATAGAACAGCTGGTTTTCAACGAGCATAACGATTATGAAGGTAACTGTAGCTCCAATCATAATAAGAACCGAGCCGAGCTTTTCCTCCTTGAATCTTGTAACGCCGGCACTCATAACAGCTATGCTGACGGCAACAGATACAAGCTCAAGTATTCTGCCTCCAGAAAAGCCCTGAGTAACCCCCTCAATAATAAAGGCGAGTGCACAGGTACACACAATAATAAGGCATACCGCATACGCTCGCTGATTGGCACGGGAGAATTGATATTTATCCATAATGTCCTCCTGAATAAGAAAATATATGATCGCAGTTACAAAACTTTTCCACACATATTATTTTATCAGAATAGACGAAATACAGTTGTTAATTTTTACTAAATAAAGATTTCTCCTCTTTATAATTAATTTATAATTCTACTGTCTCTCAAAATAGTCTTTTCCCGAACAAATAAAGTAGGTACGGATATATCCGTCAGTCGATACAAAGGCTATCTCATCGGTGGATTCCAGATAGTAAATAGCATCCCCGTCCTCTGCCTCTGTCTTATGAAGGGCCTCGGGGTTATTTATAAGCGCATTGGCTGCGTCAAGGTATTCCTTCTGAGTAGAAAATCCCATCTCATGGCCATGCTTTTCAAAGTGGCTTCTCAGCTTCTCATCGCTCCTAAAGCTGTAGGTGGCGGAAGCTGAGATTTTCTCCTTCTCCTCAATAGCTGCAATAGCTGCCTCGGCTGCACTTGTCGCCGCTTCATCCGTACCGGTTATAACCTCCGCTGCGTTCTCAACCTTCTCATAGGATGAGCTCTCTGCAGGCTCATCCTCAGTCTTCGCCTGATTGGGTGCTATGATGTGCGGATAGATTATTATGTAAATAGCGCACAGAAACAGGAGCGCCATCATTCCAAGGTTGTAGGTTTTTGATTTTTTTCTGGGTGTCGGTCTCATATTGCTCCATTTCTATTTATATACGAACTCGCGCTGAATCCAGAAGCTAAGCAAAAACAGGATACAGTCAACAGGTATCTTTACCAGCACTTCCGGAACGCCGGGGAAAAATCTGTAAATATAGGTAACTCCGTAGCCGCTGAGGAGAACGATCATAACTGCCAAAACGGCATACTTCACCGCACTCATCCACTTGTTCTCGGTTCCCTTAAATACCACCTTGTAATTCACACTGAAATTGTAGGTGGCGGATACGACTCTCGCTAAAATGGTGGAGAGCATGATGTATCCCACAGGAAGGCCCTGTACTCTTCTGAATATTCTGCAGAACAGAGCAAACATCAGCATGTCAACAAGGCTTGATGACAACGATGAAACTATGAACTTGCCAAACACTGCATAAATTCTGATGGAATCCCTGATAGGATGAAAATGGCTGGATTTATTCTCTTCGATATAGATGGTCTGAATATCCACCTCCCTGATGGGAACTCCCTCAGCCTTGGTAGCAAGGAGCATGTTGGTCTCAAATTCAAACCTCTCACCATTTTCATTTAAAAGATATCTCATGAAATTGGCAGGAATAGCCCTGAGCCCTGTCTGTGTGTCGGATACGTGGACACCCGCAAGGGATTTCATGACTCTGCTGGTAGTCTTATTGCCAAAAACGGATCTGGCAGGAATGCCACTCTCATCGAAATCCCTGCAGCCCATAATAAGGCTGTCCGGATACTCCATAAGCTCCGCCTTGACGCGGCCTATATCAGTGGTGGTGTGCTGTCCGTCCGCATCGGCGGTGATAACACCCACAAGGTCAGAGTACTCA
The DNA here is from genome assembly GCF_000424125.1 of Butyrivibrio sp. FC2001. Taxonomy (NCBI): domain Bacteria; kingdom Bacillati; phylum Bacillota; class Clostridia; order Lachnospirales; family Lachnospiraceae; genus Butyrivibrio; species Butyrivibrio sp. FC2001. The sequence continues at coordinate 5,571 of NZ_KE384134.1, forward strand.
ACGAGACAGTAATTAAACGCATCCTTTAACGCTCTGCCCTTTCCCATATTGACTGCGTGCTTTAAGACTATAACGCCATAGTCATTTTCGGCTCTTTTAAAAATGCCACCGTAGACGTCATCGTCAGAGCCGTCATTTACAACGATTATCGGTGAAAAGCCTGCCGTATTTATCTCAGACAAAAGCTTTATTAATTTTTCATCAGGCTCGTAGGCCGGTATTATTATCGGTACTGTTGCACTCATGTTTTAAGATTAGTAACTCCATATCAGTACAGGTACACCGGTATGAGCTTTAAGCTATCTCCGGTATCCTCTACCTTATATAATTTCCAAAATTCAAATTCTTCGCCATTTTCCATAAATCCTGAAAAGGCATTCTTATCATAGAGCTGTGCAGACTCAGAAAAAACATACTCCGCATGGCTCTTTCTTATCTTATCTGTCAATGTAATGGCATCATCAGACTCAGTAAGTGTATCATAAACTGCGGGAACAGGGGAAACTTCTTTACTTAAATATGTATCGTGAACCCAATGTCCCGGATCGCCGCTTCGAAGGTTCAGTACGCGGTGTCCCCAGAGAACCCTGTGTCCGTACAGAGCCTCAATAAAGCGCTGACCGCCATCATCAATCATATCCGCATTATAAGCAGCCTTCTCCTCAAGGGTCTTTCGATATCCGTAAAGAGAATTGTAGGTGCCCACATAGTCCGCATTTAGAAGCACAAAAAGTATGATAAGAATATAAATGATATTCCTCTTGTTCTTCCAGTAATCATCATGGTCAGGATTCCCTGCTTCCTCGACAGCCCTCTTGCTGCCTGCATAGGTCAGGGCAACGCCCATAAGAAGATACATGCTTCCCATGGTAAAGGGTGCGCCGTATCTTGCAAGAGAATTAGTCATTGCGAAGGCATCAAGGTACTGATCCTCAGCCTGGAACAGAGATATGTGTGCTATGAAAATAATTCCATAAGAGATTATTCCTGAAAGCACAAAGAAAAGAGCAAATCTCTTCCTCTCTCTGTGAGGAATGATCTCCTTTTTAATCATCAGAATAAGTGCTGCAAAAATAAGGACGATCATCACTCCGATGGGCATATCAAAGGTGACGTTATGGTCTGCATGCATGGGCATGGTCCAAAGTCCCAGGAAGAAATACCACGCCTTCTGAGCGGCGTTGGCAGGTACAACGTAGGAGCCTGTAGCCATCCTTATTCCAAGGCCTGTAGCCTTGGCAACTCTTCTGTTAATAAAGCAGAACAGGAGCCAGCTTCCGTAAAAGGTCGCTGCAAAAAGTGCTGCAAGGCAGATGCCCTTTACCTTTGATGCTCTTCTTCCCTTTCCGGGATTGGTCATAAAGAAGAAAATAAGAGCGAAAACAGCCCACTCGATTCCAACGGATTTGGTCAGCAAAAGAACCGCTGTGTAGAGCGCAATCCTTCCATAATAGAAGATGTTCTGATGTCCGTCCTTATCCCAGATAGCATACAAAAGAGCACCGTAGACAATACCCATGGTAATGTCCGCGGGTGTTCCGTAAAAGATGATTCCGTTGATGATTCCGGGAAGCATGAATGCCAGGAAGGTTGCAGGAGCCGCAAGCTTGGTGCTGACTCCCTTAACGATCGGCATAAGAAATACAAAATTCAGTGTGTAGTAGCCTGCAAACTGAAGACTTTCCCTGTACTTTTTAGAACTGATCTCAAGGAATATCCACTTAAAAATGGAGGTCACCGGAGGGTAATCTCCAAACTCAGGAGATACATTTCCATATTTTCCGGGAAAGCCATTCAGATAATAGAGCTGCTTTGCATCCGATGACCAGAAGTTGATATCATCCCACCATGTAAAAATCTGATTCCTTGTAAGGAAGGTCACCACTGCAATGATAAATATAAACGCGAAAACCTCAGGCCTTGCAAAGACCTGAAGGCATCTCTTAAAGCTATGTCTGTTATGGTTTATATGTATGATCTTCTGACTGACTCCGGGGGTCTTTTTGAACATAAAATCCGCAAGACAAAGTCCGCCGAAGATCAGGATCGTTGCAATGGATGAAACATATATGAACTTCATCCCACGGAAGAGTGCCAGGACATACAGAAAAAGAATCTGTATAGCTCCTGTCACCGCAATGGTGTCACATATGCTCTCCCTGAATTTCACTGACAGCAGCGCTGCCGTTATGAAAAATGCTATTGGAATCAAAAACCACATAATGTTAATAAGTCTCCAAGTCTGATTATTTTAAAGCTTAAAGAGTGTTCCGATTATTCCTCTTCCAAGGCTGGCCCCAATATTGCCGCCAAGTGTCTTTCCGAATCTGCCAAAGCCCTTGCCGGCTGCCTTGCCGACCTCTCGTCCAACTGTTCCGCTGACAGTAGATGCGACGGACTTTGCTGCGCGCTTCTTGGCAGCCTCTTCCTGCTGCTTCTTGCGCTCCTCTGCCTTTATAGCAGCAGCTGCCTCACGCTCCTTAGCCTTTATAGCGGCAGCCTCCTCCTTAAGTCTTGCCTTCTCAGCCTCTGCCTCTGCTTTTGCTTTTTCAGCAGCTTCGGCATCAAGGACGCCCTTTCTCTGAAGCATCTCATAGGCTGAATCAGAGTCAACGGCATTAGCATATTTGCTGTAAAGGAGACTTCCCTTTATAGCGTTATCTCTTGCAGAGTCATCTATTCCGCCAATCTTACTCATAGGAGGAAGAATGAACGCTTTTCTTACAACGCCGGGTGTTCCGTCCTCATCAAGGAAGGAAACCACAGCCTGTCCTGTTCCAAGCTCCATTATCACATCAAAGGTCTTAAAATCAGGGTTCTCTCTAAAGGACTCAGCCGCAGCCTTAACCGCCTTCTGATCAGCGGGAGTATAGGCATGAAGCGCATGCTGAATCTTGTTACCGAGTTGCGCAAGAACTCCATCGGGAATATCCCTAGGATTCTGGGTTACGAAGTAAACACCGACGCCCTTTGAACGGATAAGCTTAACCACCTGCTCAATCTTAGCAAGGAGCGCCTTGGAGGTATCCTTGAAAAGGAGATGTGCTTCATCAAAGAAGAATACCATCTTGGGCTTTTCCATATCTCCCACTTCCGGAAGAGTCTCAAAAAGCTCAGAGAGCATCCACAAAAGGAAGGTGGAATATAAAACGCCGTTATTTATAAGACTCTCGGAATCAAGAATTGAGATCATTCCCTTTCCGTTAGTGTCTGTTGTAAACCAGTCTGTAAGGTTAAGCGCAGGCTCTCCGAAAAATACGTCGCCTCCCTGGGTCTCAAGAGAAACCACCGCTCTTAAAATAGCGCTCAGGGACTGCGGACTCATCTTGCCGTAGTCAGCAGCGTAATCCTTATTATTCTCAGAAAGCTCATTAAGAAGAGCCTTCAGATCCTTGGTATCAAAAAGGAACCAGCCGTTGTCATCGGCTATCTTGAAAGCAATTGTAAGAATGTCACTTTGAAGATCATTAAGTCCAAGAATACGTGAAAGAAGAATGGGACCCATCTCGGAAATGGTGGTTCTCAGCGGAATACCCTTTTCCCCGAAAATATCCCAGAATGTAACAGGATACTTTTTATATTCATATCCTGTATCCTCTAATGAAAAGCTCTGAATCCTATCCTCCATTCCGGAGCCTTCCTGAATCATGCCCGCAAGGTCGCCCTTTACGTCCGCAAGAAAAACAGGAACCCCCATATCGGAAAAGGATTCCGCAAGTACTTTTAATGTAACTGTTTTACCGGTACCTGTTGCACCCGCAATAAGTCCGTGTCTGTTTGCCATCTTAGGCAAAAGATACAGAGCCTCCCCATTATCTGCTCTGGCAACAAAAACCTTCCCATCTTTAACCATTTTTCATACCCTCCCATTTATTATTTTCAGAACTCGTCTACAACGCCCTCCATAAAGAAGTCCTTGTAGTAAGTCTTATAATCAGCATCAATCTTCCTGCACTCGGAAATGTATGCCTTCTTAACCTCATCAGGACTAAGCTTATAACCATGAGTGCCTGCAAACTCGGACATTCCCTCAAGTATAAGCTGATTTCTCTTATCATTAAGCTCATCCGTAAGGCTCGCAACCTCCCCGTCAATAGAATGAAGCTTGGCGCCAAAGCCCGCGCGAAGATCAGGATTCTGTTTTAACTTCAAAAAGAATTTATCCATGATATACCTCCGACAAAACGAATTATGCGAATAGCATCTTAAGGGCACTTTCGTACTCTTCCACCTGGCTCTTATGAACTGACTCACATATCTCGCGGCATTTCTTCTTAGATTCCGCAGAATCAGAAATGCTCATGCCATTCTCCGCGGCATAGTCCTTGATAGCGCCAATTACGAGTTCGTCCCTCTTCTTGTTGTACTCGTCGATTATTTCATTCATCTCATCAGTTTTACCTGCAAGAAAATCTCTGAGCTCATGTCTGAACTCTTCATCATTTTTAAGTCTCTCAATGAATTCGTCCACTCAAAATCCCTCCTGCCATAAGATAATTCTAAAAAAGAAAATCTATTTCTATTTTAACTAGATTTTGGGTTCAAAACAATAAACCAATAAATATATAATATTATTTTTATATTTTGGCTTTTGGGATTTTCTTTTCTTAATTTCTTTTATGTCGTTGGTATTGGTTTTTTGTGGGCATTTCTTTTACGTCAATTGGTAGAAATTGGGATAGTTGACGTAAAATTCACATTCTTGTGTTATACTTAGGAAAGTTTTTTGGGAAAACTCAGTCTGAAGGGTGATTTTTTGCAAGATTGACGTAATGTTTGTCGTATTATAGTTTGTTTGTATATGTTTTTCTGCACATCTCAGCACTCTGTTAAGTCAGTAATACAAAATAAGTCCGGATTGGTTGAAAAATTGCTGCCTTTTCGGAAATAAGCAAGCACAAAAGTAAGTCTATATAGTTTGCAAACTATATACTGACTTAACGAGTTCATGGTAGCGTTTACATTTAAACAATATATCGATAATCCAGTAAGTCAATCAAACAAATATAAAAATATTGACGTAAGAGGGACTATATAAAGACAAATCACATTCGAAATTCAGACAACAATTACCAGAATGGAGGAGACAATATGAAAAAAGGCAAATTTTTGGCGCTGGTAGCGTGTCTTGTAATAGCAGGCTGCGGTAACGCCACTAACACACAGACTCAGGAGACTCCTACTTCTTCATACGAAAGTATGGAAGCTGCTCCAAGTGACAGCGCACCGGAATCAGCAAATGATAGCATTCCGGATGACGGCGGTGATTATAGTACACCTTCAAATAGCAGCGGTGATGATCCTTCAAATGGATCCGATACTGATATAGATTTCGGAGGAGGACCCTCTTCATCAGTTGGTGATAATTCTTCTGATGATGACGGCTCTGACACAGACCACAACAACTATTCACCTGCTTCAGGTTTAGGCGGTGGTTCAGCCGATAATAGCAGCGACAATGATGACTCTTCAAATTACAGCAACAAAAGCACCAACACACCTGATGCTGATACAGATACAGACACCGATGATAGTGACTCATCAGATGCCGGAAAAACAGAAGAAAAAACTCCCGAGGATGATAGCGCAAATCAGCAGGACAACACCGGCTACGGCAATATCTTTTTCGTTGGAGATTCCAGAACCGTTGATATGTTTGATGGAAATGTTTCAGAAGTCTATGACTTAAACGCCGGCGGAATAAGAGTGTTTGCAAGAGATGGCTGTCACTGCGCGTACCTTACAGATGTACTTGGAAGCCACAGCATGGATGAGTTTGATACACTGGTTTCATGGCTTGGATGTAACGATAATAACGATGCCGCGCTCTATGAGCAGGTTTATCAGAATCTTCTTAACCAGGGAAAACAGGTTGTTATCTGCACTGTAGGTCCCACAAATGACGCATTCCTTAGCGGGGATTTTGACACAGCCAACTACCCCGATGCGAAGATGGTTGCCTTCAATCAGGAAATCACTTCATGGGCAAGCTCCCACGGAGTAAAGGTCATAGATCTGTATACCTTCGTAAAAGGCAATATTGAAATATCACCAGATGGAATACACTATAACCCTAAACCAACTACTGCTATTTGGAATTATATCCTCAGCAATTTATAAAGCGAATCAACCAGAATAGTATCTATATTTTTTCAAAACAAATAAGACAGATACTTATCATAAAAGCCGATGACACAGCGTCATCGGCTTTTCAATTACACTTAATTACACTTCCCTGATGTATAGCACCACCTGATTGTGGAGCTCCGCCTCATCCTCCCAGGTATAAGCCATGTCTGATATGGCACTTTTAAGTACTTTTATGGCAAGCTCGTCTCTCTGAGATGTCACATCAAATTTCGGACCGCCGTAGCGCACTGTCATAGTCGCCTGTGCATCCTTTTCCGAATATTCAATTGCCACATGCACACGTGGTTCTTCCAAAGCCGGAAGCAGTAATCCCATGATTTCTTCAAAGGTCAGCTGCACACGATTTATCAATTTAGGTACAATCTGATTTTTCTCACACCAGGTCCAGATTTCTCCGGCCATACCCAGGAAGTCATAATCGCGGCTTTCGATGTTAAGCTCCAGCACCTTCAGCTGATGTACAAAACGACGGGTTCTCTCCTTTTTAGGATGAACAAATATCTCTTCAGGAGAGCCGTCCTCGTATATGCCGCCTTCATCCATGAAAAACACACGGTTAGAGATTGCCCTGGCGAAGTTCATCTCGTGGGTGACGATCATCATCGTCTTACCGGTTCCCGCCAGATTCTTTATTACCGCCTGCACCTCGCCCACCATGGTGGGATCCAGGGCACTGGTAGGTTCATCAAGAAGAATCACCTCCGGATCCATTGCCAGGGTCCGCGCAATGGCGATACGCTGCTTCTGCCCTCCCGAAAGTTCATCCGGATAGTTCATGGCCTTCTCTGCAAGGCCCACTGTCCTTAGCAGCTGCATGCCTATGTCATAGGCTTCCTGTTTGGATTTTCCCAGAAGATCCATGGGTGCCATCATGATATTCTCTATTACTGTCTTGTGCCCGAACAGATTAAAGCTCTGGAATACCATACCCATCTTCTGTCGAACCTTGTTTATGTCACACTTAGGGTCTGTGATTTCCTGATCATCCACCCATATTTTTCCTGAAGTAGGTTTCTCCAGCTGGTTAATACAGCGAATAAGCGTACTCTTGCCTGTGCCGGAGGGACCTATGACGGAAATCACATCTCCGTCGTGGATTTCGACACTTACGTCCTTTAAGGGCGTGGCATTCGAATATTCTTTTTTCAAATGCTCAATCTTAATCATGTGTCCTGACCCCCTTCAGGATATCTTCCTTTCTTCGACGCTTCGGATTAAAATTCACACTGATTCTGAGAACAAACAGTCCTATCAATGCTTCCAACAGGAAATAGATGACAGTAACAGCAATAAGCGGGAAGAATGCTTCGTAAGTACGACTACGCACGATGTCACCCATCTTGGTCAGATCCTGTACAGCGATATAGCCTACGATGGCCGTAGCTTTTATCAAACCAACTATCTCACCTTTATAGGCAGGGAGCACATGGGGAAGAGCCTGCGGAAGTATTATTTTGAAAAACGTTCTTTGCTTTGAATATCCTAAAGCATATGCAGCCTCATACTGTCCGATATCCACCGCTCCGACGCCCATCTTAAGGAGTCCGAACACCGTAGCACCGAAGGTGAGGGTGAAGCCAATCACAGCGACTGCAACTCCGTCTATAGCCACCTTTCCAAAGATGATGTAATACAGAATCATAAGTAATACCACCATCGGCATCCCCTGTACTAACCAAAGGCAGAAACGGGTAACAAGATTTGCTGCAGGATTCCCGTCACGGCATAGCATGAAAACAGCAAATCCCAGGATTGTCCCAAATATTATCGATAATAGCGTGATTATAAGGGTGATCAACACACCGCTAACGAATAGTTTCCAGCGATCTTCCCGAAGAAAGGTCTTTTCAAAACTGGAGGCGATGCCGTCATCTGTTCTCTCGTCATCCGAGACTTCCACCGCAGCATCATTAAGATTACGTACGATCAGCACAAAGGCCGCAGGATAGTATTCAACGAAATCCACAGCCTGCGCCCTCTCCTCGGTGATTATGATGGATCCCGCCCCAATATCGGCTTTTCCTGACTGCACCGAGGCCAATATGGCAGCGAACTCCATACTGGTAAACTCCACATGCATATCCATTTCTTTTGCAATCATCAGGATCATTTCAAGGTCAAAGCCCTTCGGCTCTCCGTCTCCGCCGACATAACTCATAGGCTCCAGCGTGTCACAGGCTGCTACGCGAACTGTTCCATTCGCACCAGGCCAGTCCTGAGCAGGCAATACTTTGACGCTTTCATCCGCACCTGTCCATTTTTTCCAGGCTGCTTCCACAGCTTCCTCAGGAATGGCATCTAATGCCGCCTGCCAGTCATCACACCGGGCATCTCCCTTTTCAAAAGCAAGCCCAAACGTGCCTCCTTTTAGCTCCTGCGGAAAAAGTGCAAGGTCCTGATTGCGATTCACCGCCAAAGCTGCAATTGCGTTATTAGTTAAGACAGCGTCTGTTTTACCCGATTCCAGAGCCAAAAGCATATCAGGCGTACTGTTGAAGGATGTAAATCCACCTACATCCGGATTCTTGCTCTTCACCAGTTCTTCGAAGGGTGCACCTGTAAGCATGGACACCGTCTTACCGGAGAGTTCTTCAAATGTGCTATATTCCGGGCCGCCCCCTGAACTTATGGAAGCATCATCCTGACTATTCTTTGACCCACAAGCAACCATCATGCTCATAATAAGAGCCAACAGCAGAATACATGCAGTTTTTCTCATGAAACAACCTCCAGAGGCTCTTTTTCCAACTCCATGAGCCTCATATAATCAGCCACTTCTCCCCATTCCAATACGTTTCTTCCCCGCAACAATTGCATCCTCCGGACACACAAGCTTGCACAGATGACACCCCACACACTTACTTCCATCAAGCTTAGGCTTTCGGTCGTCAAATCTGATCGCCTGGTGCCCTCCGTCATTACAGGAGATAACGCATCTTCCACATCCATTGCACTTTTCAAGATCAAATGCAGGGAAAAGAATCATGTCTCTCTCCAGCACATCAGTTGAATCACTGACTGTATCAAGGCCTGCACCAATGATATCCTTCACGGATTTAATTCCCATTTGGGCAAGATAATAATTCAGGCCTTCCTTAAGGTCATCAATTATCCTGTAGCCGTACTGCATCACGGCAGTAGTGATCTGAATCGAACCGGCTCCCATCAGAATGAACTCCAGGGCATCTCTCCAGGTTTCAATTCCGCCCATTCCGCTTATATGCATTCCCTTAAGCTTTGGATTCTGTCCTATCTCAGCTATAAATCTTAAAGCTATTGGCTTTACGGCATTTCCGCTGTAGCCACCAACTGCTGATAATCCTTTTACAGCCGGTGCTGAAACAAAAGTATATGGACTGACACCAACAATACTCTTTATGGTATTTATCGCAGCGATACCATCTGCTCCGCCACGTAGTGCAGCCTCTGCAGCAGGACTCATGGTGGCAACATTAGGTGTAAGCTTTGCAAGCACAGGAATTGTAGTGCTTCTTTTTGCAGCCCTTGTGAATCTCTCCACCAGTTCAGGCACCTGACCTATATCTGAGCCAAGACCATCCTCCTGCATATTTGGACATGAAAAATTAAGCTCTATGGCATCCGCTCCGTTTTCCTCGCAGCACTTAGCCAGGGATTCCCATTCAGCCTCGTCCTGTCCCATGATCGATGCCAGAATAAATTTAGAGGGATATTTTTCCTTAAGTCGCCTGAATATCTCCATATTTTCTGCAACGCTATGGTCTGAAAGCTGCTCAATATTCTTAAAGCCGATAAGGCTTCCATTATCTCCCTTGATTGCGGAAAATCTTGGAGAAGCTTCATGGATATCAAGTGAACAGATGGTTTTAAAGCAAACTCCAGCCCAGCCTGCTTCAAAGGCCCTTGCACACATATCGTATGTAGAAGCCACCACAGAGGAAGACAGTAAAAATGGATTCTCAATCGGCACTCCGCATAAATCGCATTTAAGTCTCTCTTCATTATCAGGTATTGCAATCTCTACTTCAGGGCGAACCTTTTCATGTAAATCGGTCATGAGCTGCTTTATGGGAACTCTCCCACTGTTTACACACGCAGCTTCACACGGTGCATCACAGCCGGCGCATAGATTATTCTCACGAAGCTTCATCGCTGCCACGTCCTGATTGTCAAACCATATCCCACGCAAAGCCCTGGCGGGATCCACATTCGGACATGCAGCACTACAGGGAGCATCTTTGCATAATACGCATGAAATCATATCCAATCGTTTAATAACAGGTTTTATCATCATGATCTTATGCTCCTTTCGCATTCACGCTTACTCTATCTCCTGATAACATTCAGAAGTATCTTCTTCTGGGTAAGCTTAAACGGCGTTCTCTTCTCCACAACCTGTCTGCAGTAGTCCAACTTTTCCTGCATAGATACAACCATATCTTCAAGGTCTTTAATGATGGCTTCATCCTTCTCCTCTGCAAGTAGCAGGAAGGTCTCCTCTGTCATCTTCATGGACTTAACAGCAAAAAGCCTTTTGTTATGATTTATTTCCTCTTCGTCTGTCAGAGTGCTGATATCATAAAGTATCATAGGATTGCGGCTTGCAACCACATCGATTTCATCCGTAATACGAATCAGGGCTGCAAGATAAGGAAGGCATACCGTATTTCCATTTGGAAGCTTGTAATCCGAAGGATATTCATTCTCATCGAAAAGATCAGTTTTCCTGTGTCCTCTCGCAACCTGCTTAATGCAATAAGCATATTCAGGTGAAGGGATATCATAAATCTCCCAGTATTTATCAATATAAAGTCCACTGAACTCATGGTGGAAGATTCTTACATAATCTGCTTTAGTATCATTCGGATGGTCTGCAAAATAGTAATCTCCACCCAGTTTTTCCTTAAACTCCTCGTAATCCTTCTCGCTTATACCCATTCCAACATCGTGGAGATAGCATGCAACCAAAAGTATATATATTTCGTCAGCGTTTAGCTTTTTCACCTGACTCTCTCCGATCAGATGGTTGCAGGAATCGATTACGGTAAGGCTATGAAGCTCGGAATGGTCCGTATATTCCGGGAAAATTGCCCTGTATTTATTAAGGACGTTCTGAGACACCATTGCCACCTCCTTAAACCTCTTGTGAAGATCCTTATCAAGCTTCAGCAGGGTCTTCTCAAGAAGGAAATCATTAGCCTCAAGAGATGCAAGGTTATCCTCTTTTATAGTGGTTGTAAGGACATTTAATCCCAACAGATTCTGATAGGTAACCTCATCGGAAAGCTTGTATACCATCCTGATTCCTATGTTTTCAGTCTCTTCATTCTGAGCAACCATCTCTGCCATCTCTGAAGGATCAAAGGGTATACAGTCATCCTTGATTCTGAGCATTACATCGCCTCTTAAGTAGACAACCCTGATATTCAAAGCGTGCTTCTTTTTATCTGCAGTAAAACCATGCCTTACTACATTTCCTGCCATCTCCTCCAGACACAGAGCCGAGTACATGGAGGCCTTTTTTCCTATACCATGCTCTTCGCAGAAATTCTGTACCTTCTCGGAGGAGTCTGCCACATCGTTCATATCCCTTATCGGAAGATCAAGTGAATCCTTGGGTTCAACACCAAAGTTGGGCTTGAAGAAAAATACCTCATCCATGTTCCGGGGGATTCTTTTCCAATAGATAAGGCTATATACAGGAACAGTCAGTATAGTCAGAATAATTCCGATGGGGTTTGCTATCCATACTCCAAGTGTTCCCATAACAGGTGCCAGAATTATGGCAGGTATTACCATGGCAAAGAATCCATCAAATACCGACTGAACATTCACAAAAATATAATGCCCCGAAGCCTGAAGATAGTTGGTAAAAACCTGACATATGAGTACCAGGGGAATACAAAAGGCATATATGGCAAAAAGCTGATATGTAAGGTGGTATACGTTGGAATTTTTATCAGCAAAAAATATACTGGTGAGCAGGGGTGAAATCATGTAAATAAATGCCGCAAATACTATGCTGATAAGCAAACCCTTTGTCATAACTATTTTCATAACCTTTTTGATGGAATACTTATCCTCTTCTCCCACAAAGATGCTGACAAACATGCGAACAATAGATCCGTTTCCAAGGCAATATGCGATAAACATTCCGCTGACCATGCTAAAGGAGGCCATGGCAGAAAGTCCGTCATTACCTGAATATTTAAGAAGGATTCTGTTTATGACAATTCCTCTAAAGGACAGACAGAATATAAGAAGCGCGCCGGGAAAGCCTATACCGATAAGGCTCCCAAGATCACTCCACTTAGCCTTTTTAAAGCTGTAGTGAAGCTGCGCTTTGGAAGTAAAATAATAAGGTAAAAGAATAAACAGATAGATTGTATTACTGATGGAGGTAGCAAGGGCAAGGCCCCAGACTCCAAGCTTAAAAACAGCTACCAAAAGTACATCAAGAGTAACGTTTGAGATTATCATTCCGGCTACTCCGATATATCCGATCCAGTTCTGTCTCTCCAGCTGAAGAAATGATGCCAACTGGTCAGAAAGCAGCATTGGAAGAACACCAAAGGAATAACCGACAATATATGTCATCAGACTGGGCTTAAGTTCCTCGCTTGAGCCAAGAATATCCGCGACAAGAGAAGGAGCTCCAAGACATACGCCCGTGAAGACAAGACCTGTTATTACAGTAATGGTCAGGTTTAATGAAAAAACACCTTCCGTATTATCCATCTCGCCTTTTCCCATATATCTTCCGCACAGTACTGAGGTTCCTCCTAAGAATACTGAGCTTATCGCCAAAATAAGCCGAACCACGGAATAGAACAGTCCAATAACTCCGACAGATGCTGCATCGATAAATCTTCCTGCCATGGCACCGTCGACGATGGAATTTATGGATCCCATGGCAAATATCAGAATCTGAACAGGAAGCATATTAAAGAAAAGCTTACTCAATAAATCCTTTGAAGTTTTATTGCTTGCGCTCATCCCTTATCCCTCATTTCTTTGCATTTTGTCAGAAGTCTTTGCATGCGCTTGGCGACTGCCTTTTCATTTGATCCGATGCGCTCTGCAATTTCACCGTAGGAGAGCTCCATACCAAACCTGAGCATTAACAGCTCTCGTTCCTCGTCCGTCAGAGCTTTAAGTATGATATACGCCTCTTTGCTGTAATCATCTGACAGTCTGTCGAGCTCCGGATCCTCTGCCCCGGGGTCAAAGCCGTTCTCTAAATATACATCGTATGAAACTAACTTGTCCGATTTATCCTTCCTGAAAAAGTCCGTAAGAGTATTAGTCGCAATCCTGGAAATCCAGGTGAATACCGAGGCCTTCTCAGGATCGTAAGTGTCATAGGCATTCATAGCCTTGATAAATACGTCCTGTACGATATCCTCAGTGCTCTCCCGGTCAAGAATGCGCATGTACACACTCTTATATACCCTGTCGTAGCAAGAACTATAAACTTCTTCAAATGGCATTTTATCCTTCATCTGTTTCTACCTGCTGCCTCTTAACAAGCTCCGCAAAAGATCCGTTCAGCTTCATAAGTTCGTCATAGGTTCCATCTTCAATAATCTTTCCGCCATCAAGCACGATAATCCTGTCGCAGTTCTTAATGGTTGAAAGTCTGTGAGCGATAACAATCCTTGTACACTTAAGTGTCTCAAGGGAATCCGACACCTGCTTCTGAGTGATGTTATCAAGGGCACTTGTAGCCTCATCAAACATCAGAATCTTAGGCTTTGGTGCGATAGCTCTTGCTATCATAAGTCGCTGCTTCTGACCGCCTGATATTCCGCCGGCGCCCTCTGCTATCATCGTAAACATTCCCATGGGCATACGTCTTATATCATCTGCCATCCCGGCAAGCTCAGCCGCTTCCCAGGCATCATCCAGAGTAAGCTCAGGATTGGAGATAACTATATTTGCATAAATATCTCCCATGAAAAGTGAACCGTTCTGCATAACAGTTCCGATCCTGCTTCTGAGGGATTTAAGGTCGATACTCTTTATATCCTTGCCGTCGTAATAAATGGCACCTCGCTGAGGAGTCTCAAAGCCAAGCAGAATACGCATAAGCGTTGACTTTCCGCAGCCGGTTTTCCCAGTGATCGCAACGTACTGACCCGGCTTGATCTTAAGGTTCAGATTATCTAGTACAGGCGGTCCGTCCTCATCATATCTGAAGGTTACGTTATTAACCTCAACTGCTCCGGTTAGCCTTTCTATAACAGGCTTATCCTCTGCGACTTCGGGAACAGTCTCCATGATAGGCCTTACCATCTCCAGAATAGGCTTTATCTGAGCAACACATGTAACCATAACGGAGAAGGTTGCAAAGGAAGCACTCACCATTCCAAAGGCTGAGTCAAAGGCATAGTACTCAGGGATACTGACCTGAGTTTTTATGGCTATCATGTATATGATCACAGTTCCGATAAGAGAAATCGCCGTTATCAGAACTGAGCTTGTCTTTACGAAAAGCGGCGGATCATATTTATAAACAGCCTGCTCGGAGTACGCTCTGCCCCACTTTGCAAAGGCACGTCTCTCAGCACCCGAAAGCTTAATCTTCTCAATACCTGCAATAAGCGCATACGCAAGACCGCTCTCCTTGGCAGCAAGCTCCATCTGAACGCGGTTTATGCCTGTGCTTACAACAACCGCCATAACCGTAACTATGATGATAAGAAGCGTAACGGTGAGCGCCGGAACAGCCAGCGTTGGCGTAAAGGTAAATATCTGAATTATGTATATAAAGGACAAAAGCACCGTCAGTCCTGTTGAAAGTCCTATGTTAATAAGCTGCGTAACAAGGAGGTTCATGTAGTTTATTCTTGTGCTAAGATCACCCGATGCATAGTTCCCAAAGAACCCCGTAGGAAGTGCAAGAATTCTCATCATGGTGGCAGCTTCAACGGTCTGATCAAGCTTAAGGGCAATCCTCTCAAGGAAAAGATCACGAATCGTTCCAAACAGCATTCTTCCAAGAGATACGCTTATCATAAATATCGAAATTGCTATAAGAGCTACCATGTTTCCTGACACAGCAACGTCTGCGAACATGCTCTTTGTAATATAAGGAACAATAAGTCCAAGCAGAGCTATAAGGGTAAAAATCCCTAAATATGCGTACAGACTTCCCTTATCAATATTTGCCCAAATATAAGAGATCACATCTCTCATCCCCAGCTTCCTCACGGGGAAGGGCTTATAAAAAGCTATAGCATCAGTGGCTATCTGCTTCTCCCTTGCTGCCGTAACCCTTACATATTTTCCCGTCTCGGCATCTCTGTATTTATAGCCGGACATACCTGCCGGGATGAGCGCAAGGGGCGTATTACTGCCCTTTAGGGTGGTGAGCATGGCACCGGAGGCAGCCTTTCTCCAGCCTTCTCTAAGAGTCACTTCCCTTATCATCATTCCATTTGGTCGCAGTAGATATTCCAGAATATCCTCAAGAGAAGTGAGCTTTTCGGGAATCTCTCTTTCTGCCACGTGGTAGTATTTAAGCACCTCACCGATAGCGTCCTTAGCCTGCTGCCTCTCATCATGGAGAGCTGCAGTCAGGCTTTTTCCCATAACGGAACCCGCTATTCTAAGACATGAATCCTCGAAGGCCTCCATGTCGGCGTTTTCACGTATTTTAATTTGTTCATCAAACCAGCTCATATAAAAGCTCCCCGATTACTCACTGGTAACAAGCTGAGTATACAAACCATTCTTCGCCATCAGTTCACTGTGTGTTCCACGTTCTACGACCATTCCGTGATCAAGCACTATGATCTCGTCGCAGTCCCTTATGGTAGAAAGCCTGTGGGCAACTACCACACTTGTAATTCCTCTGTCCTTGATCGCCTTTACAACGCTGTATTCCGTCTGTGCATCAAGGGCACTGGTTGCTTCATCCATAATGATAAGCGTCGGATCCTGAGTAAGAATCCTCGTTATCTCTATTCTCTGACGCTGACCTCCTGAAAAGTTCCGGCCACCCTCCGTCATCTTATACTGATAGCCGCCGTCCCTTTGCATGATGTCCTCATGTATCTGGGCATCTCTGGCAGCAAGGATCATCTCGAAATCTTCTATGGACTGATCCCACATCTTGATATTGTTGGCGATCGTATCCTCGAACAGGATTACCTCCTGATTAACGACAGCTACTGAGGATGTAAAAACGCTTCTGTCTATCTTTTCAGCGGGAACGCCGTCAAATAATATCTCACCTTCCCAGGGCTGATACAGTCCTGAAATAAGCTTACTCAAGGTACTCTTTCCGCAGCCGGAGCCACCCACAAATGCAACGCTTTTCCCGGGATAAAGCTCCAGATTAAAGTCCTGAATAAGCGGCGGCATCAAATCTGAATAGCCAAAGGTAACGCCCTTCATTGAAAGCCTGCCGGAGAGCTTACCCTTTGATGCATCAATAGTGTCATCCACCTTTTCCTTAACAACCGAAGGATCCAGTGGATATTCCATAACATCATCGATACGCTCCATCTCGGTACGCATCTCCTGAAGACTCTGACCGGCATTTATAAATGACTCCACGGGAACAAGGAACTGTGCAAAAAGTCCCTGGAAGCCCAGCACTGTACCTGCTGTAAATCTTCCAGTCATGACCATGTAAACGCCCATTATAAGGATCAGATTATTGGTCAGCGTCATGATAATAAAAGGCACATTTCCAAAGTAGGCATTCAGCTTTGAAAGCTTAACATTCTGCGCATTCACACTGGCCTGATAGCCTGCCCATTTTCTGAAAAAGCCGTTCTCTGCGCCGCTGCTCTTAATGGTCTCTATCATCTCAATTCCGGATACAGTGGTTGAATAGAGCTTTGCCATATCACGCATCTGTACGCGGGTTATATTCACTCTCCTGGCACTGATAAGGTGTGACAGGAACAGATTTATGAAAACCGCACTCACACCTACGAGAGTCATGACCACCGAATAATTGATCATGAACAGCAGGTAGAACACAAGCATCGCGGCATTTATAAGGAGCGGAGCAAAGGTGTTAACAAGGACATCCGCTATGACCGCATTTGTAAGACGTCTCTGCTCTATGTCACCGGCCATTCTCTGTGAAAAGAACTTCATCGGAAGCCTAAGTACATGCCAGAAATAAGTGGCATTCCCTACCGCATCAAACTTACCGCTGATGCGAAGGGAATAAATGGCGCAAATCCACAACACAACTATGTGGACCATTGTGATCACAGATAAAAAGAGCAAGAACACATTTACAAGCCCCGGATTAGTGCCCGGAAGCATATAATCCATGAAGAACCTTGCTAATCCGGCACCAATAAGGAGACA
The DNA here is from genome assembly GCF_000424125.1 of Butyrivibrio sp. FC2001. Taxonomy (NCBI): domain Bacteria; kingdom Bacillati; phylum Bacillota; class Clostridia; order Lachnospirales; family Lachnospiraceae; genus Butyrivibrio; species Butyrivibrio sp. FC2001. The sequence goes on from NZ_KE384134.1 coordinate 23,034, forward strand.
AAGCGATGCCGTACATGTGGTAATTGCTACAAATGCAAAGGCTACCCCCGTTCCCTCGAGTCTCTTTTTTGCAAACTCTATCATGCTCTTCTTCTCACCGGATGGCTCGAACCCTTCTCCGGGAGAAAAAAGAATCGTAACGCCGGTAAAGCCCTCATCAAACTCCTCGTCTGTAAGGACCACATCACCTCTTGCAGGATCGTTAATATATACTTTTCCGTTCTTAAAGCCCTTAAGAACTATGAAATGGTTAAAATTCCAGTGAACAATGCAGGGAAAGGTGGCGTTTTCCCTAAGAGTCTCTATCTCAAAGCGATAGCCCTTGGCATTAAACCCATGAGCTCTGGCAGCCCTTGCAATATTGCCGGCCTTAGAGCCATCACGGGATACGCCGCAGTCCTCTCGTACCTGCTCCAGCGGAATCCATTTATCATAAAATGCCATGATCATAGCAAGGCTGGCTGCGCCGCATTCCAGTGCTTCCATCTGCATCACCACCGGAACCTTCGCAACCCCTTTCTCTACAGGCATTTTAATTCTTTTATTACTGCCCATGCTCATACGAAATTCCTTTCTCAATTGAGAATGCACGTAATAGGAGCAACAGTCTTTTCGCCAGCTTCGGTATTAACATGGATCTCACCAAAAATTCCCCATATGAGAGTTCCGGTTAAAAGTACTATAACCGCAAGCAAAATAATCCAGATCGAAGGCGTAGTAACCTGGATGTAATCGTTTAACTGTTCAGGAGAAGATACACGTTCTATACTTTTTTCTCTGAAAATCTTATTACCTTCCATAAGTCATCCTCCTTCGACACGATATACCACTTTTATTGTACAGTATGACGATTTTCCGTTTATAAACTATGTAAGAATATTTCATAAAAAAAATAAAACCCTGCATATTTACTGGGAAATATGCAAGGTTTCTACTTTAAATGGTCATTTATTCAATTAAATTTAGCAAATTGTAGTGTCGTTAGGTCTTCTCTGAGGGCCTCCGGAAAGTGTATTCTGTTTAAGCTGTTCAGGTCTTAAAACACAATCCTGTGCTATAACAGGAGTTTTTGATCTCATAACAAGATCACCTGCTATTACACCAAAAGCCAATCCACCGGCTGCATTATCAAGATCATCATCAGAAAGCTCATTTGCTAAGTTTGCATCCTGTAATTTCTTCTCGTCAGACATTTTTCCACCTCCATAAGTGTTATACGCTACTATATTTTCACTGAACAGCTGGGCTCGCAAGCGGGCTTTATGCGATTCATCGGTAAATGTTGCATTTTTAAAAATCTCTTCTATTTCTTTCATCCCATTTACTTTCACCTCCTGTTCTCTATATATTAATACGAATCAGAGACAAAAAAGGCGACATAAAAAATAATATTTTTATAATAAAAAACCGGTAGTCAGATGACTACCGGCTTTCTATTTGAAGTTTTAATTATTTCTTATTAACAAGATCCTTAAGAGCCTTACCAGCCTTGAACTTAGGAGCTACAGAAGCGGGAATCTTGATGCTCTCGCCAGTCTGAGGGTTCTTACCTGTTCTTGCTGCTCTCTTTGTGGTCTCGAATGTACCAAAGCCAACAAGCTGAACCTTATCCTTCTTCTTAAGCTGCTTTGAAACAACGTCAACGAAAGCCTTTACAGCCTTCTCAGAATCCTTCTTAGAAAGACCTGTCTCCTTTGCAATTGCTTCTACTAATTCTGTCTTGTTCATATTATTTTTCCTCCAATAATAAGAAAATTTAACTACATTGACTATACTAGCACCCAAAATGCTGAAAAACAAGCCTTTTTTAGCAAATAATGTCGAATTTTTCCGTATTTAAGCCTTTTTTAGTCATAAGTGTCAAAAAAATCTGATTATTCTTGTAAAAAATAGATATTGAAACTTCCAAAACTAGTGTTTTCAAGGTTTTCGAAAGAATACGTTCTTCTAATGCAAGTAATTACTTAATAGCTGTAAACTCCAATACGGGATGTTCCTCTCTTTCAGTCAAAAGCTTCTCAAATTCCTCACGACCTCCGGTAAATTCCTTATCGTTGTCGTAGGAGTTATCTTCTCTTAAGAAACCTGAATACTCTCCCTTTGCATCGCCATCAGTAACACAATCCTTTACCATAACTCCTACCGTTTCCTCATTTTCAAATGAGAAGTAGGAAATATACTCGTGATTGTCTCCTGCATAGAGGATGCCCTTTTCATATCTGAGAGGGTATGCGCTTCCATTGCCGGAAACAGTAGTAAGCTGATAAGGTCCAAAGCCTATATCGGTGTAAAGAGATGCTTCGTAAGCTGAATTATCCGCCTGGAAAACCATATCGGTTACCACAAGAAAATCCACATCGCTTCCATATAGATTAATTGTTGTATAGCCCTGTCCTTCCTTGAGGCTCGCAATAATCTCATCAAAATCCTTGAATTCCTTTTTTCCTGCCTGCTCCTGAACAAAATCATCATAGCCATCATAGCCCTTGCCGTCGCCAAGCAGAATCGGATCCCAGCCATAATCCTGATACTGGGTTATAGGAAGCTCATTACTGAATACATATTCGGCGATAACCTGTCTTCTGATATCCTCTCTGCCATCTGCATCTGAATAGATTGACATAAAGGCTTCGTAGTAATCTCCGAATATTCCCTTTACTTTAGCGTCAAATTCTTCGTCTTCCTCAAGTATCTCAAAATTTGTAACCTCATAGTCACTACCTGACTTCTTCAGATGAATCAGTCCGGGATAGTTTCCGCAGGAATCAGTCTCCAATGTGTCATCCTTAAGATTGTAATTAAATATCCAGAAATCTCCACCAACACGGATATCATCACTATTACTCTCATCTATGAAAATGTCATAAATAACAGGGATGCATACATCAGCCTTCTCATACTGACTTCCAAGCTTATCTATAAGGTAATTACTTACCGCATAAAGAACGGAATCCTTCTCCGGATACTCGTAAGCAGGAAGTGTAACGGTGGATTTCTTTTCGGGGATGGATGCCTTTGCAACCAGATCCTCACTGATCACTGCAGTCTTTTCATGCATCATCTCCCTAGCTGGCAATACCTGTGCGCTGCTCCCACAGCCGGTTACCGTTATAAGTGCTCCGCAAAAAAGCGAAAAACAACATTTACAAAATCTTTTCATATTGCATCTCTCCTTTACTCTTTTTTTGCATCGCTAGAACCCCAATATGTAATCCCCATCATTGTAAGATCGTCAAATAACGGAACCTTCCCGATAAACTTCTCTATACCACCCTTTACATGCTCCAGAATTTCCTTTTGATCAAGGTCATTGACCTCGTTTAACGTTTCAAGAAGCTTCTCTGCTCCGAAGAACTGTCTGTGGTGATTGGTCGCATCAATAACACCATCTGAGTAAATAAACAGTTTATCTCCAGGCTCAAGCTTCCATTCCGTCTCTTTAAATGTTGCTCCATCAACCGCTCCAAGAACCACTGAATGCTTATTCTTTATAAATTCGAATTTGCCACCGCCCTTGGCATAGGCCGGATTCTCATAACCTGCATTGGCTTCAAGAGCTCTTCCTGTCGAAAGCTCGATTTTCATCATCCAGAGTGAAATGATCATATTGTCCTCATTCTGTCCGATTATCCAGTCATTGGCCTCGGTAAGAATCTGTGAAGGAGTTTTCCCCTCCTCTGCCTTGAGCTTAATCAGCGTCCTTGCTTCCATCATGAAAAGTGCGGAAGGAATGCCATTACCTGTAATATCAGCTGCCATAAGCACCAGATGGTCATCATCAACAAAGAAGAAATCGTATATATCTCCTCCAATCTCCTTTACGGGAGCTAAGATTCCATAGATATCAAATCTCTTCTCTCTGTCCCTGTCAGGGAAGCTGTCCGGTATCATTTTGCGCTGGATATTGTTAGCTACATTTAACTCAGCCTTTATCTTTGTCTGTTCTGCAATATGTGCGCTTTTCTCTTCCTCGTATTTAGCAACCCTTTCGGCAAGAGCAGCTATATCATCGGCAAGTCTTCCTATCTCATTATTGCTCTTTATACTTCTCATCTTGCTGATCACTGTAAGAGAATTCAGATTATTGGTGTATTCTCTAAGTCCCTGCTGGATCTGAGTAATCGGCTTAATGACAGCACGATTGGTTTTTTCCAGCAAGAATCCGCACATACAAAATGACAAAAAGACAATTATTATAAGCAGAGTATTGGTGTAGTTAAAACTGGTCTCCTTAAGATAAGCCTCCCGGAGCTCAATGATTATAAGTCCTATCAGCTTATCCTCATATTTCACAGGATAGAGCACTCCTGTAAAATATCCGCCCTCATTATCTTCAATATAGAAAATACTGTCATCAACATCCTCTATTTCCTTCTCAGGATTATAAATCTTCTGAGCCTGCTTAAAGATCAGATTATCCCCTGTGGGAATCGGATTCTCAGAGGTGTTGATAAGCACGCAGTATTCCCGGTCTTCATTGGCCGTAGTAAGCATTGGACCATCGAGGGTATCCTTCTCCGTATCATTGATGAACGTAAAGTGATCAACCGCTATCCAGTAACTGAGTAATGCTATCTTACGCTTTTGTCCATCATCCATGTTCTCTACGTCTTCCATAGTGAAATCATATATAGAAGACACTTTGAATTCTTCAAACATGGCTGCAGGATTTTTCATGAATTCCAGCATCACATCGTCACTTTCCGACAGCTCATCCTTATGCTCATGCCAATATTCCAAAAGGAATGGATACGCCTTAAAGGTCTCGATGTATTCCTCTGTCTGCTGCGCCTGTGAATACGCAGTTTCACTCTCGCTTATTCTGGCCTGCTGTCTAAAGCCACGCAGGGCAAGAACTGCCACCACAACAGCCATGATAGCAAAGGCCAGAACAAACAAGTTTCCATACTGAACTAATATGTATTTATTTCGTCCGGAAGTTTTCTTCATTCTTTAATATTTTGTACCAGTTGCCTCAGGTGTAACAGCCATCAGATCACGGATAACATCATTGCCGAGGTCGCCTCTCTGGTGATAGGAGGTTGTTCCTGACTTAGTTTTCTAAAAATATTATACGTGAGGTGCTTTGAAAAAAAATATCACTAAACGTAACATATTCTGAAATTTTTAATAACAATATTAAGTGGAAATAAAGTCGTATCACCAAACTTAAATTTCCATAAAAAAAGAGCAAAACAGACAGTTTTTGCTGCCTGTTTTGCCTTTTTTGTCACATATTATTTTATATGAGCGGACTTTACTAAAGCCACAAATAATATCTTATTTAATCCAGCATAACCGGATCCCATCCGTAGTCCTGGAAAGCAGTGATTGAGAGATTATTTGTCTTAACATACTCGGAAATAATCTGCTTTCTCTGTTCCTCTCTGCTTGTTCCCTGTATTGTCTGGAACACCTTCATGAAATCGTCGTAATGCTCTCCGAAAATCTCCTTAGCACTGGAATCGAAGCTGCTACCATCCTTGCATACATCAAAGGAAGTAACTTCATAGCCTGTGTCAGTCTTCTTAAGGTGCATTGCTCCGGGATAATCACCACCTGATTCACACTCAAGAATATTTACGTTGAGATTGTAATTATCAATATAGAAATCACCGTATACAACAATGTCATCCGGGTTGCTGTCATCTGTAGTAGTTACAGTAATAACAGGTATGCTGACATCTGCAGGTTCATAATTAGTCGCAACATTTTCTATAAGATATTTATTCACTTCATAGAGAAGCGACGTCTTGTCAGGATATTCATAAACAGGAAGCTTCTCCGACGCATCAGCAACGGAGGATGCTTTTGCAGTTTCGCCATCAACAACCTCTGTCGTTTCGACTTCCGCTTCAGGTACTGCATCACTTCCAACGAGAGGCTCTGAATTACCACAGCCTGCTGCCGTTATCAGTATTCCACAAAACAATGCTAAAAATCTTTTGTCAAATCTACTCATGATATCCTCCTCTCACCAAGGAATTGTCTTACTCAAATTATTATAAGACAGACTGCATCATAAATAGTGTCACATTTTCTAAAGTTTTTCTTAAATAACCATAATCTCCTGACTTCATCATAACTAAATTTAGAAAAATTTTAGATTATTCACCGTTAATCCGCATTGTTCGCAAACCAAATAACTTTATAATTATTTTTGAAGGAGCATAATATGAGAACATATAAGTCCAAATTTGAAAACAATAAGAATATCGGAAAAATATCGATTTTTATAGTGATGCTATTTTTATGTATCACAGCGGTTGCAGGCTGCGGAATTACTAACAAAAACAGTGCTGGCACTAAAACTCCTGAAGCTGCTGTGGAATATAGCTATAAAGAAGTTCCGCTTGAAAGAAACGGTATCGCCCTGCATCTGGATTGTATGACTTCAGAAAGCACAAAAGCCAATAAGAATATTCTTCTAATTCACGGCGTCACCTATTCATCCCACGAATTTGATATTGATTATGAAGATTACAGTCTTGTGCGTTTTCTTGCACGAAAAGGATATGCTGTATGGCGCCTTGATATAGCAGGCTTTGGACAATCGGGAGAAGTGTCTGATGGCTTCCTTCCTGATTCGGATTACGCAGCAGAAGATATATATGCTGCAGTAGAAAAGATATGTGAAGTGTCAGGACAAAACAAGATAGACCTTCTCGGATGGAGCTGGGGAACCGTGACAACCGGCCGTTTTGTGACTACTCATCCTGAGCATATAGAAAAGCTTGTTTTGTATGCACCGATACTCTCCGGCGTTGGTAAATATGAAATAACTGAGTCTTTCCATCATAACAGCTGGGAACATGCTGCTGATGATTTTCAAAAAAATGAGGATGGTACCATTAATTACGAAGTTACAGATCCTGTTGTCATTGAGCTCTTTTGTTCAAGCTCCTGGCACTATGATAAAGAGACCAGCCCCAACGGTGGCAGGCGGGATATCTGTGTTGATAAATCAAAGTCACTTATAGACCTTTCAAAAATAACAGTCCCCACACTTGTTATATGCGGAGACTGCGATCCATATCTTAACTATGACAGAATAAGCGCGTGCCTTGATGAGCTGCCAGGTGACTCTGTACTGGAAGTAATCGAAGGCGCTTCTCATGTTGCTTATATCGAGAAGCCCTACTACCATGATTTCCAAAACAGATTGATACAGTTCCTGGATTAGGCTGATTCATGCGAAATGTTGATCATAAGAATATGGACCAGCAAAAAGCAGATTGCCATTCCCCAAGCAGTAAGCTTGGCTCTCTTCATGTTCATGAACATATAGCGTCATTGTCTCCTTGGAATTATATCTTTATTGTAAGAACATTGAGTCCCAGTAGACTCTGATAATTCATCTCTTTAGCGATTTTGTTTACAAGTCTTATTCCCACATTCTTTGTAATTTCATCTGTTTGAAGAATCGTAGTTCTTTCCAATGGATTAAAAGCTCTGCAATTATCCTTTATTCTAAGGATAATATCATTGTTTTTATGCACTATGCGTATATCGATTGAATGCTTTTCGGTGTCCTTGGTAAATCCATGCTCCACAACGTTTCCTGCCATTTCCTCAAGGGCAAGTCCGGCATAAAAAGCTCTCTTTTCATCAATATTTTTCTTTCTGCAAAAATCCACAACCTGCTCTGAAATAGCGGTCACTTCTTCAATCTGCGTAATACTGATATCTATTCGCTCGTCATCCGAAACACCAAATTCATCGGGAATAACCAATAGTTCATCCAGGTTCCTCGGAAGGCGCCTAAGACATGCCGCCGCGTATATAACTATAAACGAGCAGCACAAAACGCCATTAAGAACATTTGCTACATAAAGACCGTTCATTTTCATTATCGGGATAAGTAATATTGAGCACGCAATCACGAAGACCGCTCCATCCATAATAGGCAGTACATGTGACAGGCCCTTCTTCTGCATAGCCTGACCGTAACAGCCAAAATGCAGACACCACACGGAAAATCCCATACATAGCGGCAATATCCTAAAGCCCATAAGTGTCATGTTATAAACGGGGTCACTCATATCACGGTAAAACATTTGAGTAAGCGGTGTTCCAAGTGCGACTATAAGCATTGCTACTAAGACCTGAAAAATAGTGCACTTAACCAGAACTATCCGATTTATATTCTGCAGGGATCTGCGATCCTGTTCACCTATGGTAATTCCAAACAGCATACGCGTTACCGCAAGCATTCCATATGGAAGTGGCCAAAAAACAGCCATTACTGAATTAACAGCAGCAAAGGCTGACAGTCCAACGCTTCCCACATAGGTCAATATAAGAGCGTTTATGATAAAACACCTGAACATTTCCACAAATCTCGACAATGCCCCGGGATAGCCGCGCTTAATGATATGGATTGAATCACTGAATGAAAAGACTTTGCCCAGGAATTTCATCTCCGATTTCCCCGACAAATAAAACAGTCCCATAGTAATAAGAAAGCCCCACATACCAAGAGCTGTTCCAAGCCCGAGCCCCAGAGTTCCGAGCTTTAAGTACACTACTAAAACAGCATCCATTATTGTGTTGGTAATGATACATATAAAACTGGCCATCATGGTACGTTTCGTCTGATTTTCAAGTGAAAGGAACGCAAAGAACTGCTGCCCCAGAACAAGAGCCGGGATTCCGAAGGCCTGACCTATAAGGTACAGATTCATGGCACTTCGTTCTGTCTGATCAGGGATGAAAAGCTGCGTGAAATTGGTAAGTGCGCACAGTGCAAGAATGATTGATGTGGTAATTCCAATCACTACCGCGGCAATGACATCCGTGGAGAAAAACTTGTTAACTGAATCCATGTCGTTTTTGCCCATAGCCTCACCCACTAGAAGCTGTGAACCACTGACAAGAGTTATGCTGACTGCAAATAAAAAGTGATTAAGCGGCGAATAATAACCGATAGCACTCATGGCAACTTTTCCTATAAAGTTGCTGGCAAAAAGGCTATCAACTATGCCTGTAAGAGCGTTAATAATTAGCAAAAGAACCTGATAAGGCAGCAGTCTGAAGTATAGCTTTGTAAGCAATGCCTCTTCTGATGTCTTTTTCATGTCCGGATCCCCCTCCTGATGATTTATCATAGATACATCAATCATGCTTGAACCAGTTCACTTGGAACTGAAGCATTCATCTTTTTCTCCTTTACTTTTTCTTCATTACTGCCACTAATATGTCTGAGTAGTATGGAACTGTACAGATCGTACCTTCGGGCATATCAGCTGTATTATAATGATCAAAATCTGATAATAAGTCGCCGATTTTTCTATGGGCTTCAATTTCTTCATCAGTCATTTCTGATTCATTTTTTTCTGCTTCAGCTGCTCTTTCTTCTTCTGACATTTCAGCAAAAGCTGATGCAGCTTCATTTGTTCTTGTCCAGAATACTGCGTCTACTGTTCCGCTTGATAGTGCCGTTGCACGTCCGATACTGTCTACTACAACAATTTCAATATTCTTTCCTATACGTTGACTGATCTCCGCAAGAACAGCGGTATTAAAACCTGCAGGTGTGCCGTCAGCAGCCACATAATCCATTGGTGGAAGTGAACCTGTAACAGCTACTTTAATAGTATCAGCTCCTTCGATTTCCGGCATTGATATAGCCTTGGCTTCGCCTCCATTGATAAGAGTATCTATTTGTTCCTTTACAAGTTTATCCAGAGTTCCATCATCTTTCATATCTTGGATGGCAGAACTAAATTCGTCTCTCAGTGCCTCATTATCTTCCATCATAAGGAACGCAAAATTGTTACTCAGGTTACCAGATAATACAATGTTGGCAAATGTATTACGTTCTTTTTCAGTGTCTACGATATACCTAGGCTTCAGACTATCATCTGTAGCACAGAGGTATTGTCCGACCTTGTCATAAACCATCATTTCACCAATATCGCCAGCATTTAGCGCCATCAACATAGCATCCATGCTATCATAGAAAACAATTTCACGCTTAACTTTATTTGGCACTTTCACTGGAGAATAATTATTCTCTGCATAGCCATCCACATGCAAAGTGCTTAATGCAACAATCATCGCATCCCTGTATCTCACCATCTCTTCTTCTGTCATATTAAGCATGGTCAGAACACCAATTTTTCTAACTATTACTTCATCTGTAGGTGCTTCGGTCTGTTCTGCTGTAGCGGTATCACCATTACTTGCTGTTTCAGTAGTAGCTTCTTCGCTGCTACCCTCTTCACTACTTGCAGTTTCAGCCGCTACTTCTTCGCTACTTGCAGTCTCAGTGCTTACAGCCTCACTAGTTGCTGCTCCGCTATTTGCATTGTCCTTCTTTGCACCGCAGGCGCACATTGTCAGAATCATTGTAAGTACAAGTGTAATAGAAATAAGTTTTTTCATTGAAATTTTCCTCCAACTAATAGCACATAATATCGAATTAATTATACAGTCTCAGATACCTGTCTATTATTAGGGTTATATTATGTTTTTCTAAACACTATATAAAATCTGCCCCGTATTCATATACCGGAGGAAAAAATGAAATATAATATTTGTAAAGGAGGATATGTCCTATGAAGCTGATCGGTGATTTGAAAAAGAATGTAGAAAAAGCGGCTGACCTGAAGGAAGCTAAAGAAATCATCAGGGAAGCCGGTGTAGAATTAACAGACGAAGAATTAGAGCAGGTTGCAGGGGGAATAACAAGCCCGACCCCTCAAAAACTTTACTATAGTGGTAGTGCACAATGAAACACATTATAAAGAGAGGGCTGATTGCCCTCTTTTTAACAAGATTGTCTTTTCTACTTGACTCTATGAAGATTTTAATACTTGTCGCGTAGTTTTTGACTCAATATTGACCTATCCTACGCGACTTTTCTATGTCTAAGCAATTTTCACGTAGGCAAATGCTTCTAGGTGTCATTTTCTACACGACTAATCTCTGTTCAGCGTAATATGTCGCGTAGTTACTTCCCGACAGCCAATTTGGCCTACGCGACTTTACTGCCCTGTGGCATTCGACGCGTAGTCACTTCCCGACAGCCCATTTGGCCTACGCGACCTTACTAGCCCTGTGGCATTCGACGCGTAGTAACACTTTTGTAGAAAAAAATATGTTGGCCCAAAACTTTACTCAACACTTTTTCTGACAAAAAAGTGTTTGCCCCAAACTTTACCCAACACTTTTCCACCAAAAAAGTCCCCATCAACTCTTATAAACATCGATATCCAATAGCTTCTCCATCTTTGCCACAATCAATGTTACTGCTATATCGCCCGTGGTATTGGATACCGTTCTGAACATATCAAGTAGTGAATCCACGCCAATGATGAGGCCGATCGCCTCCATCGGTACACCTATCATATCAAGAAGAATTCCAAGACATACAAGTGAAGCGCCAGTGACCGAAGGGGTTCCGAGGGACAGCATGACTATTGTGATGATAATTGACAGCGCCATCGAATGAGGCACTTCTACTCCGTACATTTTCGCAAGGAACATGCTGGCTACCGCCAGGTGAACGCTGACGCCATCCATATTGATAGTTGCTCCAAGGGGAATGGAAAAATTGCAAACCTTAGGTGAGATTCCGAGGTCATCGGTACATATCTTGATGTTCACGGGCATAGAAGCACTGCTGGAGGACAGCGAGAATGCATTGAGCATACCACGCAGGTTTTTGCGGAAAAATGTGAATGGATTAAGTCTTCCTATTAGCAGTATCAGAATGCCATAAACCACCATCATGCAGGAAAGTGCCAGCACATCCGTGAGCGCCATTCCAAACATTGCCTTCATGGTTTCAAAGCCGGTTGTGGTGAGCATTATGAACATCGAGCTGAACAATACCAGCGGAATCAGCTTAGTGATAAGCGTCGTTACAGTGAGGAAAAGCTCATTAAAGGCTTCAAACAAATCCCTGACAATCTTGGAATAACTGCCTATCATACCCACTGCAGCACCTAAGAGAATTGCAAGAAAAATGATCTGCAGCGTATCAGACTCCAGGAAAGGTCTTACAATATTGGCCGGAATTATGTTGATGATAGTGCTAAGAATTGATACGGCCACTCCTGTACTTACTGTAGGTTCCAAAGTTGTAAGGTTGCCGATAAGGGCACCGCCCCACATTCCGGGATTGATAATAAAGAACATTCCAAAGCCCACAACAATGGCAATCAGAGTCGTAAGCATATACATGCATATTACCTTGACACCGATTTTTCCAAGCTCAGAGAGATTCGTAAACTGTGATATACATGTCACTATAGAAAAAAATACCACAGGCCCCACTACTATCTTTAAGGCATTCATGAACATGGTTCTGATGGGAACAAAAATGTAAGTGCATAATCCTGTATTGACAAATTCAGGAACAAACAGCTTAAAGATAACGCCAATAACAATTGATACTGCCAGAGCATACAAAGTCAGTCGTGTAGTGCTCTGCTCACTTTTCCCAACAGTTATCTTGAATAGATTAGTGCCATTATTATTGGAATACTTAACGTGCTTTTCATTGGCTACAAGTATCAGAAGTCCTGTATCAATATCTTCTTCGCTGCTTTCAAGGGTCTTGGCTGCATAAGAAATATTACCGTCGCCGAACAGCTCCGGTATCTCCTCTCCCTTAGCTTGTATTTCCACATAAGTTCCTCCAATAGAGCGCCTTATGCGTATCGATAGTGTTGTGTCTTCCCGGGCATACTGAGCCACCTTAAGAATTGCCTCTTCGCACAGGAGCTCTGCCTTAAGTAAAGCCTTTTGGTTCACTTTACGCTTTGAAAGCTCTTCAGTCAGATAAGCTTTGCATAAAGACATGTAATCCTGTTTTTTCATATCAAATCTGGTCTCAGCCATGTGACGTCCTCCAACCGTTAGAGAAAAAAAGATATATATTTTCTAAAGTTTTTCACAACAATATTAAGGTCGTATTAAATATGCCCGTCAGCTATGTTATTGTGTTTTCCCCTGAAATATAATTGTTTCTGATGATGTATTTCTTATCTTCAGAAGGGAGAATATTCGCATGAAAATTACAACCTTTAATACTTCAATCATTGCCAAGGAAGCAGAACCAATCATTAAGCTCTTCGAGGAACTCGGTTTCAAGGAGACCCATAATAAAGCCGAAAACAATGATGTAGAATTCTCTGCTCACCGCCTGAGAGATGCTAATGACTTTTTCGTTGATGTAGTCGAGGTTCCTGTTATTCCTCAGACATATACAGCAATCAGAATCAATGTTGATAATTACGATGAGGCTTATGAGTTTTTCATGTCCAAGGGCTTCAGACAGGCGAAGGGCTTTGCACCTAGCACTACTGAATCAAGTAAGTATGCTTACCTTGTTTCTCCGTCCGGATTTATCATTGACCTCTGCGAGCATATTAAGGACTGATAAATACGCACCAAAAGCGTTATATATTATACGGATGGCCAGCCACATTGCTGGTCATCTTTTTTCATTTAGAAGAATTCCCACCCGAATGAAGTATCTGTTTATTTAAAATTCCCAGCCGATCTGCTTCCTCAATTTCCTCAAAGTGAACCATCGCAATCTTAGTCGAGGTCGCAACAAAATCAAACAGCAAAAGTAATGTCGCAATGATGCCCATGTATGCTTTGGAGATTCCGCACTGCTTCATAATGATATCGATAGCTATAAGTGTTCCTCCTGATACAGGTGGAATCGCCGGGTGTACAAGGAATACAATGATCCACGTAGTGATAAACCAGAACACATTCACACTAATACCGCTGTATTCAGCCAGGAAATAAATGATAATAACAAAGGCGTTGCCCCAGTTTAGTGCATGGAACTGATTTTTAAGCGGCGTTGCAAAGCGGCTGTACTTAGCATCTATTCCAAGCTTATTTTCATTGATATCAAGCTCGGTTCCATAGGCAGCCATTGAGGATGCTGTAGTAAATCCAATCAGCAGGGAAGGATAAATCTTCTTCATAAGCACAGAGCACTTAATCTTATACTTCATACTTATCGCTAACAGCTTTAAGATCATCGCACCAACATTAATTACAAAGCAAAGTACAATTGGCTTCCACAGTTTAAAAATAACTCCCACGCCATTTTCCCAAAATAGCTGTGTAAGATTCGCAAATATGTAAAGCGGCAGCAGTCTGCATACCATCTCCATGATACTGACAAAAAGTGTATCTCCCTGAATGATAATGCTTCTGATATGCTTCACTTTGTCGCCAAGGATTATGAGCATGCCACAAATAAAAAATGCGATGACAAATATCTGAAGGAGATTTCCTTCCGCAAACGGAGATACCGGATCTGAAGGAAAGATATCCATTATGAGATTATATATATCCTTTAACCCGCCGCTCCCTTCTGATTTTCCGTATGTGAAATGAAAAAACGGAATCAAAACAAGTCCAATAATAAATATGCCCTCTACTCCTGACCAAAGGATTCTATAAAATAAATTTTTCCCTTTTCTGTTTAAATCTGTAACGCTCTCCATCCCACATGCTCCGGTGAGAATCGAAAGAAAAATAAGGATTCCTGTGAAGGTGCTAAGGAGATTCATGAAAATTGTGGATATGGTATCCAGGACATACTCATTTACAAATGAGCTGACAGCAGCAGGGATTAAAGGCCTGCATAGACCTGCAATAAGTGCAGCTGCAAAGGCCATAATAAAAATCTTCTCATTCTTTATCCTGTTACCGGGAATTTCAAGTCTGAGGGAATTTTTAACATTGTCATAACTCCAGGTCGGAGCAAATCCAAATTCGCTCAAAAAGTGGCTTGTGAGAGGGCTGATTTGATCGGTTTCAGCAGGATTGAACGCATCACCCTCATACGTAACCTCAATCATTTTATGCCCCATCTTCTTTACTATTCTGATGACGACATCTCTTGCTTCAGTGTAATGCTCTTCGATATCGATAAGCATAGACTCAAGCAAAAATACGGTAGGTATCTTTGTCTCAACCTTATTCTCGGCAAGCCATGATTCCATAAAATCAGTAACCTCGACTATTGCCTTTTTATCAAGTTTGTATTCGAGTTTTGTAATTTCAGCCATCTGTGTTTCCTTCCCAAAAAGAAAATAGTCAGGTACTGTTTTCCGATAATACTCCTTAAAAAAAATTATAAAGTAAGTTGCATGCTAAAAAATATCGCATT
The DNA here is from genome assembly GCF_000424125.1 of Butyrivibrio sp. FC2001. Lineage (NCBI taxonomy): Bacteria > Bacillati > Bacillota > Clostridia > Lachnospirales > Lachnospiraceae > Butyrivibrio > Butyrivibrio sp. FC2001. The sequence goes on from NZ_KE384134.1 coordinate 38,185, forward strand.
ACCTAACTCTTTCTTAAGTTTTTCTAAATTATCCAATGCTCATTCCTCCGATTGATTTTTTCCTGGGAATAGGTTAAATTCTAGTAATGCGCGTACTAAAATATTTTTTGATCCTATTACTAAATTTACTTACATTTGCCACGCATGAGCTTGAGGGCCGTAATGTAGCGCTAAAAGACAGTTACTATCTTGGAAGTGCCAAGACTCCGGAGGGAAGAACCTTAGTTGTAAGCATTTTTGCCGATGCGGACGGATATTCCTGGAATTTTGATTCTGATGTAGATAAGAACACCATAGATAAAGTAAACCGTTATATGAAAATAGCAGGCGATTATATCGAAGATGTCGCTGCCGATTATGGAAAGGAGTCGGAATTCATAACGGATTTTCAGAAAAATTCTGATCTGTTCTACAGAGTGTCTCTTGACTGCGATATGTCTAATGATGCTACCCGTTCCTATGAGGTGTGGAAATATATAGACAAGAACATTGATACAAACGCTCTTAAAGAAAAATATGATGCTGACAATGTGATCTATTTCGTTATAAATAACACTGACTGGAATAATCACAACATCACAAGCACCAGAGACTGGTATAGTGGCATGCCCTATCCCTACGAAATCGTGTACCTGTTCACCATCGATGATAAGGAAGCCAATTGCCCCGCAGTTTATGCCCACGAGATGCTGCATACCTTTGGAGCGCCTGACCTGTATACAACAGCTGATTACTATGGCATCAATAAGGATGATGTGAAATATTTTGAAACCAATATGCCAAATGAAATCATGTATACCTGTTCTGATCTGCGTTCATCCAAATATCTGTATGACAGAATCAGCAACGAAGTAAGTGAACTTACTGCATATTATGTCGGACTTACCGATAGCTGCGATCTGGTAACAGAGCTTGGTCTTGAACCTAGTGATCATGTTAACAAGAAATAATTTCGCTTGCGAAATTCTCGCGCCGAGCGCGGTTGCAGAATGCAACATATTCCATTCGCGCGAGTGCGCATCCACGCGGAGCGTTTTAATATCATAGGAAAGCAATTTCCTATGATATTAAAAAATAACCTCAGAGCATGTGCCCTGAGGTTATTTTAGTCTCTATTTCAAAATATCATTTTGCAGAGAAGAAATCTTTATATGTTGTGTGCTGATCTAAGCCAAGTGCACCGCCATCAAGCATATAGAAATCCTGATCAGAAGCGTTGAATATCATAATAAACTTTCTGTCATTGACCTTTATAATTCTCTTAGGTGTGCAGAATACTTTTCCATGAAGGGAAATGAATACAGGATTCTCAGGCATTGTGAAGCCTTCCTTTACATCAAATGTAACACCTGCTTCAGAAATTCCGGTAGGAAGTGTGATGTGGAAAGCACCAACGATGTTTGATCCGAGTTTAGCAGCAATCTTCTGTGCAGTTCCTGTATAAACAGGATTTACATGTGTAATAACTGCTGTCATTCCGGTTACATCATCCTTGCTCTGTTTAACTCCACCAACACCTGTGGAAACAGGAATGAAAGTATCTGACTCTACCCACTCAGCACCGAGAACAGCATTATTCTCAAGCTCGCCCGGAACGATTCTGTCAGGGCACTGCGGTGCTGCACTAACTGAAATTGTCAGTGCACAAAACAATGTTGTTGCAAGAATTGCAGAAATAATTTTCCTCATTTACGTTACCTCCTAATAATAGAATTGTTTAAATGATAGAACTACTTCAATTACCTAAAAATCATAACCGATAATAGTAAAATGCCGATATAAAATGAATTAAGTGTTTATTAAAAAAAATTTTGTTTCATGATGGTTACCATCTTCCGGTTATCGTCTCTGTAATATGTCTATTATTAGGCTTGTATTATGTTTTTCTACTCGCTCTATAAATTGATTTTCATTTTCTGATGACCTGTGGTATCGACGACAGCAGGTATTTTGTATATTCATGCTGCGGATTTTTATACAGTTCATTGGCAGGCGCCGACTCGCATATCGTTCCGTCTTTCATGACACAAACTCTGTCTGCTATAAAGCTTACGACAGACAAATCATGGCTGATAAAAAGGCATGTGAGCCCCATCTGCTTTTTAAGTGTCTTGAGAAGATTAAGTATCTGAGCCTGTACGCAAACATCCAAAGCAGATACGGATTCATCACAGATAAGGAGTTTCGGATTTAATGCGATAGCTCTTGCAATTCCTATTCTCTGGCGCTGTCCGCCTGAGAACTGATGAGGATAGCGATCAAGGCAGTCCGTCCTTAGTTCCACCATATCAACAAGCTCCAGTACTCTTTCATCAAGCTCCTTTTTGGAATTATAAACATGCCAGGCTTTTAATGGTTCTGCTATGATATCTCTTACCTTCATGCGAGGATCCAGAGATGATGCAGGATCCTGGAACACCATCTGCATCTCTCTTCTATAGGGTCTGAAGTTTTTCTCGGATAAACCTGATATCTCATTGTTCTCAAAAAGAATAGTCCCCTCATCAGCCTTAAGCATTCTCATGAGAAGTCTTGCAAGGGTGCTCTTCCCACAGCCTGATTCTCCTACAAGCGCAAGGGTTTCCCCTTTATAAATATCCAGACTGATATCTTTGATTACACAGCTTCGTTTATTCCAGCCTATGCGAAAACTCTTTTTTAAATGAGATGCAGATATAATTACTTGCTCTTCCATTTATTACACCTCTATCATTCATTACGCCGATTTCACTTTTTGAATACTTCCGGCGTAAGTATCATGCCTTACTTTTTGCGGCTTGCAACCGATGTACTAATTTGTTCGCGGATAGACGTAACGGCATCTGGTAGGTTGCTCCCGCAGATAAACCAATATGAAGTAATCATCCCCAACTGACTCAACACCTCCTGCAATATGAGCTCGACC
>NZ_KE384134.1:41637-248501 GCF_000424125.1 Butyrivibrio sp. FC2001
CCCCCGAAAGGCCACTCCCGCAGGTCAACCAATACACTAACTTGTTCGCGGATAGACGTAACGCCCCCAGAAGGCCACTCCCGCAAGTCAACCAACATGCGCCAATCCGTCCCCACTGACTCAACGCCCCCTGATTGTTCTAAGATTCTGAGCCAGAGGTATTCCCCCAGCCACCGCGTAAGCGGCTTGCCCTTGAGAGCGCAAAAAATAACTGCTACACTGCCGCGAGCGACGGAGAAAATCTGATTGTTCTTGAGTTCCTCGCCGTCGGTGACCACTATCCAGCAGTTATTTTTGGTGCTGTCAAGGGTGGCGTCCGGCCTTCTCATCCTATATCCTCTTAACCTATTGAATGGCAGCGGACATAGTGATCTTCCCCTACCTTTTTCATCTCTGCCTTTTCAAAAAAGCATTTCTTTATATCATCGGAGCAGCGAAGGCAAAACTCGCAGCCCTTAAGATTCCTTGCAGCAATAGGTATATTCCCAGGGATGGTCTCCAGAAATTCAGGGTTATCGCCTACCCTTGGGATTGATGACAAAAGTCCCTTGGTGTAAGGGTGCACAGGATTTCTGAAGAGCTCCTGCACAGGAGCCTGCTCCATTATTGAGCCAAGATACATGACATATACGTAGTCGCAGATAGTTGATACCACGCCCAGGTTGTGGGTTATGACCAGGGTGCTCATGGAATAGTCTTCGCTCATCTTGCGGATAAGCTTAAGAATCTGTGCTTCAATAGTTACGTCCAGAGCGGTAGTGGGTTCATCTGCAATTAGTAGCCTTGGTGAACCTATCATTGCCATGGCTATCATTACTCTCTGGCGCTGACCGCCTGAGAGCTCATGAGGCCAGGATTTGTACCTTCTTTCAGGCTCCTTGATACCAACTGCATCGAGCATCTCTATTACTCTCGCCTTTGCCCTTGCCTGATCCTTTTCAAGCTTGTGTATCATCAAAACTTCTTTAATCTGATCGCCGATGCACATCATGGGATTTAGTGAAGTCATGGGCTCCTGGAATATCATCGCAACGTCTGTACCGCAGCGCTTCCTTATGTCCTTCTCAGATAAGGGCACAAGGTCGCACACATCCCCTGATTCCTCATGCCAGAGGATCTGCCCGTCTGTCACGCTGACAAAGGGAGGAAGGATATGGTTTATGGACTTTGCGGTGAGACTTTTCCCGGATCCGGACTCGCCAACTAACCCTACTATTCCTCTCTTTGGAATCGTAAGGTTTATGTGCTTTACAAGCGGTACCGTATCCTTCTTTTTCTTTACGGATACAGTGACATCTTTCAGTTCGAGAAGTATGTCTTCGTTCATAGCTTTAATACTTCGTCTTCGGATCAAGAATATCCCGAAGCGCATCACCCAGATAATTAAACGCCATTACCAGAATCATTATCGTTACAGAAGGAACAAGTGCCAGCCAGGGCATATTAAATAAAAGTGTCTTGGACTGATTAACCATAAGTCCAAGTGAAACATCAGGGGGCTGAATACCTATCCCCAGGAAGCTAAGAGCGCTTTCAGACAGGATTGAGGATGGAATATTCAGAGTAAAAAGGACGATCATCGTAGGCATGAGATTTGGAATTATATGCTTTACGATTATGGCAAACCACTTCACTCCCATAGACCTCGCCGCCTGGATATATTCATTTTCCAAAATGGATAATGTGACAGACCGGACTATTCTCACGATGCTTCCACACTCCATTATCACAATGGACAGCACCACTGAAACAAAGGTGCCTCCAAAGGTGTACATAATAACCATGGCAAGCAGCATTCCCGGAAATGCCAGGGTCACATCTGCGATCCACATGATGATCATATCAGCCGCTTTTCCATGATACGCTCCTATGATGCCAAGAATTGTTCCGACAAGAACGGCCATGGCTGTTGGTAAAACAGCAATCATAAGTGACACTCTGGTGCCATAGAGCATTCTGGTAAAAACATCCCTGCCCAGCTCATCTGTTCCAAACAGATGCCCAGCTCCGGGTTTTACAAGTCTTACTGCCAGATCCTGTCTCGTAACATCATAAGGAGACACAACCGGCGCAAGGACTGCCAGAATCGCAATACAGATAATGATCGCCGCCGATATGACCGCTGCTTTGTTTTTAAAAAACGTCTTCATCATATCTACACTCTCATCCTCGGATCCAGGCATACATTGATCAGATCAGCAATAATGTTACCAAGTGAAATCACAAGCGCAGAAAACAGAACAGTGCCCTGAAGAAGCGGCATATCCCTTGTCTGCACCGCTGTCAGGGCAAGCTTACCAAGCCCCGCTATTCCAAATACGCTCTCGGTTATGACTGCTCCTGAGAGCATGCCCGATAACTGCAGAGCCATCATGGTAATAATGGGAAGCATGGCATTTTTAAGTCCATGTCGTAATACAGCCTGTCTTGAGGTGAGTCCCTTGGCTCTTGCCGTATCAAGATATGGCTGGTCAAACTGCTCCATCAGATTGGAGCGGGTAAGTCTTGCGACGCTACCCGCGCTATTCCATCCAAGAGCGATGGCGGGCAGTATCATTGAAGCGATACTGCCGTCATACATTAGTGGTAAAAGTGAAAATTTGAAATAAAACAGATACTGTAAAAACAATGCCACCATAAATACAGGGAGGGATACTCCCAAAAGTGAGACTCCCCTGAAGAGATAATCAGGAAGTCTGTCATGATGTATTGCAGAAATCACGCCGATGCTGATTCCTAAAAGCCATGCAAAGAAGGCCGCAAGAACCGTCAATTTCAAGGTATAGGGAAAAGCCGTAAGAACCAGAGACGACACGGACTTTTTCATGTAATAGCTCTGCCCCAGGTCGCCGCGGAGCACCCCTGCAAGGTAGCCAAAGAACTGCTCATGCAGAGGTCTGTCCAGTCCCATTGTTGCTGTCAGCCGCTCAATGGTCTCTTTATTAACATGATCATTAAGAAGAACTGCCGCGGGATTGCCCGGAATAATCCAAAGCACAATGAAGATCAAGGCTATAACACCAAGGAAAACCAGAACAACCCCGACGCATCGTCTGATAAATCCACCCATTTACTTTAGTGTAACTCCCGTGAAATAAATGTCATTCCAACCTGCCCAGTGAGGTGTAAATGATGAAACTCTGTCACTGATAACATACATATGCTTTAGTGAGAACATAGGAACCCATGCGGCATCATCCTGAACCACCTTCTTCTCAAGAGCCGCATATTCAGCCATTCTCTCATCCTGATCAACAATGCCTCTTGCAGCAGCTATTCGATTAATCACATCAGTATCAGTATAGTTATTGGATCTGAGAACCGTATTATCCTTTGAGCCAAAGAATGTATAGATAACATTATCGGGATCGTTATAATCCAGTGTCCACATCGCAAGGTATGCAGGCATATCACCGCTGTTTCTAAGCTCCAGATAACTGGCCTGATCATAATTTTTTATAGTCGCATTAATACCTACATCCTGCAGGTTCTGAGCTATTATCTGAATAACATTCTTGTTCGACTCATTTTCTGAAGATTTAAGTGCTATTTCCAGATCAAAGCCATTAGCATAACCCGCTTCTTCCAGAAGCTTTTTAGCTCCGTCAGGGTCATGTTTTAACCATCCCTGATTAGCCTCACTGTAACCAAGGCATCCTGAAGGGTATACCCCATCTTCCAGTTTTCCGTCTCCGTTAAAGATTGACTGCAAAATAGATTCGCGATCAATAGCCAGCTGGATTGCCTTTCTTACTTTGAGATCATTCAAGGGCTCAATCTTTTCATTTAGTATCAGAAAATTAACACCCAGGCGGTCCACAGATACAATGCTGTCCTTATACTGTGTCTTATAGGTTGAATCAACAACTGCAGAATCAATAAGCTGACAGTCTAAAATATCGATGTCACCCTTCTGGAAAGCCATATCCATGGAAGAAGCATCCATAACTCTCAGGATAACCTTTTTAACAGAAGGCTCTTTTCCCCAGTAGCGCGGATTATATTCGAAGGTCAGTCCTGCGCCGCGCTCCCACTCTGTTACGATATAAGGGCCTGAACCGATGGTTTTCTCAGGTACAACGCCGAAGTCATCGCCGGCACTTGTCACAAGTGATTTGGACATTATTATTGTTGGAGGTGTTGCAAGCTGTGCCAGGAATCCTGAAAAAGGCTCCTTAAGGGTAATGGAAAAATGAGTATCATCATCCACCTTGATACCACTCAGCTCAGTAGCTTTTCCTTCCATAAGGGCATCAGCACCTTCGATAGAGATTCCATAGTCGGTCTGCTCGCTGTCAGGAAGTGTAAGCATTCGCTCAAAGGTAAACTTTACATCTTCTGCAGTAAGAGGAGTTCCATCAGAGAAAACCACTCCGTCGCGGAGTGTAAAGTTATAGACCAGTCCATCCTCGGAGACGCTATAATCCTCCACAAGATTTTTCTCAATACTGGATGAACCATCACTGCCTTTTACAACCATGAAAAGTGTATCAAATACATTCATGGGCACAAGGTAATCGTTAGTGGTCTTGTGAACATCCATAGTGACTATATCAGCGTTCACCGCAATACGAAGTAACCCTGCTTCCGTATCCGCAGTATACTGACCCGCTTCCGTAGCCGTAGCGGAATTTTCAGTTTCCCCGGTTGCAGGTTCAGATGCGGACTCGTTTGTGGTCTTAGACGAACCACAGGCAGCACACATAAAGATCATTGAAGTAGTGAGGCCCAGGGCCAATGCTTTGCTAATTCTTCTCAATTTGGTGTCCTCCTCATAATTAATCTTTCCGGTAAATAAACTCCTCCACTTAAAATTATAGGGTAAATATGGGTGAGAACAATATCACAAACAGTAACATATTCTAAAGTTTTTAATAACAATATAATGTTCATATAAAGTCTGAATTTTTCACATAAAAAAATGATGACAGTCGTTTAAACTGTCATCACTATATTCATGAAGTCTTTGTATTTTCTTGATAGATTCGGCATCGGAATAATCAGCTCCGGGAAATACCTGATATCACCTGTCTCTGAGATTACCTTGCGCTTGTCCTGATTGACTATGAAAATGTCAGCGTCAAAATCCCAGGTGTATGAATTGTAGTCTTCCATGAACTTCTTTTCCGGGAAAAACGATGCCAGATTTTCCTTCCTTAATCCCTCAAACTCACGTGTATCCGCATATTTCTTGGCCATAATCTTAAGTACATTGTTAGTGAAATCTATCGTTACAGTTTTCATATACTACTCCAAACCTTTTCAATCACAAATAGATAATCAAAATGCAATATCTTGTACTTATTATACCAATTTTAATGCTTTTATATCAATATGATGTTTTAAAACAAAACATTTTTTACTTATTGAAAAATTCTCTTATGGTAACAAGAAGGTCTGACTTAGTCGCTGACTTCAGAACGTACCCCTGGGGTTTAAGCTTTATAACCTTAGCTACGCTCTCCTTCTTATCAACTCCCGTAAGGAAGATTACGGGGATTGAGGCTGTTGTCTGATCCTCTCTTAGCATCTGCAACACCTGGGGGCCGTCAACTATCGGCATCTCGTAGTCAAGGAGAATAAGGTCAACCTTGTTTTTGGTAAGGAAGGTAAGGCTCTGTGCACCTGATGCCACGATATCTACTCTATATGAGTCCTTAAGCCACTCTGCTACCATCTTGGCATAATTGGGATCGTCATCCACTATCAGGATTCGCTTCATGACGGCCTGCTTCTTGTTCTTCTCCATAGCCCTTTTGACCATGAATCCGAAATCCTCGATGTCCAGCGGTCTGTCAAACCAGATGAGATACTCACCCAGCTTTTTAAGTCTTGAAACCAGTATTCCCTTCATCTCAACTTCACCGATGAGAACGATTGGTTTACCGCTATCCAGTGAATAATCAGCAAGATAAACCAATGACTTCATAAGGTCATCGGATATCTCATCAGGCAGATAGATAATGAAAAGATCCGCATCATTCCTGTGCGCTTCTATTCGTTCGATCTTAGCCTTTGTGATAACTGAATGGAATTTCATCTCAGTCAGCTTCATCTCAATGCTTCGAACAATTATACTTTCCTTATCACTGATAAGCATAGCTGTTATCTTTTCCATTTATGCACCTTCCTCCATCACCACGAGTTAATCTGCACCCTTAAGGACAGCTCTTAGGGCTTCCTTCTGAATATCTGCGTCATAGGACAGAATAGCGTCTACATTTTTACCTTTGATTTTTCTATCAGTATAATTCTTTGTTAATCTTATTATAAGGGGTATTTGAGCTACAAGTCCAATGAGATTTGGAATCATCATAAGACCGTTGAAGGTATCTGAAATATCCCATGCCAGATTGGACTCCATAACCGCACCAAAAAGTATAAGTCCTACAAAAAGAAATCTGTATAGCTTACCCATCGTAACCCCGAACAGGTACTCCGTAACCTTCGCGCCATAGTAAGACCAGCCAAGCACCGTTGTAAATGCAAACAGGGTAATCGCCAGAACCACAAACCACTCTCCCGGTTTTCCAAAGTGTGCTCCAAAGGCCTGTGTCACCAGTGTGGCATCATTTACGCCTTCCTTTGCTAGTCCTGTCTCTAAGTCTATGAATCCCGAATTAAGGATTACAACAGCCGTGATCGTGCATATAACCATCGTATCAAGGAACACCTCTGCTATGCCCCAGAGTCCCTGATGAACCGGCTCTCTTACGCAGCTGGTGCTGTGAACCATAACTGAGGAGCCAAGTCCTGCTTCGTTTGAAAATACGCCTCGCTTACAGCCATTTTTAATAGTGTTTAAGGCCAGCGCCACAGCTGATCCTGCTGCCCCTCCTTTTATTGCAGAAGGGCCAAGTGCAAATCGGAAAATAGCTGCAAATACAGCAGGTATTCCTCTGATATTCATCAGGATAACTATGATGCAGCCCACCGCATAAAAGAAGGACATATACGGCACTAATAGCTCTGAAACCGCTGTCATTCTTCTATAGCCACCAAGAATAATGACAGCCGTGGCAGCAAGTAAAACCAGTCCTATTGCCCATTCAGCATTGGGAATTCCTATATACTCTCCGGTATCCTTCCCCGCCAGGAAGGCGGCCTCAACATTTAAAGTTATCTTATTTATCTGCGCCATATTACCTATTCCAAAGGACGCCAGCGCTGTAAAAACGCAGAACAAAATTCCAAGAATTTTTCCTAGCCTTTTGCAATGCTTCATGGAGCCAAGGCCATCCTGAAGGTAATACATAGGTCCGCCCGACCAGGCACCCTCTATGTTTCTTCGCCTGTAGTACATTCCAAGAAGGTTCTCTGAGTACTTGACCATCATTCCGAAAAAGGCCGCAACCCACATCCAGAATACAGCTCCCGGGCCGCCCATGCATATAGCTGTGGCAACGCCCGCAATATTGCCGGTACCTATGGTAGCGCATAACGATGTCCAGAAGGCCCTTCGCTGGGATAAGGCTCCTGCATCATTTATGATGCGGCCCTTTCCGTTCATTATCCCGAAGGTGTTCTTCACCCAGTGTACAACGTGTGTGATCTGGAAAAAGCCCGTAATGACCGTGCAGATAAGACCTGTTCCCAAAAGCAGGAAAAGGCCGAAGGTTCCCCATGCAAAGTTATTCACCGCATCATTTATCCGGATTACTGTTTCCATGCAGAATTTCCCTTCTAATACATATTACACCATCATCACTTTAATATCTCCAGGATTCCGTCATAATCAAGCTGCGACGCCCTGGCTGACAGAGCTTCAAATTTTTCCTTTTCATCGTCAGGAATTTCATAGCGCTTAATGTCGTTCATGATGTCTTCAACTGCGCTGTAATCCATGGCTTCAGCTGCTTCCTTAAGTCCGTCGTAGACGATACCCAGAAGGAACGCATCCGCTACAGGTTTACTACGCTTTTTGGCCGTTTCATCCCTGGGTTCCTCAAATACCTTACTGAGCTTTTCCTTATAGGCCTTGTACTCCTCCATGAATTCATCATGGTGTTCCTTGATAAATTCTATGTCATCAGCTTTTCCTGCCATCTCAAGATTCTCAGCCTTCTTGGAGGTCTTAAGTGCGCCTATGAGCTTACAGGAGCTCTTAAGGGCATGAATCTTAATGGTGTAGGAAGGCCAGTCACTGTTTTCAAAATAGCCCTCCAGCTCCTTGGAATAATCCTCGATGGACTCATAGAATATCTTAAGAACTGATTTAAAGGCATCCTCTGAGCCGCTGTTCTTAATTGCAGCATTGCCCTCAATTCCTTCTATTTCGTCGTACCATTTGGGCCCAGGGGCCCCCGCTGCTACTGCTTCTACAGCTACTTCCTCAGAGCTTTCTTCCTCATCAGCTTCTTCTGTATCCTGCTCCTCTTCCAAAAGAAGCTCTTCCTCTTCTTCGTCCTCGATAATCTTTTCCTTCTCAAAGAAGCTTGAGAGATTGTAGGACTTGTTGGTCTTTACAAAGTAGATAATTCCTAAGGATCCGGGACCACAGTTTGAGGAAATAGCGGCTGATGCCTGCTTAAACACTACATTTTCGAAGTAAGCATATTTACTTATCTCTTCCTTAACCCACATAAGAATGTCCATGGGTATATCCACATAGGTTATGAAACACACCTCGGGATCAGGAATCACATCAACAGGAAATGCGCTTGCAATATATCCCTTATAGGCCTTCCTGCTGTTGCCCATCCAGATGCTTCCCACGCGATACTTATTGCCCTTTATGACAACGCTCGGATGTAAATTAAGACTTCTTGCCAGCTTGTCGATTCCGGAGCTCACAAGACCTTTTCTTGCCATGAACTCAGTAGTATCCATGATGAAGCTGCACTTTAAGCGGGTTTTTACCTGCTCAAGCTCTTCTACTATCTCTTCTACATTATCCTTCATCTGCATCAGCTTGCAGGCTATGAGAACAAGTAAGCCTGTAGCTGAGGAGAGACACTCTGAATTGATTACTGTAACGTTATCAAAGGACTTCGCGGCCTCCGAAGCTATCTTGTACTCATCACTCATACTGGTAGTAAGTGATATGTGGATAAGATGATGAGCCTTCTTTAATCCTGCTGCAAAGAAATCTGTGTACGCCGCTTCATCAGGTGGTGTTGACGTAGCATTTCTGCCGCTTCTTATGTAGCGCATAAGCTCATCTGCTCCCATCTGAATGCCGTCCTTAAATACTCCCTCTTCTGTCCTGATCTGGAAGGGCAAAATAGGAATGTGCAATTTTTTAAGAAGTGATCCCGGAAGGTCACACATACTTGTAGATGTGATTATTACGGGAGCTTTTCCTGAATAGCCTGTAGCGGTATTTATGTCCTCTCTCAGGTTCATAACCTTGCTTCTGCCCACAACAAGCTTCTCTATCGGAATGAACTTGATAAGCAGCTTTTCAAGAGCCTCACCGGATACCGGCTTTACCAGGTAACCATCGAAGCCTGCACGGTTATACAGCTCCTTATTATCGCTTCCTGCGTTGGCAGTAAGAACCACCACAGGTGTTGCAAGATTAAGTCCTCCTGCATGGTTTCTTATCTTCTCAAGGCACTGTATACCATCCATCTCAGGCATCAGATGATCCATCAGTATGACATCGTATTTGTGCTTTAAGTCAAGCTCAAGGGCTTCCTTACCGCTCACAGCCTTATCGATCGTCATATCGGTATCTGCAAGAAGCTTGGCCTCTACCTCGAGATTCATAACATTATCATCAACGATGAGGATTCTTGCTTCAGGTGCGCTGAAGCTGCTGGTATAAATTGTCCTGGTTACAGCACTCTGATTGTGAATATTGAGCTCGCCGATATGTGTGGCGTCGGAAATGCCCTGGTTTAACACAACAGTGAAGGTTGAGCCCTCTCCGTATACACTGTTTACGGTGATGGTTCCGCCCATAAGGTCAACAAGCTGCTTTACTATGGAAAGTCCAAGTCCCGTTCCTTCAATGTAGCGGTTCTTCTCTTCATCCACTCTCTTAAAGGCATCGAAAAGATAGGGAATAACTTCCTTCTTTATACCCATACCTGTATCTGAAACTGAAATGGTAAGGGCCACTGTTTTTTCATTCTTCTGCTCACTCTCAATGCGAAGGTCGACACTACCGGCACCTGTGTATTTAACCGCATTGTTAAGAATATTGATGATTATCTGCCTGATGCGTATCTCATCACCATAGAGAACCGTAGGTACTGAAGGATCAACGCTGACGCCCAGCTTGATGCCCTTTTCATGGGCTTTCAGCCAGACCATATTAACTATCTCAGAGAGCATGTCACCTATTTTGTAGTCCACAGGAACGATGCTCATATTTCCGGCTTCCATCTTGGAGAAGTCCAGAATGTCGTTTATAAGGGACAGGAGCATTTTGCCTGAGCCCTGGATTCCATTGGCATCACGCACTATCTCATCTGTCGCATCAGGGTCACGAAGTATCAGCTCATTTAATCCCAATATGGAATTGATGGGCGTGCGGATTTCATGGCTCATGCTGGAAAAGAATCTGTTCTGGGATTTTGTAAGTTCCTCAGCCATTTCCGCAGACTTTCTGGCACGGGAATTTTCATCCTTGAAAAACATATTCTGAAGCCAGGTCATGGCAAAGCAGATGATACCTACAAGTACAATGGACATGTACGAATCAAACAGGAATACACTTTTTGAATGCTCATAAACCAGCTCAGGGTGATAGTATTCAAGCATGTAGCAGCCAAGGGACATGCTTACAATGAGTACAAATATCACTCTTCTCCACATACCTGTGAGGACAAGACCTGCATAAGTAAATATGAAGATGATCCACAGAACGCCTCCGCCTTCTACACCGCCTCCAAAGACAAACAGCGAAGGAAGGATGATAAATACCAGGCCAAGGACTGTAATTTTCGTAGCCACATAAACCTTATTATGCTTAAGAGAGATTATCATTATGACCGGAACAAATATCAGCGTTCCTGCAATGACGGCGATCTCATGAGGGTTTTCCTGCTCAATAATATCGCCGATAAGTGCGATCAGTACTGTCACCTCAGAAATGCAGGAAAGGGCTATATATATTCTCTCCTTGATATCTCTCTCAGGATCTCTTATGGCATCCATGATGTTTCTTATAAGCCCGTTTTTCTTCATAATGACTGACCTCCCTTATCTTCAACTGATTTGGGAAGTTCCCTTGTCAAAACGCGTTCAAAGTCAGCGATATTTATGGGCTTTGCAATGAAGCCGTCAAAGCCCTCCTGTATGAACATCTCTCTCGCACCGGAAACCGCATTGGCAGTAAGTGCTATTACCACGATGCTCTTATGCATATCTGCTGCCACGGATTTAATCTGCTTCATGGCTTCAACGCCGTCCATACCGGGCATCATGTGGTCCATGAATACCACGTCATAGTCATTATTGCGGAACTTGCTTATAGCTTCCTTTCCGCTTCCTGCTGTATCCGTAATGATTTCATAGTCCTTGAAAAGCTCTGTTGCAACCACAAGGTTCATGGGTTCATCATCAACAACAAGGGCTCTGACATTCTTAAATGACGGTCTTGGATTCTGTCCTATATCTGTAAGATCACCTGCTTCGCGGCCTTCGTTGAGTACCTTGATTACAGGATATGCATAGAGAGGCTTAGGCATTACAAGAACAGCACTACCTGTATTTGGCTTAAAGCCAGGTGATGCAGATACTGCCACCACGACATCTCCCTTACTCATCTCATCGAAGTATTCGGGATTTTCCTCGTATTCCTCCTGCCCCATGAAAATAACTGAAATATCAAGCTTTTCCTTTAGCTTTTCTATCTCACCTACTGTCTCTGCGGGATATAGCGGAACTCGGATTCCTGCTGCAAGATTAGTCGCCATAGAGCGATAGAAATCGCGGACTATAGGAACCTTGTACTTATCCGAGCGGACATGGAAAATGATGTCTCCGCTGAAATCATTTGACAGCTTAAGACATGGATTCTTGTCCACAACCTTCTGAGGGATTGTCACACGGACAGTGGTTCCTACGTGCTTCTCACTGTCGATTTTTACAAAGCCTCCCATCTTGTGGGCATAGCCATACACGATAAATAACCCAAGACCGATTCCGCCTGAGCTGCGATTTCTTTTCTTATTGACCTGATACATGCCCTTGGAGACAGATGCTATCGACCATCTGTCCATACCGATACCTGTATCAGTCATCTCTATACAGAGGTTTACACCGTAGTCTGTGTTCTCCGTAAAGGCCTTTACATAGATTCCGCCTTTTCTGGTAAATTTTATAGCGTTTTCTAAGAGGTGCCTGAATATCTTATGGATCTTCTTAACGTCTCCCAGCATCTTTGAAGGGACCTTCGGATCCATATCCACGATCATCTCAAGATTTTTTTCATTGTTCAGAAAACGGAAGCCCACCACAACGTCATTTAGAAGTGATGTGCTCATGTATTCATCCTCTTCAAGAATTACCTTCTCTCTCTTACATTCCGTGTAATCCTGAATATCCTCGATCTGGTAGGCAAGGCGGATTCCGGCATTTTTAATGGAGTATGCCTCGTTGCCCACATTCTTTTTAATCAGCATCTCTGACATGCCGTTTACTACATTTACAGGGGTTCTGAGCTCATGGGAAATATTGGAAAGAAAGTCCTCCATGTCCATATCAACAGATTCGATACGCCGCTCCTTTTCCGAGTCAGACTGCATCATCTCCTGTCTGTTATCAATGGCTTTGGTGCAGCAATAATAGAACATGGTAACGATGGCTACATGGAGAACGATTCTCGATATTGTCATGGAATCAAATGTGAAGTTCAGATTACCGATGGCCATGACAAGCTGCATTCCCATGATCAGGATGTATTCAGCCAGCAGCAGGTTCATCATATATATATCATCGTAGAAGGAAAAAGCGACCATGGAAATACCAACCACCAGAGCAACATCAAAAAAGCTGCTCTCGTGGACGCCATGGAAAAAGATCGCCAGCATCGCAAAGGCAAGACCTGCAACCTTGCGCACCTTGTATTCAGGATTCCCGGAAATATGCATGAGCCACAGACCCAGAGTACCAATAATAATGATCGGCGGAACCCAAAATTCCCAGCCGGCCAGGGTAGTCTCTATCGCAAGGCCTACGCAAGCAACGGAAATAAGGAGAATAATAAATCTCTCATTTTTCGCCTGGTCCATATTTATCCCTCTCATAAGAAAACACTATCCCGTATACATTTATTCTAACGTGAGGTGATAACTTTTTTATAGTTGCAAATCGAAACATTTGCTAAAGAATTTATAAAAAAACCACACCCATTTTTCAGGGTGTGGTGCGTAGATTCGTATATTATTCTTTGCCGCTCCAGCAGTATGTGCAAAGCTTGCAGGGCTCCATGGGAATAGCCTCAACCATATCATCAAGTCTGTGATAATGAAGTGATGTGAAATTGAGCTCTTTTCTTATCTCCTCAAGCATAGCCTCGTACTGGGGTGAGTCGGGATCAGTATACTTTCTTACTGTCTCCTCGCCCGGCTTCGGATAGCCTTCAAGCTTCTCGATAACTCGTCTGGTGATAAGCTCCATCTCTGAGTTGGAACGTGAGAAGTTGAGGTATTTACATCCATATATAAGCGGAGGACATGCAGGTCTGATGTGAACCTCCTTAGCACCGCTCTTATACAGGAATTCTGTGGTCTCACGAAGCTGTGTACCGCGCACGATAGAGTCGTCGATAAGAAGAAGACTCTTGTTATTTATGAGCTGATTAACGGGAATAAGCTTCATCTTGGCGATGAGATCACGTCTTGACTGAACTGTAGGCATAAAGGATCTCGGCCATGTGGGTGTGTATTTTACAAAGGGTCTGGAATAAGGAATTCCTGATGCGTTGGAATAACCGATAGCGTGAGCCACACCGGAATCCGGAACGCCTGCAACGATATCGGGGTGCAGTCCTCTTTGCATATCACGCTGGGCAAGCTTCTTACCACAGCCGTATCTCATATTCTCGACGTTAAGTCCTTCATAGCAGGATGCCGGGAATCCGTAGTAAATCCAGAGGAATGTACAGATGCGCATCTCGTCAAAGGCAGGTGCCACGATCTCCACACTCTCAGGAGTGATATATGCTATCTCTCCGGGGCCAAGCTCCCTGTAGGGATCATAGCCGAGGTTTAAGTAGGAAAAGCTCTCAAAGCATACGCAGTAGCCCTCTTCCTTATGGCCTATCTGAACGGGAGTCCTTCCGTATCTGTCGCGGGCGGCATATATACCCTCGGTAGTCATGATGAGCATTGTCATTGAGCCCTTTATGATCTCCTGGGCATAACGTATTCCTTCAACTATTGTAACCTTCTGGTTGATGATGGAAGCTACCAGCTCTGTGGGGTTGATATCTCCACCACTCATCTCGAGAAAGTGGGATCTGTTGTCCGCAAAAAGCTTATTGGTTATCTCCTCAAGGTTGTTGATCTTACCCACTGTTGTAATGGCGTATGTGCCATGATGTGAGCGTACGATAAGGGGCTGCGGCTCGAAATCTGAAATACAGCCGATACCAAGATGACCTTCCATTCTAAGCATATCCTCTTCGAATTTAGGTCTGAAATATGATCTCTCTATATTGTGAATGGAACGGTCGAAGCCTTTTTTCCTGTCATATACAGCAAGACCTGCACGGCGAGTGCCGAGATGTGAATGATAATCTGTTCCGTAAAACAGATCAAAAACTGCGTCTTCACGCGATGCTACTCCAAAAAAACCACCCATGGAAACCTCCCTGAATAATGATTATCATTTGAACTATACGCTCTACATGATAACACAAAGAAGGTTCCATGTGTGGTTTTAATTTTTGAATATTTTATGTAGTTCTGTTAACGCTTGGTGATTAGAGTCTATCGTTTCTCTTTACGTAAGCAGGTGTTACAGATCCGGATACCACCTTTTTCACATGTCTTATCTGTGCCCACTTATCGATTACGGCATTCTCGATATAAACGCCATCAGCGATATCGTTGTAGGCAAGAATAATCGAATTCCTGACAACTGTATTTTTACCAATGTGAACATTACGTCCAATGATGGAATTCTCAACTGTTCCCTCAATGAGACCTGCGTTACATACAAGTGAGTTAACAACCTTGGCGCCATGTACGTACTGTGTAGGGCACGCATCTGTGGTTCTGGTGTAGATAGGCCACTCAGGTCTGAAGAACTCCATTGAAGTACTGTAATCAAGGAGTTCCATATTTGCTCTGTAGTAGTCATCAAGGCTTGTTATTGCAGCAAAGAAGCCCTTGTGCTGGAAGCCTCTTACATCAAGCTCTTTGCAGGAAAGAGCTATCATATCAGCAAGTGAATATGCTGAGGATTCCTTTCTTGACTTCTTGATGAGGTCTATGAAAATCTCCTTGCTCATAACATAGGTGTCCATGCTGATATTTCTCTCCTTGGCGGTACCCATGTTGCGCTCAAGTGACTCTACACCCTTCTGCTTATTCAGAGTTACTATATTGCAGCCTCTGTAATATTCCTTAGCCTGATCTACTTTATGGTAAAGCAGTGTAATATCTGTTCCGGATTCAATATGCGCATCCAGAAGTGCCTCATAATCCTGTTTATAGATCATGTAGCTGGGTGCTATGACAACGTACTCCTGGGGCATACGCTCAATCTGCTCAATATTTTCAAGATAAGCGTTGATATCAGTATTATAAATGGAGCTTGCACCGTTGTTCTGTGTGAAGAACATCTGAATAGCTCCGCGCTTGGAGTTGATGTTGTAATGGCGACCGGATCCGATATGCTCTACAATGGAACGTGGTCTTGAGTTAAGGCATACCTGGATTCTCTCGAAGCCGCTGTTACTCATGTTCGAAATAGGAAAATCGATAACACGGAATCTTCCAAGGAATGAAAATGCTCCGATAGGTCTGTAATCGTGAAGTCCCTCAACTCGAATAAAATTAGAAGCGGAATTTATCACGCCAAATGCTCTGCTTGCCATATCACTTATCCTCCCCCTTTATACTTTTTGCAACAAGGAGGATTTCTTCACTCTTCTTGTTTCCAACAGTTACATTTCTGCCTATACGGACATGGTCAGCTACGAGGCATCTTGTGACTGTAGCGCCCTCAAGGACAACTGCTCCCGGCATAAGCACGGAATCTGTAACCTTAGCTCCGGGGCCAATCTTAACTCCCGAGAAGATAACTGAGTTCTTAACCTCACCGCCGATGGCAGAGCCCTGGTTGATGTATGCTCTGTCGATCTTGGCACTCTCTGCGATGTACGCAGGTGTCATACCTGTATCCTCTGTATAGATCTTCCAGGATGTATCAGCAAGGTTAAGCTCGTTCTCGCTGTCCAGAAGGTCCATATTGGCCTCCCAGAGAGAATCGATTGTTCCCACATCCTTCCAGTAGCCCTTGAATTCATAGGCATAGAGAGCCTTGCCTTCGTCGAGCATTACAGGGATGAAGTCCTTACCGAAATCATGGCTTGAATCCGGATTCTTCATATCCTCGATAAGCATCTTGCGCATGGTCTTCCAGTTGAATATATAAATACCCATGGATGCAAGGTTGCTCTTCGGCTTCGGGGGCTTTTCCTCGAACTCCACAATACGTCCGTCATTTGCAGTATTCATAATACCGAAACGGCTTGCTTCCTTCATGGGAACGCCTATAACGGCAATAGTTGCGTCTGCATTATGCTCCTTGTGGAATCTGAGCATCTTATCATAATTCATTTTGTAAATGTGATCTCCGGAAAGAACAAGTAAATACTCCGGATCGTAGGCATCGATAAAATCGATGTTCTGAGAAATGGCATCAGCCGTTCCGCGATAAACGTCAAAGCCTGAATCAGCTTTTTCTCTGGGTGTCAGAACGAATACACCGCTGTCCTTGGTATCAAGGCCCCAGCGTCCGCCTGCAGCCACATAGCTGTTCAGAAGGACTGACTCATACTGTGTAAGTACTCCGACAATATCTATACCACTGTTAGCACAGTTACTAAGCGGAAAATCTATGATACGGTATTTTCCACCGAAGGCAACAGCCGGCTTAGCGACTTTGTTGGTAAGCTCGTGAAGACGGCTTCCTCTTCCACCGGCAAGTATCATAGCAAGCATGTTAGTTTGAGCCATATCAAACCCCCCTCTTTTTTCATAATTGTAGATACAATAATTTTAAGCGGTGTGCACAATAATTTCAATAAAAATTAGGGGATTTCAGATAAAATAGAGGTTATATTTTTTTAATAAAATAACCTCCCCATCTCATAAAATGAAAGGGGAGGTTTCGCTGCAAAAATTGTCATCTGTACAGTGTGTCGATCTGCTCCTGAAGAGCGGCTGTCACGTCATCAATTCCTTCAAGAGCCAGCTCCTTTTGCATCTCTTCAACGATGCTCTCTGCCGTGCCGTTGTATTTGCCAAAGGATATCTGCTTCATATAGGTCTCATAGATTTTGTTGCACTTCTCTATTTTGGCCTCTATCTCTGTCTCATCAGGAACAAACTGTCCGTAGGGATAGTCATATTTTTTCTTGTCATAAGCTGTGTATAATTCGTCTACTACATCCCAGTTGGTGTCGGCATCACGGATCTCAAGATTGTCATTTCTGCCCCACCAGAAATCGGTTATATCATAGATGTTATCACTTTCAGGGTCGTATCCCTCCGGTTTTGCTCTTAAGCCCTCTTCGTTTATGATGTAGGATATGCCCTCTATTCCATAGCAGATAAGCCTGTAGCAGGTTTCATTGTTACGAAGCATATCATAAACCATAAGGGCTCTCTCAGGATTCTCTGACGCTGCAGAGATGGCCATGGCACCGTGGGTTATTGTTCCGGAAACAAGGTTGTCATTCTCCTCTCCAAAGTAGAAGAAGCCGGACTCCGCATTTGGGTTATCTTTATATAACACGTTCTCTTCATTTTTAGAGCAGAGATTTACGAAGGTTTGGGTGTGATGCTGTTCTGCCGCAACAAGTCCTCTCCTGTACTCAAGCCTGTTATCACTTTTAGGCTCATCCATGACGTGGGAGGTCCAAACTCCCATCCTATCCCATTTTTTCATAAGCTCGGCATACGCAACCAGTATATCCGTATCGTCCATTGCAGGAACATAAATCGTGTAAGGATCTTCTCTGGTGCCTCCCCAGAGCTTCTCATTGCCAAGGCTGTCTATAGGCACAAACTCGGAATGGGAGGTTATCCATCCTTCCGCCATATTGTTATACATGGTGGAATTCGCATCCCAGGGACAGTTCAGCTCGGGATGATTTTTCTTTACATACTCAAAGTACGTTGTCATGTCATCCCAGCTCTTTACGCCCTTTTTCAGTCCCGCTTCCTTAGCAAAATCCATGCGGTAGATAAAGCCATGATTGGTCCACTGGGTGTAGTTATCCTCTGGCATAAAGTATATCTGGTCATTATATTTGCACATTTCCCAGTGCTCCGGTGAAACGGATTCGTAGGTCTTGGGAGCATAGGTTCTTAGTATCACATCTGACAGCGGAAGAAAAACTCCTTTTTTCACATTTGCCCAGCCGTCAAGCCAGTCCGTGGAAGCGCCTATAAGATCAACGCTGCCGTCCATAAGTCCTATCTCTTTATTGTATTTTTCCAGGTAATTATCCCAGCCTACAAATTTAATACTGAGCTCTGCGTTTAATTCATCGCCAAGGATTTCATTTAATTCGGCGATTGTCTCCCTGAGCCTCTCAGATGCTTTTCCTGTAGGCTCATCACCAATCGTAAGGTAATTTATGACTACGTGCTCAGATGTGTCTATGCCGGAGGTATCAAAGCCGGCCCCTTCCTCATTTCCCTGAGAAATAATGTTTTCAGAGGAATAAAGAATATCCTCCGAAGCCACAAAGCCGCCATCATTTGTATTATGGGCAGTGTCTTCAGGCGCAGACTTTTTGCAGCCTGCTCCGCCCACAATCATTATGAAGCATAATAAAGTTGCCAGTACCCTCTTTTTCATAGGCACACCTCTAGCGCTAATCGTCAGCCAATTCTATAAACCTTAACTCCGTGTGGAGTTATTGTTGATTTAAGTGTCCTGCAATCCTCAAATGAGAAATCCGAGGTATTTCCATTCCATACGTCAGTAACGCTGGTGGATTTATCAAGTATCTCTGTCTCGGATATATCCTCTAAATCTGCGCTGATCTCTCTCTCCTCATCACTGGTATTGAAAAGAGCGATATAACATTCTGTCTTACTCTCGTCGCAGTTTTTCCAGATTGCTTCGTCATCTGTTCTGAGTACCTGTTCACCGTAATGACGGCCGTCCATGAGCTTTAAAAGATCCTTGTTGATGAGGTACTGCAGATCCTCAGCTGTCATCTTGGTGAGCTCACCGCCTATCATGAGGGGTGAACCGAACATGCACCAGAGACTCATCATTGTGCGGAGCTCATCACCGTTAAAGTTGGATCTTCTCTCATTGCCAAAGCCGTAGCCAAGCCATCCGATGGGAAGCATGTCACAGTCAGGGTAGTTGCCCCTTGATGTTCTCTTGTTCCAGGATTCGCATCTGTAGAACATCTCCTTTAAGAGTCTCCAGTCATCCCAGAAGTCATCGGTAATACGCCACATATTGGCATTTTCCTCATAGAAAAATGCTCTGTCCACGTGAGCAGGTCCCGGTGAAAGTGAAAGAACGATGCTTCTTCCGGTCTTCTCAATTGCTCTGTGAATCATCTTTGTTTCTTCATAGCCGCTGAATCTGATGCGGCCTCCATCAGGATAGAGGAAGCTGTCGCAGATATCATCGCACTTGATAAAATCAACGCCCCAGTCTGCATACATTTGAATGAGATCATCGTAGTATGCCTGTCCTGCCTCGTTATTTCTAACGCCGTACATATCAGGGTTCCAGCCGCAGATTGACCATGCATCTGCTGCTATATCAGCTGTGTACTCACTTCCGTGGATCTTACATCTGTTATGTGCTGCCTGTCTCGGTATTCCTCTCATGATATGGATACCGAATTTCAGGCCCTTGGAGTGAACGTATTCTGCCAGCTTCTTAAAGCCGCTTCCGTCCGCAGATGAAGGAAATCTGTTAGGTGAGGGCAAAAGCCTTCCGAATTCATCCATCTCATCATCCCCAAAGGGAATGTACTGATAGTCCTGTCTTCTGCTTCCGGCATCATTTGAATACCACTCAATATCAACAACTATGTATTCATATCCAAACTCCTTAAGATAGTTTGCCATGAAGTCTGTGTTGGCCTTGATCTCGGCCTCTGTTACCTTAGTGTCGTAGTAGTCATAGCTATTCCACCCCATTGGAGCACGTCGTGCAAAATCATTCTTATTCATACCTTTTCCTCTCCCCGTTGTATGTCATATATAGTTTAATTATGTCACATAATCACGATAATGGTTATTATATTTTCATTAAAAAACTGTATCAAGTCTTTTCTTGAAATTGGAAAAAAATTGTGCTATTCTGTATGTAGTTTTTGAAACTACATGTGAGGGTTATTTATATCACTTGCATATTTTTAGCAATTGGAGGCAGGTATGACAGCAAAGGAATTAAAGCATTTTTTCAAAGAGCATCTGGTACCATCCAAGCTCTACAAAATCGGTAAACATCGTGATGGCAGAATATGCCTCACCGAGCACAAGGGAGTCTGGGAAGTATATTTCTTTGAGCACAAGGAAAAGATAGGACTCATGAGTTTCACAGACGAGAACAGCGCCTGCCAGTCCATGAAGGAAGAACTCCGCAAGATCATGGAGAGCATCTACGAGATCACCTGGAAGCCCAGTCTTACTTCTTAACAGAATTAAAAGAGCCCGATTGTAGTAAATTCTACAACCGGGCATTTTTCATTCTTAAGATCTAAAGTACAGGATTGCACAGACTATTGCCATAGCCCAGAATGCAAAGCCTATAAAGGTGGTGGTGCGGGCACTGTCGTAAGCCTCCTGAAGGACGTAATTCTCTTTTATCAGTTCTATTCTTTCCTCTTCGTGTCCGTCGTAGATCGGAGGCTCAGGCTCCTCTTCCTCCTCTTCGGAGGTCTCCTCGGAATTCTCCTGTTCTTCCTCAGTTCCACCGGTTTCATTTTCAAAGGCAATGTTCTCAATCGACGGCTCTTCAGGCTCGGGAACGGGCATCTGGATATCCTCACCGGATATCTCAGCAACACCCGGCTCGGTGCCATCACCATCGCCCTCTTCCTCGTCCTCATGACCTATCAGGCTGGGATCCTTGAGTTCAGGCTTCGGCGGCCTGTTAAACTCTCCCACTATGAAAAAGCCCATTCCTACAAGAAATATCGCAAGTGAATAGATCAAATAAATCTTGTTATGTCCCATATAAGCCCCGCCTCATAAAACAAAACTTATCAATACCAAAGGTATCATTCCTTTTTAACACTTATATCCTCAGGTGCTACCTTCTTAAGCTTCTTTGCGTAGTCCTTCTTTACACCGCCCTTCACATAGAAGGTTGCACCCTCGCCGATATTCTTAAAGCAGCCCTTGGAGAAGGTCTTAACCTTTTTGGATTTGATTGTTATATCATTTAAGTTGCTGCAGCCATAAAAAGCGCTTTTACCAATCTTGGTTACGTTGGCACCGATTGTCACCTCTTCAAGCTTCTCGTTGCCCTTGCAGGCTCTTACAGCTATGGAAGTAACCTTGGCATTTATATTGCCAATCTTAACTCTGTTGGGTATATCAAGGCTTATAGCGTCCGGATTAGCCATTCCCTTAAATGCCACCTCAAAATCGCCTGTAGCCTTGAAGGTTCCGAGCTCTGTCACATAGACCTTTCCCTTTTTAAGCTTAGCCTTTACGTTCTTGTACTTAGGCCAGTACTTGTTCTTTGCAAGGTCGCCTCTTTCCTTAGCCCTGTAGTCTCTGTCTGAAGGAACCTCGAAATAATAGCACCAGTCATGTCCGGCATTATAGGCACCGTTTGCGGAATTCTTCACACCCTTAACCATGGAAAGTGTATTGGGATAGTAGGTATTAAGCTCATACTGCAGATAGTTGAGCTGACCCTCTAAGTCTGACCAGTCATAGCCATGGTCATCACACCATGCTCTCATTCTGGACATTCTCTCTGCATGCCACTGACAGATTCCGTAGCTTGTTCCGCCATCACTTGTAGCCTCTGTCCTGAAGGAGGATTCCTTCTCGATGTTAGCCAGGACTCCTGAGCCCGCAGCATTGTTGAAGCCCATCTCCTGCCTGAGGAAATAGAATATCTTTTCCTCATTGTTTTTTCCATTTAAAGATGCAGCCTTAACACTGCACCGCGGTGTAACCAGACTGCATCCTATAATAAACGCTATACCTAATAATACCTTTGCCCCAAATTTAACCCCTTTTTTCATACCAGTTCTCCTTTTTAATGAAGCTCTGCTCTCACTTCGTTCGCCAGAGCAAAGTTCGATAACGGAAATCGAAGATTTCCTATCTCACTTTTACATCGGCTTTTCGTAGTAGAAAGAGCTCTTTCTTATAAATCCTATTTCCTTATAATTTATAATCTGCTCTGTGCTACCAATAAAGAGCACACCACCGGGAGCAAGAGAATCGTAATACTTTCTGAAAATCTCATCCTTTGCTTCCTCAGTGAAATATATAAGCACGTTACGGCATACGATAAGATGATAGTCCTTCGGATAAGGTTCTCTTAAAAGGTCTGCCTGCTTAAAGTTTACACGCTTTTTAACGTCATCGCAAACACGCCACTTGTCGCCTTCCTGTGTGAGGAATTTCTTCTTAAGCTCTGCCGGAACCGCTGATACTTCCTTGGCATCATAGACACCTGCTCTTGCTTTTGCAAGGGCAACTGTATCAATGTCCCACGCTGTGATATTGATCTGATTCAGCGGAATATGGTTAGACAGCAGCATAACTATGGTATACGGCTCATCTCCTGTAGAACATGCAGCGCTCCAGATCTTCAGGTTCTTACCGAACTTCTTGATAAGCTCGGGAACCATGTTCTTATCCATAAGATTCCACTGGTCGATATTTCTGAAGAACTCTGATACGTTAATTGTAAGATACGTAATAAAGGTCTCACGAGCAGTCTGATCTTTTTTGATAAGATCCATATACTGATCGTATCCCTTACACTCTGTCTTACCAATAAGCGTATCGATCCTGCGCTTCATCTGTTTCTCTTTATACGCATTAAGATCAATCTTAGTCAGCTTATAAACTTCGCCCTTAAACCACTCATAATCAACTGCCATTTCCAGACCCCCTCGTGAATTGATCACTTAATCAGAAATGCATTCCTTATAGAATTGCATAGTTACTTATGGTTTAAGTATAACCAAGCGCTATATTTATGTAAAATAAAATAAACATAAACAATATTAAGTTTATATATCAAAACGTTATTTCGTAAAGAAAAAGGACTGCCGCACCATTAATGCGACAGTCCGGAATGAACTAATTATTATTCAGCATCCTGTTCAGCGATAGCCTTCTCAATATCAACTGATACTACATCGCCATCCTCTTCAGCATCTTCCTTCTCAGGAGCTGTAAGAGCCTTGATGCTAAGGCTGATCTTGCGATCTGCTTCATTGAAGTCTACGATTCTAGCTGTAACTTCCTGTCCGATGCTAAGTACATCTGAAGGCTTCTCAATGTGCTCTCTAGCGATCTGAGATACATGAAGAAGTGCGTCGATGCCGGGCTCAAGCTCGATGAATGCACCGAAGTCAGTCATTCTGGCAACCTTACCAGTTACCTCGTTACCAACTGCATACTTAGAATCTGCATCCTTCCAAGGGTTCTCATCATCAAACTTTCTTGAAAGAGCGATCTTGCTGCCGTCGATACCCTTGATCTGAACCTTAACTGTATCGCCAACCTTGAAGGTCTTCTTAGGATTCTCAACGCGGCCCCATGACATCTCAGAGATGTGAAGGAGTCCGTCTGCTCCGCCGAGGTCGATGAACGCACCGAAATCTGTAACGTTCTTAACTGTACCTTCAACGATATCGCCAACACCGATTGTCTCGAAGAGCTTCTTAGCCTGCTCAGCCTTCTCAGCAGTGATAAGCATCTTACGGTTACCGATGTATCTTCTACGCTTCGGATTATACTCAGTTACTACGAACTGGATCTCCTGTCCTTCGTACTTGGAAAGATCCTTCTCATAAGTATCTGATACAAGACTTGCAGGGATGAAGATACGAACTTCATCAACTACTACTGTAAGTCCACCATCAAGTACCTGTACAACCTTAGCTGTAAGTACTTCCTGGTTGTTATAAGCTTCTTCAATGCGCTTATTACCTCTGTCGAGGGCAAGGCGCTTATATGACAGGATAACCTGACCGTCTGCGTCGTTGGTCTTAAGGACTTTGACATCCATTGTGTCACCTTCCTTAACCACCTGAGTCAGATCGATACTGTTATCATTGCTGTACTCGTTCTTTGTAAGTACACCATCTGACTTGTAGCCAATGTTAAGAATAATCTCATCAGGCTTGACAGATATAACAGTGCCTTCAACGACCTCCCCCGTATGAATTGTTTTGAACGACTCATTGAGCATTTGTTCAAAAGATTGTTCTGACATGATTCTGAACCTCCTCGATAATGTTCTTTGGGGTGGACGCCCCGGCGGTTATTCCCACTAGTTTAACCGCTTTAGGAAGTTCTAAATGCAAGTCATCCAGTGTTTGAATAAAATATGTATTTGCACACTTCTTACTGCATATCTCATACAGTTTCCTTGAATTAGAACTGTGCGCTCCGCCTATCACTATCATAGCATCAACCTGGCCGGCAATACGCTCTGCTTCGGTCTGCCTTTCTTCAGTTGCACTACAAATAGTGTTCACAACATTAACATTGTAGCGCGTATTAGAAAATTTATCAACGGTTTCTTGAAATTTATTTGTGTTAAATGTTGTTTGGGAAACGATACATATATCAGTTCCCTCCGGAATGTCGAGATCCAGAGCTTCATCAGGGCTCTCAACAACATAGACAGGACCTGATGCATAGCTCACAATTCCATCTACTTCGGGGTGTTTCGCACTTCCGACAACAACTATTGTCTTACCCTCGGCACTCTCCTTCTCAACTATGTTGTGAATTCTTTTTACAAAGGGGCAGGTAGCATCGATATACTCGATTCCACGCTCCTTCATGATCTCATAAATCTCTTTTCTGATTCCGTGAGATCTTATGATAAGAATTCCCTCGGTGAGACTTTTGAGCTCTTCCTCACCCTCTATCACGCTGACGCCCTGTTTTTCAAGGTCAGCTACAACTGTCTCGTTGTGAATGATAGGACCATAGGTGTATATCTTTTTATCAGTATTCTTTTTTATCTGATCGTAAACAACGTCTACTGCTCTTGTGACGCCAAAGCAAAAGCCAGCGTGCTCAGCTAAAATAACTTCCATAAATCAATTTCCTTTATAAAGCTCGATTATTTTATCCGCAACCTCATCAATTGTCATGTAGGAGGAGTCGATCTCCACAGCGTCATCTGCCTTCTTAAGAGGTGAGTTCTCTCTTGTCATATCCCTGTGGTCGCGCTCCTTGATATCCTCTTCTATCTCATCGATATTGCAGGTCTCGCCCTTCTCGATAAGCTCCTTATATCTTCTCTCTGCGCGGACTCTTGTTCCTGCAGTGAGGTATACCTTAAGCTCTGAATCAGGAAGAACCACGGTTCCGATGTCTCTTCCGTCCATAACAACATTAGTTGTCTTTGCCATTTTCCGCTGAAGCTCTACAAGCTTGGCTCTTACCTTTGCATTTGCACTGGTCTTTGAAGCCATTGCGCTTACCTGCTCGGTTCTAAGCTGTGAATTTACATTCTCTCCGTTCAAGTAAACAACCTGCTCACCATTCTCATGGCCGATAGAGATGTCTGCGCTGTCGATGTTCTTCTCGATCTCCGCACTGTCCTCTCCTGATACGCCATTTCTTATCATATGAACAGCCATAGCGCGATACATAGCGCCTGTATCAATATAAATAAAACCAAGCTTCTTTGAAACTATCTTTGCAATTGTACTCTTACCTGCTCCTGCAGGTCCATCTATAGCAATACTACTTCCCATTATTTGTTCTCCTTATCTATATATATTCCTTCAGGTAATATACATAATATTTGCTCCCGTCGGACCAAACACTTCACCGAGCCCAAAGCATCAATCTCAGCGTGCAGAGGCACTCGAGATTGATTGGTCTCGGTTCCGCGGTCCGAAAGCTCGCAAAGTATTATGTATATCACCTTACGGAATCGTTATCTACATCAGCAGCACTCTCTCCTGCCAGGTGGCCGGTAGACCATGCAATTTGGAGATTGAAGCCGCCGGTTTGAGCATCAACGTCAATGACCTCCCCTGCAAAGTATAAGCCCTTAATTTTCTTTGATTCCATAGTTGAGGGGTTAATGTCGCTGGTTGCGACGCCGCCTCTGGTAATGATTGCCTCGGGGAATCCTCGAAGGCCGGTTACATCCATCTTGATGTTCTTTATAAGACTTACAAATTCAAGTCTCTCGCCTCTTGTTATGGCATTTACCTGCTTCTCCGGATCTATACCGGAAAGTTCAACCATTATAGGTATCATCTTTGAAGGAAAAAGTGCATTCAGGCTGTTTTTGAATTGCTTGTTCTTAGCATTTTCAAATTCTCTCTGAATTCTCTTATCAAGCTGTTCCTCTGTGAGAGCGGGCTTGAGGTCGAGGTGAATCACATAGGAATATTTCTCGCCCTTTTTATCTGCCTCCTCGTAATAACAGCTCGAGGTCAAAATCAAAGGACCGCTCACACCAAAGTGAGTGAAAAGCATCTCTCCAAAGCCATCATACACGTACTTCTTTTTCTTACCGGGGCCCGATGCAGGTATCTGCTCAAGCTTAATGGCAACATTTTTGAGCGCCAGTCCCTGAAGCTCTGTGCACCACTTCTGCGCCACCTCAAATGGAACCAGCGACGGTGTGGTCTTCGTAACCTTATGTCCCAGCTCCTTGGCGAATTTGAGGCCGTCTCCGGTTGAGCCTGTGGAGGGATAGGATAAGCCTCCTGTGCAGACTATGACGGAGTCGAACTCGGAGATTCCGGAATCCTCGGATACAATGCCCTTTACATGGCCGTCCTCAGACACCTGAATCCAGCGAACCTCGTCCTGATAGCGGATGTCCACCTTGAGCTTTTTTAATATTCTCACAAGAGTACTGATAATATCTGAGGAGTGGTCGGACACAGGAAAAACGCGGTCTCCGCGCTCAGTCTTGAGCTTACATCCGTTCTCCTCGAAAAGACGCATAACCTGGGTGTTATCGTATCCATACAGCGCACTGTACAGGAACTTGGAACCGTGAGGTATCTTGTCAAAGTACTCTGAAATATCACAGGCATTTGTCACATTACATCTGCCCTTGCCGGTAATGTATATCTTCTTACCGGGCTTCTCATTTTTCTCAAAAATAGTGACGGCTGCTCCGCTCATCGCCGCGGAAATAGCCGCCATCATTCCGGCTGCACCGCAGCCAATTACAGCAACCTGCTTCATAAAACTCCAATTACTCCAAAATTATGAAAGCCTGAAAGCTTCATATGCTGACTCAAGCATGCTAACGGAATCAGCCTCTTCAAGGTCATAGTCTCCTGTAACAGCCATGCAGCCTGCGCCGTGAATGAATATCCACATCTTCATGAAAAGCTGCTCAGCATCAGGAACGCCCTGACTCTTAGCCTTGGAAACCTCACGTACAACGTTCTCATCAGAACCGTTAACAACGTCATACATGCTGGCGCCCTCATTGGCCTCTGATACAAAGAGAAGCTTGAAAAGATTAGGATTCTTCTGAGCGAATGTGATATAGCTCAGTCCAAGATCCACGAAGGGTGTCTCATGCCTGGTTGCGATTCCTCTGCAGAAATCCTCAAAGTATGCCACTGCCTTGGCTACAACGTCCTTCTTAAGCTCATCCATGTTGTCATAAATTCTGAAAATCGGCTGTGTAGAACAGCCTGCTGCAGCTGCCAGTCTTCTTGAGGTGACCTTGTCAAAGCCTTCCTTCTTGGTTATCTTAAATGCCGCATTTACAATTTCTTCCTGTGTAATAGTGGCTTTCCTGGACATATCCTAATCCTCCGTTATCATATTATGAATTGTTTATCGTATCATGTGTTATTATTTTAGTGTTTCGACCTGTCGGTGTCAACATGGATTTTGCATAGTAATTTGAAATAAAAATTCGAAAAAATATCAGTATTACGAATATTATTTTCTGACTATTTCAGTAGTTGTCAGATAGTTTCAAAAATGATATAATCATTATAGGTATTTATATTCCGTTTTACCCGACATGGGTGGACTGGAGGTTGCCATGGCAGATCTTAATATTTCAGCTGTTGGTGGTACCGAACGTGTACAGCTCACCACTACTACCGATCAGACCAAAGCTGCTGATCAGTTAAAAGAACAGATAAAGGAAGAAAGCTCGAGGAAAGAACATGTAAAGGAAGTCCTTGAGGATGTTATAGCCAAATCCAAGGATGGCGACACCGCCCAGGCCAGTAAGAAAAGCCAGGACCTTTTAAAGGATTCAGAGGAAATCGGCGATGTCAAAAAGATGCCTGATAAAAAGGATGACCATGAGCCCTCGGCTGCAATGAAGCTCCTTGATGAGATCATGAAGAAGCAACAGGATAAGCCCTCTCCCGCTGAGCGGATGAAGGAAACCTTAGAGCGCCAGGAGCGCCTGAAAAACACTCAGGCTGATCTCTCCGAGAAGCCCAATCTTCACACGCAGGCAGAGGCCAGAGAGGCTTCCAATAAGACAAAGACTCACAATTATAATTCCTATTCCGATGCTCAGCTACAGCAGATGTACATAAACGGTGATATCACACGATATGATTACGATCATGAGATGGAAGGCAGAACTGAAAAAGGAAAGGAAAACGCAGACGAGGCCAGGAATGAAAAGATATTCAATGAAGGAATCGTCAGAGTTATGGAGAATGAACGTCAGGCAGAAATAAGCGGCTCCTCTATCGAGAATGCTTTCTCCGACTACTCCAATGACAATATGAGGGCAGAACAGCGAATGGCAATGCTTGATGCCGCAGAGCTGCTGACATAAAAAGTATGTTACAGAAACATCATAGATTACCCTAAAAAAAGCTCACAGTGCTGAAATCTTTTTCAGCCTGTGAGCTTTTTGATGTCATATTATATACGGCTATGCTGACATGTAATTACTGGAAGTCAGTAACAAGTGCAGCGATACGTACAGCGAACATTATGAATACGATCCACATAACGGGTGAGATGTCCTTGATCTTGCCGATGAAGATCTTAACAAGAACCCAGCCAAGAACTGCGAACATGATACCTGTTGCAATTGAGTATGAAAGAGGCATCATAACAAGTGCGAAATATGCACCAAGTGTATCAGCAAGGTCACCATCAAATGTGATGTTCTTTGCACTTGAAACCATAAGCATTCCTACATAGATAAGAGCCGGAGCTGTTGCAAAAGAAGGAATAGCAAGGAATACCGGGCTAAGTACAAGTGAAATAAGGAACATAACAGCTGTTGTAAGTGCTGTAAGACCTGTACGTCCACCTGCTGCAACGCCTGCACTTGACTCTACGAAGCTTGTTACTGTAGAAGTACCAAGGCATGATCCTGTTACAGTACCAACAGCGTCTGACATAAATACAGCACCAACCTTAGGAAGGTTACCGTTCTCATCAAGAAGGTCTGCCTTATCAGCAACACCTACTACCGTTCCTACGGTATCAAAGATATCAACGTAAAGGAAACTGAATACAATCGCAATAAACTGTACGAAGTGTGATGCAGCCCATCCAAAGTCAAACTGGAATGCAGTCTTGGAAATACCGCTGATCTGGTTAAGTCCCTGTGAAAAATCAGGGAATACGTGACCTGCTGTGTACCAGCCTGTAGTCTCAGCGATCATACCAAGGATCCATGTAGCAAGGATACCGATAAGCACTGAACCAGTTACCTTGAAGTGCTCAAGAACTACTATTATGATCAGACCAGCAAGGCAAAGAACAACGTCTGCATCAGCAAAATCACCGAGAGCAACTGTTGTTGACTCATCGGGAATGATTACGTTAGCGCCTCTAAGACCAATGAACGCGATGAAAAGACCAATACCTGCTGAAATACCGAACTTAAGGTTCTGGGGTATGCTGTTTATGATCTTCTCGCGGAATTTTACAAGTGACATAAGAAGGAAAATAATACCTTCTACAAATACGGCTGTTAAGCAAATTCTGAAAGCGTTCTCACCCTCAGCTGCAAGCTCGCCAAGACATACTGTATAAGCAAAGTATGCGTTAAGACCAAGTCCTGCTGAAAGAGCGATCGGGTAATTTGCAAAGATAGCCATGCAGAATGTCGCAATTGCTGATGCTACCGCAGTAGCTACAAATACACCACCTGCATCCATTACAGTGCCCAGAATACTGGGGTTAACGGCGAGAATATACGCCATAGAAAGGAACGTGGTAAGACCGGCAATAATCTCGGTTTTTACCGTAGTATTGTGCTCCTTTAATTTGAAAACTTTCTCCAACATGTTTCATTCCTCCACACAATGTCTTCCGGTTTGGACCCTTTGCCCAAACATAAAAAATATAGCATAAAAAGGAGAGACCGAAAAGTCTCTCCTTACATATTAATAAACAATTTTTCATAAAACAGATCAACTCTTTATGTTCTTATTGTATACATCCAGATCAACAAGCTCTTTAATCTAACAATGCAATTTCATTTAAAATAAACTGTATATTAAAAATCGATTAAATATTCACAAAATCGCATTTCCCGCACTTTATAGAGATATAATTCAGAATAGAAGGTTTCTTTATTATTTTTGTTTTTATATTTCATCTCGGAGGCACATTATGGCTAAGAACGCAAATTCTGAAGGCAAAGTAAGTTTTAAGAACAGTATTAAAACAAAGCTTATTTCTGTCATGATCCTCGCAGCTGCATTGCCGCTCCTTGTGGCAATCATCGTAAGCTACAACACGTCCACTCAGAAGGCCATGGAGGATGCGCAGGAGTCGTTGGAGTGGCAGGCTAACTATATTGAGCGTAAGTTCGGAAATATCCTCGACGCCAACATGAACATGATACGAAGTATCGCCGGCAACCCCACTGTCATTAACTTTGTAAAGGGCGATGCAGGCATCCCCTATGACGCTGTTCAGTCTACTCTTGCAGAGTGTGACTCAATTCTTGATGACGGCGATACCACAGCCATTGCCGGTCCTGACGGTATGCAGGTTGCCAGAACAAAGGGTGATTTCATAAACGTATCTGATAGAGAATATTTCCAGAAAGCTATATCCGGAACTATCTATGTATCCAACATTCAGATAAGTAAAACCACAGGAAGAAGAATGATCACATTCGCCTGCCCTATTAAGGATGGAGATACTGTAATAGGTATCGTTCACAGAAACTACGATCTGAACAATTTTCATGAAATGCTGGCTGCTGAGGCAGAGGATGCTTTCCTTGTTGACAGAGAAGGAATGATTGCAGCTCACTCACAATATGAAATCGGCGAAGGAGCTCATGAAGAAGAAAGCCGTGCGCAGTCAGAGTTCATGACATCCGGATTAGATAAGGGCTTCTACTATGTTGATACAGGAAAAGGCTATAACGCATACGTTGCATACGTAAAAGAACCCAAGTCCCAGTTCACAGTTTGTGCAGCAACTGATTCCAATAAGATTCTTTCATCAGCAAGACGTTCAGCAATTATCGTCATTATTGTCGGTGCTGTACTTTTGATTGTTGCAATCATCATTTCCTTCGTCATGGCAAGCAGCTTCACAAAGCCTATCCAGATAGTTGGAGATGCCCTTAAAGCGCTCGCTGATGGACGCTTCGAGAAAGTTGGAGCAGCCGCTGCCAGAAAGGACGAGTTTGGAGAAATAGCAAGAGATACCAATTCCGTAATAGAAACTCTCGATGAAATAGTTACCCATATAAAGGAATCTGCTGCCAATGTAGGCTCATCATCCGAGGAGCTCTCAGACATGGCAAATCAGATTTCCCAGACTGCAGAGGATGTTTCAAATGCCGTTCAGGAGATTGCATCCGGTGCAACCCAGCAGGCAGATGAAATTCAGAGTGCTTCTGAAAATGTCGGTCTCATCGGAGACGCTGTCGGTGATGTTCAGACCTCCACAGGAAGTCTCTCAACTCTCGCAGGCAAGATGAAGGAAGCATCCGAGATATCCAGCAAGTCCCTGTCATCTCTCCAGGATTCCTCCGCTGAAATGACAGCCAAGATTGATGATATCTCCAGAACCATTCAGGCAACCCAGGAAGCAGTTGATAACATCAGTGAAAAGGTTGAAGGAATCACTTCCATCGCAACCCAGACCAATCTCCTCTCCCTCAATGCTTCTATCGAGGCAGCAAGAGCCGGAGAAGCAGGAAAAGGCTTCGCCGTTGTTGCTGAGGAAATCGGAAAGCTGGCTGAGGATTCCAAGCAGATGGCTGATGATATCATGACGGAAATGGGAACACTTCTTGAACAGAGTAAAGCAGCCGTTGCAGCAGCTGAGGATGTTAAGCAGGGTAACAACGACCAGCAGATAGCCATCGGCGAAACCTTGGATGCAGTTAACGGAATGCTTGAGGATATCGGAAGCACCGTAGGCGGTGTTCAGCTCATCTCCCAGGGTGCAGATACCTGCGAATCCTCCAAGAACGCAGTGGTTGATACCATGAGCGCGCTCTCCGCTATCTCCGAAGAGAACGCAGCTTCTTCAGAAGAAACAGGAGCATCCATGCAGGAGCTTTCCGCTACGGTTACAACCCTTGCAGGATCAGCTGACAGCTTAAAGCAGATTGCCGAGCAGCTTAACGAAGAGATGAAATTCTTTAAATCATAATAGATATCACGATATATAAAAATATGGTGCCTGCCACGATCAAGTGACAGGCACCCTTTTTGTAGTTTTTATTTTCTTACTATAATGTATAAGTTTTATGCAACCTCTGCACTGAGACACTTTACTGTATCTCTGATGATATCAACAGCTGTGTCGCAGTCCTTTTCATCAATGATAAGCGGAGGTACCATTCTTATAATGCTGCTGCCGATGGCTGTAACAAGGAGATGTCTGTCGATGCAGCCGTGCTTTACATCTACAGCATTTACAGTCTCATCAAACTCTACGCCAACCAGAAGTCCCTGGTGACGAACATCCTTAACGTGAGGGATTGTCTTAAGCTTCTCAGCGAAGTAGTCTCCCATCTCGGCTGCATTTCCTGCAAGATCTCTCTCAAGGAGCTCATTAACTTCTGCAAGAGCAGCTGCGCAGCATACGGGATGTCCACCGAAGGTTGTTCCGTGGGAGCCTTCAGAAAATGCCTTTGCAACCTCCCTGGTAGCGCAGATAGCACCGATAGGCATTCCGCCGCCAAGAGCCTTAGCCATGGATACGATATCGGGCTTTATTCCATAGTGCATGTAGCTCATAACCTCACCGGTTCTGCACCAGCCTGTCTGAACCTCATCAAGAAGGAGAAGCATACCTTTTTCATCACAGAACTCACGAAGTCCCACAAGGAATTCCTTTGTTGCAAGATGTACACCGCCCTCGCCCTGTACAGGCTCAACCATGATTGCGATTGTGTTCTCCGTGCATGCATCCTTGAATGCCTGAAGGTCATTATAGGGAGCATAGGAAAAGCCGTAAGTCATAGGTCCAAAGCCAATCTGGCAGCCGTTTCCAGGCTGACCTGTTGCTGACATGGCACCGAAGGTTCTGCCGTGGAAGCCCATCTTAGCGGTAACGATGTGATACTTGTTGGGGCCGTACTTCTCAATACCATATTTTCTTGCCATCTTGATCATGGCTTCGTTAGCCTCTGTTCCGGAGTTCTGATAGAAAATCTTATCCATTCCGATGGTCTCACAAACCTTCTTTGCAAGAAGTGCCTGAGGAATTGTGTAGGGATAGTTGAAGGTCTGCATCAATGTCTTTGCCTGCTGAACTACTGCATCAACTACTCTCTCGTTACAGTTACCTGCTGAGTTAACGGCGATACCTGCATAGAAATCCAGATACTTTTCACCCTTCTCATCATATAAGTACTGCTCCTTGCCACTCTCTGCAAGGAAGTCAAATCTCTCAAAAGTCGATATCATGTACTTGTCGGCCATTTCCTTAATCTCTTCTGCTGTATATTCTGTATCCTTTAATTTCATAACCTTCTTCTCCTCTTCTTTTCATATATTTAAAGCCTTATTGAACAAGCTT
The DNA here is from genome assembly GCF_000424125.1 of Butyrivibrio sp. FC2001. Taxonomy (NCBI): domain Bacteria; kingdom Bacillati; phylum Bacillota; class Clostridia; order Lachnospirales; family Lachnospiraceae; genus Butyrivibrio; species Butyrivibrio sp. FC2001. Next base: position 75,945 of record NZ_KE384134.1, read on the forward strand.
TAATCCCTTGTCTGAATGTCTGTCCTTTTTGATCTGACTCTCAGTGATGAAGCCCTTTATGATGAGGTACCGCTCAATGATGTCAACGCAGTGGTCTATTCCTACCCTCTCACTGTTTAGGGTCATGTCGTAGTTAACAGGATTTGTCCAATAGTTGCCACCTGTGTAGTACTTGTAGTAATCTGCCCTGTACTTGTCCGTTTTCTCTATTGTGGAGTGTGCCACCTTTTCGGACACGCCCATGTTTTCCATGGTTCGCTCCACGCAGAATGAACGTGGAGCTTCTATATAGATACTCACGACGTTGTCTCTTCCGCGAAGTACATAATCTGCACATTTTCCGACGATAACGCAGGGCTCTGTGTCTGCCAGATTTTTTATAATCTTGCACTGATACTCGAAAAGTCTGTCATCAGATACGAATTTTTCATTCCTTGCAATATAGCTTTTGGATCTTGGAAGTCCCTGAAGGAAGCTTGAAAATCCGCTGCTTTTGCTGAGCTTTTCATTTACCTCCTGAAAAAGCTTCTCATCCAGTCCGCTCATCTGACTTGCCAGAGTGAGGATTCTGTTTTCATAGCAATGTATTCCGAGTTCCCTGGCAAGTGTGGATGCTATCGCTTTGCCCCCGCTACCAAACCCTCTTGCGAAGGTCACAACAAAGTTTCTCATAAATCTCTCCTCTCTCCTGTCAGCCTGCAAGATATCGTGACAGGAATTCTCTTGTTCTTGCATTCTTCGGATTTGAGAACAGTATTTCCGGAGCTGCATCCTCAGCCACATATCCGTTGTCCATGAAAATAGTTCTGGTGGAAACATCTCTTGCAAAGGCCATCTCATGGGTAACGATGATCATTGTAAGTCCTGTAGTCGCAAGTTCCTTCATTACTGCGAGAACCTCGCCCACCATCTCGGGATCAAGAGCTGAAGTAGGTTCATCAAAAAGAAGTATCTCAGGATTCATGCAAAGTGCTCTTGCGATGGCAACTCTCTGCTTCTGTCCGCCTGAAAGCATTGAGGGCTTTGCATTTATGTAGGGCGCCATTCCAACTTCCTTAAGGTGTGTAATAGCTCTGTCGAAGGCTTCCTCCTTTGAAATGTGGAGCACCTTTCTGGTGCAGAGCATGCAGTTTTCAAGCACTGTCATGTTGTTGAAAAGGTTGAAGGACTGGAACACCATTCCCACCTTTGAGCGATAGTCATTGATTTCCTTCTGGACGTCCCTTACTTCCTTATCGTGATAGAAAATCTGTCCTCTGGTCTGCTTTTCAAGTCTGTTGATACAGCGGAGGAGTGTTGATTTTCCTGAGCCTGAGGAACCGACTATGCAGATAACCTCTCCCTTATTAACTTCGATATCTATCTTTCTCAAAACCTCGTGATTTCCGAAGCTTTTGCCAAGATCCTTAATGGAAAGAATTTTTTCACTCATAGTCTGCCTCCTCACTGGTTGTCCATGTACTCAACTGCCAAAGCATAGTCTTCGCTGCCCTGCATGCGCTTCTCAATAAGAATGAATAGCTTATTGAATACGAAGCACAGTACAAAATAGATAAGAGCTATAACCAGATATGATTCAAAGTATTTGTAGTAGTTACCGCCAGCGGTCTTTGCTGCCATGAACAGCTCCTGAACCGCTATTACATTAAGAACGGATGTCATCTTGAGATTGGTAAGAAAGGTGTTTGCCATCTCAGGGATGATGTTTTTAAAGGCCTGAGGCAGCACTACGTAAAACATTGTTTTCATCGGGGACATTCCCATTGCAAATGCGCCTTCTCTCTGGCCTATGTCAATGGATCCGATACCTGCTCTTACTGTTTCAGCCATGTAAGCTCCGGTGTTTAAGACTGTTACGAGAATACCTGCAAATACAGGAGTCATCTCGACATTAGCCTGTCTTAAGCCGTAGTAGATGATCATCGCCTGAACGATCATCGGTGTATCTCTGAAAACTTCCACATACACGCTGCTGATCCACTTAAGGACTCTTACAAGTATTTTCTTAACCACGTTGTCTCCGGGATTTATGGTCATGTCCTGAATAACACCTATCAGGTATCCAAGGACGAATCCCACTATTGTTCCGATGACTGCAGTGTAAAGTGTAAGGTATGTACCCTGTAAAAACATGGCGGAATATTTTCCTGCCAGAAATATTGTCCACTCCAGAGAGTTGGTTGGTTCTCCCGATAATAAACTCATAATCATAGTGCTACCTCGTTACCCTATCCTGGTATTTTTGTTATTATCAGGTGCCGTAAATCCGGCACCTGCTTTATATCTTTAGTTTGCTGCGGGCTGCTGTGTAAGAACCTTATCCATAAGCTCATCCATCTTTGCCTTGTCGTTCCAGCCGATTGCATCCATAGCACCCTGGATCTTGTCGCAGAGCTCTGTGTCATCTTTTCTTGTTGCGATGCAGACATTTACCATTTCTTCATCACCTGTGAAGGTGTCGTTTTCATCAAGTCTGATCATCAGTAGGTCGTCATTTGTAAGAAGTGCTGACTGTGCTGTGGGAACGTCTACGATAAATACGTCTGCCACACCGTTTGCTACTGCCATGAAGCACTCAGATGTTGTCTCGAAGTTGGTTCCTGTAACTGCGCCTTCAACCTGATCAAGAAGAGGAATCCATCCGCATCCAAGCTGAGTTGTAAGTACACATCCAGTACCATTTAATTCTGAAAGGCCTTTGACATCTGCATAAGGGCCATCCTTCTTAACAACGATGCAGTTATCTCTGTAGTAGTAAGGCTCTGTAAAGTTGTAAGCAAGCTGTCTCTCTGCTGTTCTTCCCATTCCTGCGATGATACAGTCATAATCACCTGCGTCCATTGAAATTCCGATCGATGACCACTCCACCTTGTGAATCTCAAGGTCCATATCAAGCTCATCTGCGATCATCTGTGCAACTGCTACATCATAGCCGTATGCGTAGTAGCTTGAATCATAGATCGGAACTGCCTTGCTTCCATCAGGAGTTGTGTCTGAATCCTGAGTCCAGTTAAATGGAGCGTATGCACATTCCATACCAACACGAAGAACTGCTCTGTCTGAAGCTTCATCTGTCTTGGGAGCTGCCTCATCAGCGATATCCTCTGAAACGGGTTCCTCAGTTTTCGCTGCAGCTGATCCGCATCCTGCGATTGCTGTCATAAGCATCATTCCTGATAATAAAGTTGCTGCAAGTCTCTTTTTCATAACGTTTCTCCTCCTAGATCTAAATTGATAATTCAGCATTGCTTATTTTTGTAAATAAGAATTTCGCTTGCGAAATTCTCGCGCCGAGCGCGGTTGCAGAATGCAACATATTCCATTCGCGCGAGTGCGCATCCACGCGGAGCGTTTTAATATCATAGGAAAGCAATTTCCTATGATATTAAAAGGCGCCGTTCGAAGTTTTGAACTTCTACGGCGCCCTTGCTGTATGTGTATATATTATTCAGAGTGATATTCTCCATCAATGTGCACAATGCACAGTCCTAATATTGTCATTTGCACAAACGTAAAAAATGCTCAGCCCACAAGATGTAGATAAATAGTGGGCTGAGCATCATTATATAGGTCATAAAAACATAAGTCTTTTTACCAAAATGCAATTAACAAGATCAAGATACTTGATGTAATCATCCAGTTCAAAATCAAGAAGCTCCTGAATCTTATTAAGTCTGTACTGCAAAGAATTCCTGTGTACATATAGTTCTTTGGCTGTGTTTGCAGTATTAAAACCATTCATGTAATAGGCAAGCAAAGTATCAACAAGGAAGGTTCCGTTTGCGTGATCATACTCCTCAAGCTTTTCAAGATTCTTATTACAGTAATCCAGGATCTCACGCTGGTTCCCGGCGTTGAACATATACTTGTAGATGCCCATTGCGCTGGCGCTTAGTACCTTTTTCTTCTTGGGATTAGGGAGCATATCGATCTTGGGAATAAGGCTCTTTGCCTGCTGATAGCTCTGTCCAAAATCCCTGGGATCAGTGTAGGGCGCTCCTAAAATGCAGGTGCCTGAAATCTTCCCCTTAAAGCTGTCGCTTGAATCAATTCTTCTCAGGATTTTTTCAAGCTCATGCTCTATCTGTTTATCCTTCCTTGCCTCAAACAAGAGAACAAACTTATTAAGGAATCTCATGAACATGGGCCTTCCTTCCATGCCTGTGACCTCACGACTAAGGACGTTACCGTAGTACTCGTAGGTGTGCTCATCCTGCTCATGATTTATTCCGTATTTGCGGTCCACGATTATTATTCCCACGCGGTAGGGCTCTGTGAATTCTATTCCGAACTGGCTTGAGATTTTCTCAATGTACTTATCGCTGATATCGTAGCCAAACAGAAGGTTATAAAGGAAATCCCCTTCTCTCTTGTTTTGAAGGCTATCCTCCATTATGAGCTTTCCAACACTCTGGTCGATGTCGACGAAGGATGCTCCCTTCCACCTCACGTAAAAAAGCGGAAGTGATAATTCTTCCGCTCTGGTAATTACTTCAGGTGACAGTTCCTCCCTGTCCTCAACAATGGATACCGCAAGTCCGGATATTCCAAGGTCATTAAGCTCCTCCATGACAGCAAGGATATCCTCAGGTTTATATCTTTCGTAGTCCACAACAAGGAGGGCATAATTCCCTCTGTTCATGTGTTCATCATAGGGCTTCGTCTGAACGAGATACGTCCAGGAAACCATGCGGTCAAGTCCCGCCTCCCCGGAAACAAGCTCAACTCCATCCAGCTTCAAATTAAGTATATCTCTACATGTAACCATTTTTCTTCCTCAGTACTTATGCTTTTTAGTAATTTTTTATGCCATTTTGGGTTAGCCTCTACTAACCGCAAATACACTTTTTAACCAAGTAGTAATCAGCCTATTTCCTGCATCTGCTTTTCACAAAAATCCTGAGCAGTCTGGGTAGTCGCAAGTCCCTCCTGACCGGTCTCCCGCAGGCATGCCGGAATGAGGTGTCCGATTCTTCCCATGGCATCTATAACTTCATCCACAGGGATTCTGCTCTTAACTCCTGCCATTGCAAGGTGAGCTGAAACAACTGCGTTCACTCCGCCGTAGGCATTCCTCTTGATGCAGGGCACTTCCACAAGCCCGGCCACAGGGTCGCAGGTAAGGCCAAGAATACTCTTTATGCAAAGGGCAACGGAATTGAGAATCATCTCATTATCTCCGCCTTCGAGATATGTAAGCGCGCCTGCTGCCATGGCTGCTGCACTTCCAATCTCCGCCTGACATCCGCCCTCTGCGCCCGCAATACTTGCACTCTCCGCAAGGACTTCGCCTATTCCCGCTGCCACATAAAGGGCTTCAATTATCTTTTCCTCGTCTGCCTTTTTCTCTTCCTCGTAGGTCAGAAGCACCGCAGGAATTACGCCGCAGGCTCCCGCAGTGGGCGCCGCAACTATACGTCTCATGCAGGCATTGGATTCGCCCATCTTAACTGCCTTCTCTATGACTGTTGAAACAAAGTCACCTACAAGCGCTGAGCCTGATGCATTAAACTCCCTGACCTTTTCGCCGTCGCCGCCTGCCATTCCGCTTTTTGAAGTTAGCTTTGCATTGTAGTTTTTATCAGCATCTCTCATGGCAGAAAGTATATCCTGCATTTTCTTATAGGACTCCTCTGCAGAAATGCTCTCCTCTCTGCAGTCTTCCTCCTGGACAACCTTCCACATGGGCGTATTTTTTTCATTTGCAATTTCTATAATTTCTTCAAGTTTCTTAAATGCCATTGCTCAGCCCTCCACCAGAGAATAGTATGTGACCTTCTCTATACCTTCCAGATGTTCAAGCCACCTTAAGGCTTCTGCCGGTATCTCCTGATCACACTCAAGTACCATAACCGCATGACCGCCTCTGGACTCTCTGTAAAGCTGCAGCGTAGCCACATTTACAGACTTATGTGCAAGCATGCTGGTCACCTCTGCTACGTGTCCCGGCTGATCCTGATTATGTACGATAAGTGTTGGATGTTCTCCTGAAAAGTTAGCAGAAAGACCGTCCACCTTAGCTATATTTATAAGTGAGCCTCCAAGGGATTCACCAACAACCTCAAGCTTCTTTCCGCTTTTTCCAACAAGCTTCATAAGAACGGAATTAGGATGGGCTTCTTTTAATTTTGCTACCCCAAAGGAAAGTTTCATTCCCTTTTGAGCTGCTATATCAAAGCTGTTTGGTATATTTTCATCGTCAGGCTCCATTCCAAGAAGGCCTGCCACCAGGGCGTATTTCGTTCCATGCCCGTTACCAGTAGCAAGGAATGATCCGTATAACAGAATCTCAGCCTCAGCGATTTCTTCTCCCATAAGCTTTCTTGAAACGAATCCTATTTTCACCGCTCCCGCTGTGTGAGAGCTTGAAGGGCCTACCATAACAGGACCTACTATGTCAAAGATGTTCATTATGCCTCCTGCCAGAATATCACATCGCTTAGATATGAAATGGCAAATTTTAGATTTTGTACTATGAGATTAATTATAACGCCACCTTGCAGAAAAGGTCACGGGATAATTAACCATAACCCTTATCAGATATAGGCCCTGCTGTAGAGATTAAGGATATCTTCCTTTGTTGTCTTTCTGGGATTTACCAGTATGTTACCGCTCTTCATTGCATCATCTGCCATGACATCAAATTTATCCTTGCTTACACCAACTGTTTTAAGCCCTGCAGGAATTCCCAGTGACTCATTTAGCTTAGACAGAAAATCTGAGAGCATACCTGATGAAAAGTCCTTACTGTCAATATTTTTCCCGCTTACAGCCCTGTAAATATCGTAGTATTTTCCTTCATCTGACAGAGCATTGAACTCTACTATCGTGGGAAGAAGAATTGCATTTGCAACCCCGTGGGGCACATCAAAATATGCACTTACAGGATGGCTCATGGCATGAACGTTACCAAGCCTTGCATGTGAAAAAGCTATGCCGGCAAAAAGTGAACCAAGGAGCATAGCTTCGGCTGCCTTTACATTGGATCTGTCAGCAACGTAGGGGCAGATATTATTCCCGATAAGTTCAAGTGCCTTAATGGCAAACATATCTGAAAAGGGTGACGCTGCAAGAGAAAGATACGCCTCCAGCGCATGGACCAGAGCGTCAACGCCGCAGGCTGCTGCAGTCTTTTCAGGCACGCTGTAAATGAGCTCAGGATCGAGGATTGCATACTTAGGGATAATGTGCTCACTTCCCACAGTAAGCTTGTAATTTCTGCTATGATCCGTGATAACAGCAAAGGCTGTGACCTCTGAGCCTGTTCCGGCAGTTGTCGGAATCGCAATTATGTCAGCTGTGATCTCCTTAACCTTGCCAACTCCCTCGTATTCTGTTATATCGCCTCCGTTTGAAACAACTACAGCCACAGCCTTGGCAACGTCTAAGGGTGATCCGCCTCCAAAGGCTACTATGAAGTCAGCACCGCTTTCCATATATCCCTTTGCTGCCTTCTTCACAGTGTCTGTGCAGGGATTGCCCTCTGTCTCTGTAAAGGCTTCGCTCTCTATTCCCTCACTTCTAAGTGCATCAGCGCATTTATCAACCATACCTATCTTGTTAAGGTGCGGACCCGATATAATATACGCCTTTTTACCACCAATCCTCTTACCAAGCTCAGGGAGCCTCTTAAGGCTCCCTGCACCAAAAACGATATTCTGAGGTATTGAAAAAGAAAATGATTCCATGTTAAATAACCTCCACTTTTTATGCTAATCTTTTATTTCTGTAACGTATTCCAAGATGATCATCGTTCTCCATGGGATGATCCTTTTTATCCTTTCCAAGAAGGAATCCGTATTTTAACGGATCGTCCTCATCGATTACCCACTCATTAAGTCCTGTTATATAGGCACTTCCCATTATCTTTGGAATTATTCCGTGTTTTCCTCCCACATCCACTGCTGTGGTTGCTACTCCCTTGAAAATCGCTCCTGTTATACTCTCGTAGGTAAATACTTCGTTAAGTCTAAGGAGCCCCTTTGCATAGAGGGCTGCCAGCTTGGCACTGGTTCCTGTTCCACAGGGTGACCTGTCAGCCTGGGCATCTCCGAAAATCACACAGTTTTTCATATCTGCCTTTGGATTCTTTGTGTGTGCATAGAATTCCACCAGGTCAACACTTGTGATATCAAGGTAGGGATGCTTTATTTCAACGGTTCTGTTTATAGCTTCCCTGATTCTCATTCCAAGCTCTGTTATCTGATCAATGTTACTCATCTCAAGCCTTAAGCCGATTTTCTCCGCATCCACAAGAGCAAAGAAGGATCCTCCAAAGGAAATGTCGTAGGTGATCTCGCCCCAGTCCTCGAAGTAAAGAACCTGGTCCTCCAAATACAGGAAAGACGGCACATTAAGTATGCTTGCTCCCACCGGCTTTCCATCCTCTACATGCACCCTTGTCTTAATGATTCCCGAGGGTGCATCAAGCACCACATCAGTATATGGTTCTACCGCTTCAACCATCCCGGTCTCAACCAGCATGGTGGCTGTACCTATACTTCCGTGACCACACATATTCAGGTATGAAGCGCTGTCCATGAAAATCACTCCCACATCAGCGTCCTTGTGCACAGGCTCGGTAAGAAGTGCTCCAAACATGTCCCTGTGACCTCTTGGCTCGAGCATAAGGGCTTTTCTTAGAAAATCGTAATGCTCTATCACATAATTTTTCTTTTCCATCATGGTGTCGCCTACAAGCTTTGGAAATCCTTCGTAGACTATCCTTGTGGACTCTCCCATGGTGTGAGAATCTATGGTTTTTATTCTATATGCATATTTCCCAAGACTTGGTTTCATATTATCAGTCCCCGTATTTTTTCTTTACTATTGCCGCCAGTGCCTGTGCAGTTCCTTCCACTTCCAGAAGTGCACTGTTGATTATTATGTGCTTATGCTTCGGATCAGAAGGTGCGTACCCTGCAAAATACTTGTGGTAATTCAGCCTCGCCTTATCAACCTCATTTATCATTTTCTTGGCGTCTTCCTTTTTCATACCAAGACTCCCTACACAATTGGCGAGCCTGTCAGCGTAAGAAGCATATATATAAACATGTATTGCGTCCGGGTCATCCTCAAGAATGTAGTCAGCGCAGCGTCCTACAATGATGCAGGAGCCTCTTCCTGCCATTCTTGAAATGATCTGACTCTGGCATTCAAATATCTTCTTTTGTTGCTCCAGTGAATCTGTCCCCAAAGGAAATAGCATATTCCAGAATGATGTTTTCTTTTCCTCAGAATCACTAAGTGTTGAAACCGGCATGTTCATCTGCTTCGCTGTGGCTTCAACAATGTCCCTGTCATAGAACTCAACCTCCAGAAGCTCTGAAAGCCTTTTGGCTATTGGTCTTCCCAGACTTCCAAATTCACGAGTTATTGTCACAACAAACCTTTTCATGGCCATTCCTCTTTTCAGAAATATTTTTTATCGAGCTGTCATTACCATCACCGCTATGTAAAAGGAATCTTGATAAAAATGCTCTTGTTCTCTCCTGCTTGGGATTACCAAGTACCTCCCTGGGGCTTCCTTCTTCAACCACATACCCCTCGTCCATAAAAATGATGTGATCAGCAACGTCAAGGGCAAAGTCCATCTCATGGGTCACCACGATCATTGTCATTCCCTCTTTCGCCAGCTCGGTCATAACGTTTAAAACCTCCCCAACCAGCTCCGGATCCAGAGCGCTTGTAGGCTCATCAAAAAGCAGCGCCTCCGGTTCCATAGCCAATGCCCTTGCAATAGCGACTCTTTGCTGTTGTCCGCCTGAAAGCATGAAGGGCTTAGCCTCTGTTTTTTTTTCAAGTCCAACCTTTGCAAGAAGTTCCAGGGCTTTTTCCTTTGCTTCAGCCTTGTTCATATGCCCTGTCAGAACAGGTGCCATGGTCACATTTGCAAGAACGGTTTTAAGCGGGAAAAGATTGAATCTCTGAAAGACCATTCCTACCTCTTCCCTGAATTTTCTTATATCTGCATTCTTATCAAGGATGTTGTCTCCCTTATAGATGATTTCTCCGGAGGTGGGCTTCTCCAGCTGATTGATGCATCTTAAAAAAGTGCTTTTCCCTGAACCGGAGGGACCTATGATGCAGACAACTTCGCCTCTTTTTATTTCTACATTGATGTCCCTTAGTACCTCCAGGTCTCCAAAGGACTTTGCAAGATGTCTTACAGATATCAAACTCTCACTCATAAAAATACCTCCATCACTTTTTAGTAATATTCTCAACCATCCTTTGAAGAATCATCAGTATCGATAACAGGACCAGATAGAACAATGCGCAGGCAGTGTAAGCAGGAAGAGTATTGTAGGTTCTTGCAACATAGTTCTGTGTCTGTCTTGTAATGTCATTAACTGAGATTACCGATAAGAGCGCTGTGTCCTTTACGGAAATGATGAACTGGTTAAACAGCCCCGGAATCATGGCCTTAAAAGCAGGAGGGATGATTATGTGAGTAAGGATCTGGCCCTTTGTAAGTCCAAGGGCCTCTCCTGCTTCTTTTTGTCCAAGTTCAACACTTTCAAGGGCTCCCTTTACGATCGCAGATATAAAAGCTCCGGCATTTAGGGTAATAACAGTGATTCCTGCTACCACAGAATCCAGCACGAATTTCTTATGGGTTATCCCTGTTATGATGGCCGGAACTGCAAAGTATACATACAGCGCCTGAACAACCAAAGGTGTTCCTCTTATGATCCACACGTATACATTTGCTATTCCTCTGGCTATTTTGTTCTGACAAGAAAGCGCATATCCACTGACAGCCCCCAGAATAAATCCAAGCAGGATACCGATTATTGCAATCATCATGGTAATCTGCAGACCCCGAAACAGCATCGGCATGATTGCCTGTAAAAACTCAAAACTCATAATCATCACTCCTCAAGTAAGACTTTTTAGTTATTCACACCATTTTGCCTTGATCTCATCAAGAACTCCTGTCTCAGAGAGATAATCAATGGCTTCATCAAAATCCTTTATAAGGTCGGGATACTCGTCACATGCACTCATGGAAAGTGCAACTGCGTAGGGTGCCTGACCTGTGTAGAACTCATCTCCTACAGTTTTAAGCTTTATCTCGCCTGTCTTAATTGAATAAGCTGTTCCTGGAAGATCGTAGATTGTTGCATCAGCCTGCCCGTCTTCAACTGCCTTATAAGCAAGAGCCTGGGAATCATAGGACTGGATGCAGCTCTCAGGAAGATTTGCAACGCCGTATTCGTAAGCGATTGTTCCGCTCTGAAGAGCTACTGTGTAATCACCGCTTGTTAAGTCCTCGACAGATTTGATTGTCTCGTTGTCAGGGCTTACAACAACTACAATTCCTGCATCATAGTAGGTCTTGGAGAAGTTCATGGTCTTCTTTCTTTCATCAGTAGCGCAGAGTGCAGCGGCTCCTACATCGAGCATGCCCTGGCTAAGTGATGTTCCAAGGGGACTGTAATCCATATCCTGAATAGTCTCATCAGCTATTTCAAAACCAAGTACATCCTTAAGTGCATATAGGAAATCCACATCATAGCCCTGAAGGGTTGTGCCATCCTCAGCAAAATAAGAGAAAGGTGCATAGGTGCCGGATGTTCCGATTGTAAGAGTTACGCCTTCCAATGATCCAAAGCACTCAGGCTTATCTGAATCAGAAGCTGTAGCTGTTTCTTCAGTAGTCTCTTCCGTTTCTGTCTCAGCCTCTTTAGTGGTTTCTTCTGTTTCAGTTTCTTTTACTTCATCAACAGATTCCGTAGCTTCCGATGTCCCCGAAGCTTCACCGGATGATCCGCATCCTGTCACCACACCTGCAAGCATTGATGTCACCAGTAGCATTGATAGAACCTTTTTTTTCATAATTTTCTCCTCCATTTCCTTTGCTTTTTCAATAAGAGCATCCTGTCGTTTTCTTATCCCCGGGGTTTTCCAGGGTATAAAAAAACAGCAGACATAAGCAACATAAACGCCATTGTCTGCTGTTCTCATTGAATTATCATGTATTTTTACATAGACTATTTAGTTTGTAAACTAAGAGTTTCTCATGTCTGTCATTACAAATCTTAATGACGGATCATACATTGTGTCTGTACTCATAGGGAAGTACCTTTGTCTGGTTGTAGCTGGGGCAGTCCTTTACCCACTCAAGGGACTCCTTTATGATAGCTGTCTGCATGGGAATATTGTTTGGCTCACCTGCGTTTGATCCGATCGGAACATGAGGCGCTGTAATTCTTGGAGCACCCTGCTGCCTTGCAATGGGCGGGAGGGCTGCTATCACAACGCAGCTCATTCCTTCAGCTTCACAGCATCTTGTAACAATTGTTGCTGACCTGTGACAGGTTCCGCAGCCACCTGTACAAAGAACAATATCCACTCCCTGTTCCTTAAGCTTTCTTGCAATCTCGGGGCCTGTTTCGTTCTTGAACTTCTCAACGTTTCCGCCGCCTCCCATGAAGGTGTAGGTCTCCTTTGAAAGCGATCCGATGAACCCCTCCTCTACCAGTTCGTGAAGTCTGTCGATGGGGAACATGGCATTTACGTCCTTGTTGATGTCAGAGTTGTCAAAGCCGCCGTGAGTAACCATGAGCTCAGATGAGGGAGTATCAAACTCGATTGTACGATAAGAAAAATCTCCTGATGTATTAAAGGGTGTCTGGCTCTTTTTATGTATTCCACCCGCAGTGATAAATGCCACCTTACATTCACTTAAGGGCTTTTTTAATTCTGTGAAAACCGGTCTTGGAGTTACCGGTACAAATATTTCTGACTGTAATCCGCTAATTGTTGTTAATTTCATATCTGTCACCTCTTTCTGTTCTTTTAAAGATTCATCATGGTCTTTTTGGTTTTAGGTTTTTCCATTAAGCATTTGCCACTAAAATCTAGATTGTTCTTGCAGGAATATCGCGCTTTCCAACGGCTCTCATGGGGCTCAGGTAAAACTCCACCATCTGACCGCATTCAAGTGACATATCCGTAAACACCCATCTTCTGGGTACTGCCACCGTTCCAAGGTCATCCATAGTCTCCACCTTAACAGCCGTATCATTGACCTCTACGATTTGTCCTCCCACAAGACATGGTGTAAACAGGTTATCCCTTATAGAGCTGTCATCATAGTCATAGCCCGCATCCTCTACCTTGAGATAGCTGAAATGGAATTCCAGCTCCACGCCAGGCTCCAGTTCAATTTCTGATAAAATGATTTTTTCAGGAATCGTTATAACGCCAAGTCTTCCATGCAAATGCACCTTTACCATATCTTCGTTTATCTCTTTAACAAGTCCTCCCATAAGGATGGGATTTATAATATAATCCAGTTTTTCCATAGGCTTTACCTTTTTAATGAAGAGTGCCACTTTCAACAAGCTCTGTCTCTTTAAGGCCAAGGAGTTTGTTGTTAGCATTGATAACATCGTTATTCCACTTCTTGGGAGCAGGAAGAATCTCAACACCGCTCATTTTGTTCTTTAGCATTGCGATAGCTCTTGTAGCTACCTCCTTTGTTACACAGGAGCAGCCTGCAATATTGTTTTCAAATCCGCCCTTATCCATGTTTTCTTCAACCATTGCTGTGGCATATTTATTGCCCACTACGAGCTGTCCCTGATATGCACAGAAGGATACTCCCACAACGGGTATTCCTCGTTTTCCTGCCTGCTCAATGTGCTGTATGAAATCAATATGGTTGTTACCAAAGCCCTCGGTTGTGATGATGCAGCCATCCACATCAAGGGATTCAAGAAGGGATCCAAGCCTCTCTGAAACCCAGAGCTTTTCATCATTGACCTGAGGTGATCCGACAAAGATAACACCGATAAGATCCATCTCCTCATCTGCAGCCAGGCCCTCAACAAGGGGCTCGCGGATGTAATGTCTTGTCATCTCCTTAGTTGCAGGTCCGATACATGTAAGAGCATGGATGGAACCGTCTCTAACCTGGTTAGGTGTAAGCATTATCGGAACATTACCGCAATCTACATTTTTCTGACCTCCAAGTATTCCGCAGGGTTCTGTAGGACAGATAACATTATCGTGCATAGCTCCCTGTCCCATGATTTCCTTAACGAGCACAACTCTGGGGTTTCCTGGTCTTCTTACATCCTCGCAGATTTCTTCGCGGATCACTTCGCCGTCATATTTCTTAAGCTCATCTCTTATGGCCTGAATGATATAGTCCTGACACTTGTGAGCTGCGAAGGGGCCTGGTCTTGTCATACCTGAAAGTCTCTCAATAACTACATGGCAGCGGATAATGATATCCTTTTCATCTGCGCATCCCGGATGTCCAAAGTACATCTTTTCATCAAGGTATCCTTCAGATGATCCAAACTCATGGATCTGTACACCATCCTCATCTACACCTGTCAGCATAAATACAACGCCTTCAGCAACCTTGGTAACGCCGTGTCCAAGCTCGCCCTCAACCTTTGTAGCAATCGGACATACATCCATAATTGTGTCTGTGTACACATGTCTCTTGTCCGGATAAATTACATCAAGCTCTATGCTCTTGCAAAGCGGATCTTCCTTTACTGCTCTCTTTGTGATAGCTGAATCAATCGTAATCCTGCCATCCTTTATAGATGTCTCAGAGCCAATCTCAACTTCATTGATTCTGATGTGCTGCTTTTTAAGAGTGTTGAAAACCTTCTTGGTTTTAGGTGCTTCTTCTTTCCTGGTTTCTATCTCCCCGGTACTGGGCTCTTCACATTTTATGGTGCCGCCGTGCTCAAAGGCTGCAATTGGAATATCAAGTGAAAACTGTTCAAGATCCTTAGCCTTACCAATTTCAATATGTATCATGTTATTTCCCCTTCCTGTTTTTGTAGTAGGTCTCTCCTCCTCTTTAGTACATGCTTCTTCTGTTTTCTCAGGCTTCTCATCTGTGTCATTTACCTTATCAAGAACCTCTCTGGTGATAGGAGTAAGTGCCTCCACATCAGTGGTAAGAGTACTTCCAAGCACCTGCTCAATCCTGAGTCCATCGCTACTAAGTTCAAGTAATCCCGCTTCAATCATGTCTTCAAAAAGTGCCGGATCCTCTAAGTCCGCTTCTGATATCACAAGTCCCTTCTGCCTTCTGCAACAAAAGATTGCAGGATCCTTTAAATGCATCTGTAATGTTTCCTTTGTTATTGACATACCTTTCCTCCCTATCCTTAATGTATTTTTCTGATTAGTTTTATATTTACGGCTCTGTTGGCCTGATCAGTGCAGTGATAAACCGGTAACCCAAGCTTTGGCGCACAGCTCATAACTGTATTGGAACAATCTGTGCAATTGCTTATCAGTACTGCCTGTGCTCCTGCTTTTTTAAGCTTCATTATCTTTTGAACCTGTCCCGGACATTTCCCCGGGTTCTCGCACTTTAAAGTGTTCTTAACGGGAATAGCCTGTTTACAGGATTCGACTCCTACAACACTGCTTCCAAGGCTTTCTGCAATTTCCCGTAGTCTCTTTTCATCAGCTCCGCATGCACAAACAAGAAGTCCTATTTTTTCAGGTCCCTTAGGAAAACATTCAGTTACTATAAGTCCTCCTGTGGTTTTAACTACCGGCTTATCTGGCTCTGTTCGTTTACCTGTAAAGGGTCCGCCCATTATTATTTCTCCGTAGCCTTCTCTGCAGCCGCCCTGTTCATCCAGAATACTTCCAACGCTTTTTCCTATTGGCACATCCATGAGAACTTTTATGATATTTTCTTTTTCGCAGCCCTTTATCTTCCCCGCTACCGTCATGTTCTTATCGATGAGCGGTTTTTTAAGGTCGACTGCTTCCTGAATTCTGCAGGCTGTCTCAGCGTTTATGACAATTGCATCTGCTTCAAGAGGTAGCGAAGTAACCGATAAAAGCTTTCCAAGTGTTTCTCTTATAACCGCTCTTTCTTCGCCCATGGGATACATGTTTGGAAGAAGGGTGACCCTTATCTTCTCTTTTTGCTCTGATTCCCCGAGTGCTTCCTTTAGCTTGGTGATTGCTTTTTCATGAATCTCTTTTATTGCTATGATTCCTCTCTTTGCGCCTGTGATATCCATTGCAATCTCAAGTCCCCTTAAAAGCTGCTTCGGATTTTCTTCAATGGCTCTGATGTTATGTTCCAGGATCGGTTCACATTCAGCTGCATTTATGATTACTGTTCCTTCACCCTGAAACTTTCCCGAAAGCTTTACGTATGTAGGAAATCCCGCTCCGCCAAGACCGATGATTCCTGCCTTTTGTATAAGCTTTAACGGTTCTGTTTCAGTAAGCTTAATGTAAGTGGCTTCCTGCTTTTCATCAGCGTCAATCACTATCTCGTTTTCACTTACCTCTTTTACAATTCCGAAAACGCTTGAATATATAGGGCAGCCCATTTTGCCCTCCTCTATATATGCAAGAAGCTGCCCTCTACATATGTTGTCACCCTTGACAACTGTAGGGGCAGCTTTCGCTCCGATACCCTGTATAAGAGGAAAACAGTACATCTGTCTCATATCCTGTACCTCGCTTCCTTCGACTTGCCTAGATTATAAGCACCTGCTATTTATCTTGTAAAATGAACAAATTTCAAACTGTCATTAAAAATTCTCATCTTACTATCCCATTAAATAAAATCATTGACCTATTTGGATCGATGTATTATATTTGGTACCATATTATTTATTCATGAAAAATTTTCATATATAAAATGGCAAAGGCGTCAGAAGATTATTCTTCCGGCGCCTTTTTTCTTATAGATAATCCTTTGGATTACCTATAAAGCACAGATTTTGCGTAACTTTTTGTCTTATTGAATTATTTGATATTTGGGAGCATTCTATGGATATAAGAAAGCTTATACTTTTTGAAGACGTTGCAAACACACAGAATTTCACCAAAAGTGGTGATAAGCTTGGCTACACCCAGTCAGGTGTAAGCCACATGCTCAAATCACTGGAGGATGAGCTTGGCTTTACTTTGTTCATACGTTCCAAGCAGGGAGTAAAGCTGACAGATAGTGGTCTGGGAATCCTTCCAGCGGTCAGGTCACTTCTAAGTAAGTATGAGAACCTTACTCAAACCGTCAACGAGATACATGGTATTGAAAAGGGTTCACTTACAATCGCCACATTTTCGAGTATATCTATTCATTATCTCCCAAAAATCATTCATGAATTCAAGGAAAAGTATCCGTCCATAAATATTGAACTTCTAGAAGGTGGAACTGATGATATTGTCAGCTGGGTAGAAAATGATATTGCAGACTTTGGCTTTTTGAGCCATGAAAATACTAAGAATCTTGAGTGGATCACATTGGCTGAGGATCCGTTACTTGCTATTATGCCTAAGGATTCAGAGCTGCCTGAAAGTGGTGCTATTAACATTGAATTCTTCCAGGACAAACCATTTATCATGACCTCAATGGGCACAGATTATGATGTGCACAAAGCACTCACTACATCTAATGTAACGCCCAATGCTATTTTTTCATCCAAGGATGATCACGCTATTATATCCATGGTCTCTAATGCGCTGGGCGTCAGCATTCTCCCCGGTCTCGTTGTGAAAGGCTTTGAGAATCAGGTCTCATGCTATGCAATAAATCCATATTATTCAAGGACTCTTGGAATCGCACTCAAATCAAGGGAAGCCCTGTCTCCTGCCGCAAAGAAATTCATAAAGCTTGCTACGACTATTATCAGTAGTAATCCACTTAGATAACAAAAGAAAAGGCTGCCGCTATATTTTTACCATCAGATTATAACCATTTATTATTTTTTTTATTGCAATTTAATATATTTATCAAACTGAATATCGTAATATTAAAAATGAGGTATTGTTCTGTCTTCAAATGAGAATAAGCTATGGAAAACTTCACTTTTGACAAAGATATTCAAACTGCATATGAGCAATTGCTACATCCTATTGCAATTTTCCATGTTACAGAAGAAGGGGTAAAAACAGTAGTTGTATCCCGGGGCTTTTGTGAGCTCTTTGGCTATGCGGATTTTGAGCAGGCTTATAAGGACATGGAAAATGATAGCTTTACGATTGTGCATCCTGATGATGTAAACAGAATCAAAACAGAAATGAGACGATTTTTAACAGCGGAAGGCAGATATGAGGTCATTTACCGTTCGAACCAAAAGGATGAAACCCCAAATAAATTGCTGCGTTCCGAGACTAAGTTTGTGCACATGGATAATGGTGTGGTATTGGCTCACGTCTGGTACATGGATGAGAGTACAGACGTAAATCAGAAGATTATTGATCTTGCCCAATCCGTTACAGCTCTTCTTACTAACATGCCTGCAATGACTTTTTCAAAGGATGTGCTAACCAGAAAATATCTCGCTTGTAATCAGGCTTTCGCAGACTATGCGCATAAAGAAACACCTGATGGGGTTGTTGGTCTTACAGATTTTGAGATATTTGATGAAGATACGGCACTTCATTTTATCGAGGACGATAAGAAGGCACTGGCTATGGATAAGCCATACATTTTCTATGAGGATGTACCTGATGCAGCAGGTAATCCCCGCAGATTCCAGACGACTAAGCTTAAATTTGTTGATACAACCGGAAAAGAGTGTCTTCTTGGTTTGTGCCAGGATGTCACAGAAGCGATGCAGATTAAAAAAGAATATGGTGAAAAGCTGGCCTACGCCAATGATCAGGCTCAAATTGATGCACTTACCGGAATCAGGAATAAATATGCATATAATGAATTGGAACAGAAAATAAACGACCGGATCAAAAAGGGCATCCAGGATAAGTTTGCTATTACTGTTTTCGACGTGAATGATCTTAAAAAGATCAATGATACTCTTGGACACCAGGCAGGTGATGAATATATACGTAATGCATGTAAATATATATGCACAAAATTCAGACATAGTCCGGTTTTCCGCATAGGTGGTGATGAGTTCGTTACTATTTCTGAGGGAGAGGACTATGAGAATATCGATGAAATATTGTTCTTTATATCAGAAAATAATAAAGACGCCAAGCGTACCGGAGGAATGGTAATAGCCTTTGGTATGTCAAGTTTTAGTGATAACGATGAGGATGTAGCGTCTGTATTTATGCGGGCTGACAAGCTCATGTATGAAAATAAGAATGAGCTCAAAAAGAGCTGACGACCTAGCCTATACTGCACAGGGCTCATCCATCCTATTAAATATAGAAAAACCACCGACAAATGCCGGTGGTTTTTAATGTATATTGTATGAATTACTTATAATTTACAATCTTGCCAAATTCAGGCTTAAGTGATGCGCCTCCTACAAGACCGCCATCGATGTTGGGCTGAGAGAAAAGCTCTTTTGCATTGCCTGCATTAACAGATCCGCCGTACTGGATGCGAACGCACTCTGCTGTATCCTCGTCGTAGATTTCAGCAATGCACTCACGGATAGCCTTGCAGACTTCCTCTGCCTGCTCTGATGTGGCAGTTACGCCTGTGCCGATGGCCCAGATAGGCTCGTAGGCGATAACCATCTTAGCAACATCTGATGCAGGAACGTCAACAAGATCAGATTTAATCTGCATTCTGATCCAGTCAAGGGTGATACCCATCTCTCTCTGCTCCAAAGTCTCACCGCAGCAAAGGATAGGTTTAAGGCCATGCTCAAATGCCTTCTTAACCTTCTTGTTAAGCTCCTCGTCTGTCTCGTGGAAATACTCACGTCTCTCTGAGTGTCCAAGGATTACATACTTAACACCTGCATCTACGAGCATCTCAGGTGAAATCTCGCCGGTGTATGCACCGCTCTCTTCAAAGTACATATTCTCAGCGCCTATTGCAATATTGGTTCCGCGTGTTGCTGTGATAGCGGGAACGATGTCTATTGCTGGTACGCAAAATACTACATCTACGTCAATGGATTCTACCAGAGGCTTAAGAGTAGCAATAAGTTCTACTGTCTTTGCCGGTGTCATATTCATTTTCCAGTTGCCGGCTACTATCTTTTTTCTTTCCATTTTAAATTCCTCCCTGTTCATGCAGCTTTGCAAGAACATCTGCAAGCACCTCTTCCATGGTGTTGTGCTTCTCATCTATGATAATATCTGCATATTTCTCGTAGAGCTTGCTGCGCTCATTATAAAGGGACACCAGTGACTGGCCTTCCCTCATGACAACGCCTCTCTGCTTAACATCGTTTAAGCGCTCTGTGAGAACCTCCATGTCTACCTTCATGTACACTATTGTGCCGATATTCTTAAAATGCTGCATCGCTTCGCTTCCGTAGACAACGCTACCTCCGGTTGCTACTACGGTTTTCTGAACCTCGATACCAGCATTTATTCTATTCTCAATATCAATAAAGCCATCGATACCTTCCGTTTCAATAATCTCGGAAAGCTTACGGCCTTCTTTTTCCTGAATCACAATATCTGAATCTACAAAATTATAACCAAGGATCTTGGCAAGTATAACGCCGACTGTACTCTTTCCTGATGCCGGCATTCCAATTAAGACAATGTTATCTTTTTTCATAATATTCTCCGGTGAAAAAAACGGATTCAATTGGATTAATCTCCAAATTGAATCCGTTTCTAAAAATCTTATTAGGTTATCTTATTAAGCGTTTACAATCTTGCCAAAGTCAGGCTTAAGTGAAGCGCCACCGATAAGACCGCCATCGATGTTGGGCTTTGAAAGAAGCTCAGCAGCGTTGCCAGCGTTCATTGATCCGCCATACTGGATGCGAACTTCATCAGCTGTAGCCTGATCATAAAGCTTAGCGATGAGCTCACGGATAAGTCCGCAAACTTCCTCAGCCTGATCAGCTGTAGCTGTCTCACCTGTTCCGATAGCCCAGATAGGCTCGTAAGCGATAACAAGCTTCTTAACCTGGTCAGCTGTTACGCCATCGAGATCCCATGTGATCTGTCTCTCGATCCACTCCTTGTATGTGTCAGCCTTACGAAGTGCAAGTGACTCACCACAGCAAAGGATAGGCGTAAGGCCAGAAGCGAATGCCTTCTTAACCTTCTGGTTGATAAGGATATCGTTCTCACCGAAGATATCTCTTCTCTCTGAGTGACCGATGATAACGTACTCAACACCAGCATCCTTAAGCATAGGAGCTGAAATCTCGCCTGTGAAAGCGCCGCTGTCAACGATGTAGAAGTTCTCAGCACCAACGTGTACGTTTGTGCCCTTAACAGCCTCTACTACAGGTACGATATCGATAGCAGGAACGCAGTAAACTACGTCTACATCATCATTCTTTACAAGATCTTTAAGCTCTGCACAAAGAGCTACAGCCTCGCTGGGAGTTTTGTTCATCTTCCAGTTGCCGGCAATTATTCTTCTACGTGCCATTTTTTAA
The DNA here is from genome assembly GCF_000424125.1 of Butyrivibrio sp. FC2001. Taxonomy (NCBI): domain Bacteria; kingdom Bacillati; phylum Bacillota; class Clostridia; order Lachnospirales; family Lachnospiraceae; genus Butyrivibrio; species Butyrivibrio sp. FC2001. The sequence continues at coordinate 97,229 of NZ_KE384134.1, forward strand.
TGTCTCCTTTACTTATCATCTGCAGCAACTACGCCAGGAAGTTCCTTACCTTCAAGGAACTCGAGGGAAGCTCCGCCACCTGTTGAAATGTGGCTCATCTTATCAGCGAAACCGAGCTGGTTAACAGCAGCTGCACTATCACCACCACCGATGATTGTTGTAGCATCTGTCTCAGCAAGAGCCTTAGCAACAGCCTTTGTACCTTCAGCAAGTACAGGGTTCTCGAATACACCCATAGGTCCGTTCCAAACAACAGTCTTTGCGCTCTTTACAGCGTCTGCGAAGAGCTCTCTTGTCTTAACGCCTATATCAAGACCTTCCTTGTCAGCAGGGATTGAGTTTGACTCAACGATAGCTGTCTCGATGTCAGGATTGTCGATAGGATCCGGGAAACCACCAGATACAACTGTATCGATAGGAAGAAGCAGCTTCTTGCCGTTCTTCTCAGCCTTCTCCATCATTTCCTTACAGTAATCAATCTTCTCGTTATCAACAAGTGAAAGACCAACTTCATATCCCTTAGCCTTAAGGAATGTGTAAGCCATACCACCACCGATGATAAGTGTGTCGCACTTCTCAAGGAGGTTATTGATAACGTTAAGCTTATCAGCAACCTTAGCACCACCAAGGATTGCTACGAAAGGACGAACCGGATTCTCAACGGCGTTGCCGAGGAAGTCGATCTCCTTCTGCATAAGGTAACCAACTGCACAGTTGCCACCCTTTTCACGAACATACTTTGTAACAACAGCTACGGAAGCGTGTGCTCTGTGAGCAGATCCGAAAGCGTCGCATACATAGTCATCGCAAAGATCAGCAAGCTCTTTTGCAAAAGCTTCGCCAGCATCTGAAGGCTTTGTCTCTTCCTTGCCACGGAAACGTGTATTCTGAAGAAGAACTACATCACCCTCGCCCATAGCCTCAACTGCAGCAGTTGCATCTGCACCTGTTACGTTGAAGTCTGCAATGAATTTAACGTCCTTGCCAAGCTTAGCAGAAAGGCTCTTTGCTACAGGAGCAAGAGACTCGCCGTCGTTGGGACCGTTCTTAACCTTACCAAGATGTGAGCAAAGGATTACCTTGCCGCCATCTGCGATAAGCTTTTTGATTGTAGGAAGTGCAGCGTTGATACGTGTCTCGTCTGTGATCTCGCCGTTCTTAAGAGGTACGTTGAAGTCACAACGAACAAGTACTCTTCTGCCCTTTGCGCTGAAATCGTCAACTGATTTCTTATTAAGTGCCATTATTTTATTCCTCCTAAAATAAAAAATAAGAGGGTCAGGTCCAAACGGACCGGACCCTCCTTAATGATTCCAAGTTTTACAAGGAAGTTCGACTCTCGCTATCGCTCGATCGAACTAAGTGCGCACCAAGCGCTCGCGAGTACCTCGCGCGGTGCTTACTTAACGAACTTCTCGAAGTACTTGATTGTACGAACCATCTGAGATGTGTATGAGTTCTCGTTGTCATACCATGAAACAACCTGAACTTCGTAAAGATCGTCGCCAATCTTTGTAACCATTGTCTGTGTAGCATCGAAGAGTGAACCATATGTCATTCCAACGATATCAGAAGATACGATCTCATCCTCGTTGTAACCGAATGTCTCAGGATCTGAAGCTTTCTTCATAGCCTCGTTGATGCTATCCTTTGTAACCTCTGTGCTGCTCTTAACTACAGCGAAGAGAAGTGTTGTTGAACCTGTCGGAACCGGTACTCTCTGAGCAGCGCCGATGAGCTTGCCGTTGAGTTCAGGAATAACAAGGCCGATAGCCTTTGCAGCACCTGTGCTGTTAGGAACGATGTTAACAGCGCCTGCACGAGCTCTTCTAAGGTCACCCTTTCTCTGAGGACCATCGAGGATCATCTGATCACCTGTGTAAGCATGGATTGTTGCCATGATACCAGACTGGATAGGTGCGTAGTCGTTAAGAGCCTTTGCCATAGGTGCAAGGCAGTTTGTTGTACAAGAAGCTGCAGAGATGATGTTGTCATCTGCTGTAAGTGTCTCGTGGTTAACGTTATATACGATAGTAGGAAGATCATTTCCTGCAGGAGCAGAAATAACAACCTTCTTAGCACCAGCGTTGATGTGTGCCTGAGCCTTATCCTTAGATGTGTAGAAACCTGTGCACTCAAGAACAACGTCTACACCGATTTTGCCCCAAGGAAGGTTATTAGCATCAGCCTCCTTGTAGATCTCGATCTCTTTACCGTTTACTGTGATAGAGTGATCGCTGAATGATACCTTGTCAGCGTACTTATACTTACCCTGAGAAGAATCATACTTGAGAAGGTGTGCAAGCATCTTAGGATCTGTAAGATCGTTGATTGCTACGATCTCTGTTCCCTCGTGCTCGAACATCTGTCTGAATGCAAGACGACCGATACGGCCAAAACCATTAATTGCTACCTTTACTGCCATTTTAAGTCCTCCTAAAATGATTAAAAATAATTTATTTGCTGTTACTAATTCTTTACAACGTGATTGTCAAAAATTTGACAGCAAAATTATTTTATCTGACTTCTCAGATTTTTTCAAGTAATCTTGGGCAAAAACATAAAATAATCACAATAAAAACACATCAAAACACAAAACCGTAAACATATAATAGAAATGATTCATTTTTTTCTGTTTTTTTCTTTCCCTTAATTGATATAGGTTAAATAATTCTAAAAACGCTAACAATTCTATAAACTCCATTTATTTTTATGTTATTTCGTTTACAATAATTTTTAGGATGTCAATATCCCGGCTTTATGCCATTAAAATATGGAGGTCTAAAAATGTCAGTAAATAATGAAGGTTCCAATGCAAGTAATGTAAAGTCTTCAGGTTCCAAAAAGGTTAAACGAAGTATCAGTAAAACTCTTCTGCTTAGCCTGATGCCGATCATCATTATCGGCGTTGTGGCAATAATCATTTTCCTTACTTTAAATGCCAAGCAGACAATTACTGATGTTTCACTTATGGATCTGCAGGCTGAGACCAATGCCAATGCCTTAGAGCTTGGCACATCCTTTAGAATGCTGACCGCAAAGTTCGGCGAATACTGCGATACCATGGAGCAGGTTCCTTTCGAAGATCACGATGCTCTCCTTAAATACATCGAGCCCTCAGCAAGTTATAGCGCTATCAAGAATTCCGGTATATATATCGGTTTTTCGGATGACAGCTACATTTTTGCGAACCATTCGGAAATGCCCGCAGACTGGAGACCCACACAGCGTGATTGGTATAAGGAAGGTCTTGGTCATGAGACCTTTGTTGAGACAGAGCCCTATGTAGACGCAACAACAAACAGCCTCTGTGTTACATTTGTACGCCAGAACGATTTTTATAATGGTGAAATCGGTGTTTGCGGAGCAGATGTGTTCCTTAACGATCTTCAGGAGCGTGTAAACCAGCTCGCTCCTATGAAAACCGGTGGATCAATAGTACTTGACGGCGACTATATTATTTCCTTCTTTGATCCCTCACTTAACGGAACCAAGATCTCCGAGTCAGGCAATAATTATTTGAAAGAGCTTAAAGCGCATATTGACAGCGGTTCTACCGATATTATCACCCTTACTCAGGAAGGCACAGCTACAAAAATGTATGTTGCCTGCTCTCCTATTCAGGGAACAAACTGGACTCTTGTATCATCCATAGCTGTTGCCGATGTAGAGGCAACTGCAAACAAGTTCATGAACATTGCAATGATAGCAATGATTCTGCTTATCATTGTTATCGCAGCAGTTATCATTATCACAATCAACAGAGTCATCACAAAGCCCGTGCATGGCCTCTCCGAGAGCATTCTCAAGATCTCAGGCGGTGATTTCACTGCAAAGATGCCTCAGGATAAGGGCGACGAGATTGGTCTTATCAGTAAAGAAATGGATAACTATGTGCGAACAATGAACAGCACCATCACTTCCATCCAGACCAAGGCTGAACAGCTAAAAAACGACTCCTCAACTTCCCTGGATGCCTCCGGCAAGATGACGGAAGGTGCAAACGAGCAGTCCATTTCCATGGGTCAGATCCAGACCACCATGGATGATATCGCAAACGCGGTAAGTGAGCTGGCAAATAACGCAACCCAGCTTGCAGGTGCAGTGGCAGACCTTACCGACAGTGGAACAAGAACAAATGAAGTCATGCTGGAGCTCGTAGATCAGGCCGATGTCGGTCAGCATGATATGAATACGGTTCAGCAGAACATGGAGACCATCACAGCCTCCATGAATGAAATGAACAGCGTAGTTACAACAGTTGGAGAATCCGCTGATAAGATTACCGAGATTGTTGAAATGATCGAATCTATTTCACAGCAGACCAATCTCCTCTCCCTCAACGCTTCAATCGAGGCTGCAAGAGCAGGCGAAGCAGGAAAAGGATTTGCAGTCGTTGCTGATGAAATCGGTAAGCTGGCTCAAAATTCTCAGGATGCAACCAAGGAAATCAGTGCCATCATCACTGAGATCACCAGTCTTATCCGTAATCTTGCCGAAAAGTCACAGGCCAACATGGAGGCCATCAACAGTAACAGCGAAGCCGTTGCCAAGGCAGGAGACAGCTTCAACAAGATTTATGAAGACCTCAACAGTACTGCTGCTACTATGAAGGATATGATCAGCATGATGGGCAATGTCAATGATATCGCATCGAGCGTTGCCGCTATTTCCGAAGAGCAGTCGGCAAGCTCCGAGGAGGTCACAGCTACTGTTACCTCCCTTGCACAGAGTGCTCAGGATATTGCCAATGAATCCAAGGGTGTCGAGGATGTTGCCAACTCCGTATCAGACTCCGCTTTGTCCATCAACGATGAGCTGAGTAAATTCATAATCGATAAATAAACCAGATACAAATTATAAGGCGGTGGCCACAGAGGCTGCCGCCATATTTTTTGTTATAATTTCGTTTTTATTTGGAAACTTACCTGTAAAGTGCTAAAATTAAGGCTCAAAATATGACAAATGGAGAAAACGATTATGTCAAATAGATTACCCGCGGATTTTCATATGCATACCCACCACTCCGGAGACTGCGATACTCCCATGGAGATGGTCATCGAGCAGGCCCTGAAAAAAGAGCTTCCTGCCATATGTATAACCGAGCACATGGACCTCGATTATATTGTCTGCGAAACCGATCCTGCAGGAAAATTTGAGGTTAACACCGCTGAATATCAGGATGAGCTTCTACTTTATAAGGAAAAATATAAGGGAATAATCGATATATATTTCGGAATCGAGCTGGGTCTTCAGCCTCAGATAGTCAAAGAGAACTCAGACTATATTAGTAAATATCCCTTCGACTTTGTAATCGGCTCAAACCATCTGGTTCACAAAAAGGATCCCTACTACTCTTCCTTCTACGAAGGACGCACTGAGAGGGAAGCCTTTATGGAATTCTTTGAATCAACCCTGGAGAACATCCGTCTTTTTGACGATTTTGACGTACTGGGACACCTTGATTACCTTGTCCGCTACGCTCCCAATCTCAACAGAAATTACAGATATAAGGACTACAGCGATATAATCGATGAAATCCTAAAGACTCTTATAAGCAAAGAAAAAGGCCTTGATGTAAACACCAAAGCCCTTTATTCTGAGCCTTCTTTGGGAGACCTTAATCCCTCCAAAGAGATACTTGCCCGCTTCCGCGAGCTTGGCGGCGAAATCATAACCTTTGGATCAGATGCCCATAAGGCTGATAACGTTGCCCTTGGTTTTGAAACTGCAGTGGAAATAGCAAAGTCCTGTGGCTTTAAGCATTATGCGCTTTTCTCAGAACGTAAGGCTACCTTCCATAAATTATAACCTCGCGCAGTGTTTTTTAAGGAAGTTCGACTCTCGCACTTCGTGCTCGATCGAACTAAGTGCGCACTAAGCGCTCGAAAGAACCTCGCGCAGTGCTTTTTTTAAGGAAGTTCGACTCTCGCACTTCGTGCTCGATCGAACTAAGTGCGCACTAAGCGCTCGAAAGAACCTCGCGCAGTGCTTACTTAAAGAACGCCATCTCCGAGTTGAGCTTTTCTGCTACTTCCTTCAGTGAATCAGCTGAGGAAGCAAGGGTCGTAACCGTAGCTGAAAGCTCCTGCATTGAAGCACCGGTTTCCTGTGATGATGCCGCATTTTCTTCGGAAATTGCGGACAGGGAAGCCATTGCGTCAGCCACAACATTCTTGGCATCCACGCAGGTTCCTGCATCATTTTCTATACTCTTAACACTTACAACTGTTGAGGAGATATCTTCTATCATAGCGTTTACACTCTGAACAGTAGTACCGAGAACCTGCTGCTGTTCGTCGTTCTGACGCTGTACTTCGGATGCCATTGCAACTGCTGACTGTGACTCTGTAAGAAGTACATCCATCTCTCTTCTTATGTCGTCTGCCATATTTCTTGAATCATCGGCCAGTTTTCCGATTTCTTCCGCAACTACCGCAAAGCCTTTTCCTGCCTCACCTGCTCTTGCAGCCTCGATTGAAGCATTGAGTGAAAGGAGGTTGGTCTGGGATGCAATGGATGCAATGCCCATAACCTTTTCATTGATATTCTCAACCGCTTTACTTGTTGCACCGATCTTCTCGGTAATCTGTACTATACTCTCGCTCATGCTCTCTGAGCTGTGCTGCAGATCTGCGAGACTCTGAGCTGATTCGGTACTAACCTCCTGCATCTTGCCTGCCAGATTGGAAAGGTCATCTGTGCTGGCCTGAACGTTACCGGTTGCTTCTCCGATACTTCCAACATTCTCCGTAACACTCTGGATCTCATCAGCCTGCTGAGTAGCTCCGGATGCAATCTCCTGAACCGCATTTGATACATCATCCGCAGTCTGGGAAATCTGATTTGCCGTATCTGCCAGTTCCTCGGAGGAAGAATTTACGGATACCGTCGAGGTCTTGATGCTCTCTACTATTGAAGAGAGCTTATCAATAACTGCATTTGTACTATTAATGATAACTCCGAATTCATCCTCTCTCTGCGTGAACTTCTCGATTTTTCTAAACTCACCGTCAGCAAGCTTACTTACAGTATCATTCACTTCCTGAAGAGGCTGTGTAAAGGAGTTGGCCATCATAAGGGATATGATAATAGCAGCAATTACCATAACTATTCCAATTGCAATGCTTATAAGTGCACTGGTCTTGGCTTCTGACATTACCGTATTATAATCAGCCACCATAACGACAATCCATCCGGTCTCGGGTTCCTTTACAAAGGACATAAGAACCTGCTTACCATTATCTTTTCCAAGATATGCGCCGGAGGTTGCTGACTGTGCTTCCTGATAAATACTAAGACTGGAGTAATCCTGCAGATCATTTGCATCAACTTCAAACTCGGTATGTCCGATAACCTGGCCCTTGCTATCGAGAATAAAAGCTTCCTCTCCTTTTGAAGAATCAGCTGCATCCACAAGGAAATCATGTAAACCTTCAAGAGAATAGCTTCTCATAATTGTTCCAATGATCTGTCCACCGGCATCCTTGATTCCTGTGATGATAAAAATAGTAGCCTTACCTGTTGATTTTGATGCGTAAATATCTGAAACAAAGGTATTTCCTTCCTTTATACATTTTTGGAAATAATCTCTGTCAGCAATATTTTGAAGTTCTCCTGAGGATCTAACCACCTGCTGTCCGTCGGGAGCGGTAACAACTATAGAGTTATCACCCTGAAGCTTTGATTCAATATCCTGCAGCCATTTCTGCATGGACTCATGATCACGAAGTTCATCTTCGCTTTGCATATATGCGATCATATTAGGATTGGTAGCTGCCGTTTCAAGGCCGATAACCATCTCCTCAATGTATTGCATATACTGTTTTTCTACAATCTCAGCCTTTCTGGTATTGATTGTTTCCGCATCCTCCAGGGATTTATTCATGGAGCTGTTGTAGCTTATAATAAGCGTTATAGCCAGCGGCACTATGCAAATAAGCAGCATTACCAATATCAGCCTGGGTTTTACGCTCTTCAATGAAAATCCCTTACTCTTCTCGTCGTTACTCTTAGCCATAATGATTACCTCCTCATAAGGCAAGTGATTTATGTATCTTTTTCAACTGTCAGAAAACACTCCTCTGCCAGTTCTGTTTCTTTCTCATAGAGAATATCTTTAAGATAAAATGCGGAAATTCTCTTCGGAAACGATGAAATATCATCTCTATTCACTCCCATTTTTAAAAGCCGTTTTCTTAAACGGGAGCACTCATCCAAATACAGATAACCAATTCCGGTAGCTATTATCAGTAAAATCATGACAAAAATATATACAACAATCATTGACATCACCTCATCCTAAATTATACTAAATAGCATTTCGATATTGTGCGATTTTCCGAATATTTAAGGGGAACTTTATCCTTAGTTTATGGTTAATACATTTTTTTTAAATAACCTGTATCTTATAATGTTATTGAGGATTTTATGCAATCAAACGGTACTAAAATGCTGAAAAACAACTGTTGGAGAGTTTTGATGCCTTACAAAAAAAGCCTTGCAAAAAAATTGAAACTGACAAAAACCATATTCATGACCGTACTCATAGTACTTGCCTGTTTGTACTTTGCGATCATCCTCTTTAGTAAGGATTTTCGCAGCACGATAATGTCGGACAAGCTTTTTCTTGCCACCTTTGCGATCACCTGGCTGAGCATTCTGACAGGCTTTGTGAGTATGTTTATGGATTTTCTTTTATTAAAAAAGAATGCCGAGGTGGCAAGAGATTTAAACGATCTCTCCTTCCTTGATAAGCTTACCGGTCTGCCAAACAGATACAGCATCGACCGTATCTCGCAAAAGTACGATTCACCTGAAAAGCTGATGCACCTTGGCTGTATCCTAATCGCAATCAAAAACATCAAGGAGATAAATGAGGACAAGGGCAGGGCCGCCGGAGACAAGGTGATCTCCGATTTTTGTTCAATCCTTGAATCCGTAGGAACCCAGTACGGACTTATCGGAAGAAACAGCGGAAATGAGTTTCTCGTCATTCTTGAAAACTGTGATCAGAACTCTGTGGAATTATTTATGGGCGAGCTGGGAAGACGCATTCACAACCACAATGCCATCTCTCCCGATTCACCTATAGAGCTTGAGTATTCAAGTACTTTGGAGGATGAAGTTAGCGCCGACCATTTTTATACGCTGATAACAAATGCTTACCAGAGCTTTGAGGATAATCCCAAGGCCCTTGTATAGAGGTAAAAAAATATGCTGACAGATAACACCGCAAAAATCAGAAGACTTGTCCTTGGGGCATGGAATGATGATACGGAAAGCTTTGCACAGCTCTACTGCCTCACCGTGGATGACACCTACAACTACTGCAGAATAATTCTGGACGATGAAAAGGAAAGCCTGGAAGCGGTATCTGAAATCTATAACATTGCAAGGAAAAATATTTTAAAGCTGAAGGACCCGTCACTTTTCCCTGCGTGGCTAAGGCGCATAGCCTTCGATGTATGTTATGAGAAAAATGTGGCAGACACAAGGACAGACCTGTACTCTCTGCTACATCCGGAGGAGCTTATGTCCCTGCCGTTTTTCGAGAAAGAGATATTCTTCCTTCACGATTTTACAGGTCTTACGGACAAAGAAATTGCAGGCGCTCTTCACATACGAAAAAGTCATGTTAACCGCACTCTTTCACTGGCGCGGGATCACATGCTCGAACTAAGGAAGCTGTCAAGAACACCATGAAATACGAAAGAAATCGCTCTAACAAATTTCATATAAGCGATGATGATGCTTCTAAGATACTGGTAGATATCATTCACGAAAGCGGCAAGGAAATTGATTTTCTATCAGATACTGAAACTGTGGAAAAAAACAGAGACGATGAAAACCATTTTATCTCATCAGTGACAATAAACATTTTTGCATGCCTTGTGATGATCGTGCTGACGCTGTTTTCACCGGTGCTCCTTCTTATTCTTCCTACCGGTCCTGTGATAGATGAGGACAGGGCTCTGGCTGCCAAAGCAATGGCAAACAGAGAAAGCTATGATGTGACAGGCCTTGTTAAGGGCAAGCGGGACAACACTCCCCTTTGCTTAAGACCGACTCCCGGAAGAAAGGAAGTACTAAAAAATGACATAACCATGGTTGATATAACCAATGCAGCAGACGGTTATATTATCGTGCAGTACACCGGAGATTCCGGTAAGGTAAAGCTCCGAATTACAGGTCCTGACGAGATCGTCTATACCTATAACCTTGCTGTGGACGGCGGAAAAGAGGAGGTTTTCCCGCTTCAGGCAGGAGACGGCGAATACCTGATATGTGTATACGAGAATCTTGCTGCAACCCAGTATGTGACAGCATTTTCTCAGAAGGTGACCGTAACTATAAACGATAAGTTTTTGCCCTTCCTGTATCCCAATCAGTATGTGGATTTCAACGAGGGCAATCAGGCCATAGCCTACAGCGAGTATCTCTCCTACACCGCAAACAGCGACTTAGACGTGGTATCCTCCGTTTACAACGCGCTGATAAGCAGCCTCACCTACGACTACGAGGAAGCAGAGACCGTTCAGAGCGGATACATCCCTGATGTGGATGAGGTGCTGACCACAGGAAAAGGAATATGCCTTGATTATGCAGTTTTGATGACGGCCATGCTCCGCTCCCAGAGGATACCCACAAGAATGGAGGTGGGCTACGCGGGAAGCGCCTACCACGCATGGATAAGCACATACATAACCGATATTGGCTGGGTTAACGGAATGATAAAGTTCGACGGCAAGGAATGGTCACTTATGGATCCGACCTTCGCTTCAACGACAGATACTGAAAAGCTTGCAAACTTCATCGGAGACGGCAAGAACTATCAGAGAAAATACATTTACTGAAAACAGGAGAAACCGGATGAAATCACGGGTAAAAAAGGTCTTAACCGATTATGAAATTTCTGTTTTTTGCAGACAGATGGCCCTTCTTATCAAGGCCGGAATAGCGCCCTTAGAGGGAATTGAGATCATGCTCCAGGACTTCAAGTTCGAGGATGATGACTCCACGCTGCGCACCATTTCGCAGATACTAAGCTCGGGTGAAAAATTCCATATAGCCCTTCAGATGACAGGGGCTTTTCCGGGATACGTGATTCATATGGTCACCATCGGTGAGGAATCCGGTAACCTCGACCTTGTAATGGATTCGCTGGCTGACTACTACGAGCAGGAGGATACCATCAGAAACAACATCAGCAGCGCCATCTCCTATCCTCTTATCATGATAGGCATGATGATCGTCGTTATCATCGTTTTGATAACCCAGGTTCTGCCCATTTTCGGACAGGTATTTGCACAGCTCGGAACCAGTATGAACAGCTTTTCAAGGTCTCTTATGTCCATTGGAAATGCCCTGAATAACTACTCCGTGCTTTTCATAATAATCATGGTGATCTTTTCAGGAGCATGCATATTCTTTGTAAAAACAACCAAGGGGCGCACGCTATTCAGATCCATAGGAATGCATATTCCTCCTATTAGAAAGATATACAGCGAGATTTCAACAGCCAGATTTGCCAACGGAATGGTGCTTACACTGTCAAGTGGAATGGACACCTACGAAGGCCTGCGGCTCGTAAGTAAGCTCGTCGAATATAAGGAAATGGCTGCAAAAATCGACACCTGCCGCTCTCTTATCGCATCCGGTGACAGCTTCCCGGAAGCCCTTCAGGAGGCGGGAATCTTCAACAGATTCTACTCGAGAATGGTGGCAATCGGTTTTCAGTCAGGTTCCATGGACACAGTAATGAAGCAGATTGCAAGAAAATATTCCGATGAGACCCAGAGAAAAATGTACAATTTCATTTCCATATTGGAGCCCACTCTGGTTATCATTTTGTCACTTATCGTCGGACTGATACTGCTATCAGTAATACTGCCTCTAATGGGAATTATGTCATCGATAGGATGATGGTTTTATGGAAGAAATTACTTTAAAGAAAAAAGAGAACTTAATATCCGGAATCCTTGGATTCATGATTCCGACCATTATCCTTGTCGTAGTTGTAGGTGTGTTTTTCACAGGTGTAGCTCAGATAAGTCAAAGCACCATCAACAAACAGGAGGAGAGCCTCCACACCGCAATTGCGAGGGATATTGTGCAGTGCTACTCCATCGAGGGCATCTACCCTCCGAGCCTTGAGTATCTGGAGGAGCACTATGCTCTTGTCTATGACAAGGACATATTTTTTGTAGACTACAGACCCATCGCATCCAATATTTATCCGGATGTGACGATTTTGCGCACAGAAAAGAGTTTCGTAGGTAATAATCCATGAAAAGAAATATGGACAGCAGACATACCGTGGATATGCTTTTCGTTATCGCACTCCTGTTTCTCTTTGCGATGGGAGCGCTGATGCTGATTGCCCTTGGCTCAAGCATATATAAGCGTGGTGTGGACACTCTTACGAAAAGCTATGACAAGCGCACGGCTTACGCTTATATCACTGAAAAGCTGAGGCAGTGCGATGAAGAAGGAAGTATCAGCACGGACATTTTTAACAAGTCCGGTGCGATCCGAATAGACAGTCAGATAGGCGATACGCCTTACGTAACGTACCTTTACGATTATGACGGTGCTCTGATGGAGCTCTATGCAAGAGCCGATGCGGGGGATCTTCCTCCTGAATCCGGTCAGAAGATAATGAACATCCAGGGTCTTGTCATAAATTCAAAGGGAAACGGAATGCTGGAAATAACCATCACTTTGGAGGATGGTGAGGACCTGACCTTTATTACCGCCAAACGTTCAAGCGAATGAGGATCATAGATGGACAGAGCAATACACAGTAAAACGAGCCTATTTCTTATGGAGCTCATCATAGCGATTCTGTTCTTTTCAATTTCGGGAGCAATCTGTGTCCAGCTTTTTGTAAGGGCTCACACACTCTCCGAGACCTCTGTCGAGATGAACAACTCTGTGCTTTGGACCCAGAATATATCGGAGGTGTTCCATGGACTAAAGGGGAATCTTCGCTCCATAGCGGATTTTTACTCCGACAGCTCCATAGTTCTGGTCTCCTACGAGGACAATCCAGAGGTCGGAACTCTGGTTATGTTTTTTGATGAAAACTTTGAGCTGATACGTTTTCCTACAGAAAACGGTGCTCTTGAAAATGCAAAGTATGAGCTTCTTCTTTGCATCTCAGAGCTCCCTGCTGCTGAAGTTTATGCAGATACTGCTGCCGACACCGGACGTATGGACGGCAACGCTCTTGTGGGTGAGATAGCCCTGATCAGGATGGAGAACAGCCTTATTATCGATCGCATCTCCAAGGACGCTGATCAGGATGTTATCTCTGACAGATTTACTGATTATTACATAGGAACAATGGAGGTCAATGCTGATGAAACGTAATCCTGTTTACAGCACCCATATCGGCGCGGCATCAGTATTACTCATTTTCCTGGTGTTAAGTCTTATATCCTTCGCCGCTCTGACTTTAGTTAATTCCAGGGCGGACTACGTGTTGAGTCAGAAGATGCAGGAGCGCTCGATTGCCTACTACAGGGCCTGTCATGAGGCAAACGGCTTCATAGCAGAGCACGAACCTGCACTTAGAAATGTAAGTTTTGATGAGGAAAAAGCTGATGAAAAGCTCATTGAAAAGAGCTTTACCTTAAGTGAATTCCAGACCCTGGATGTTGCGATAACGCCCGCCCATGAAGATGACGACTCCACATACAGGATAGCCCAGTGGAAGGTTGTAACCCATGACGAGAATCTGATTCTGGATGAAACCCTTCCTGTGCTCAAGCGTTAACACAGCCCCGTGATTTAAATGTACTGCTGATCTTTTTTGAGGTATGAATATGTCTGATTCGGAATTAAGATACTTCAGCCTAAAAAAAGAATATAAGCTTATCCTTGAGTATTTCGATAAGTGTGCACACTCTATCAGAGAGAGTAACAAATACTCTCTCCGCAAAGCATGCATGTATATATCCATGGTCACTATTGCCATGATATTTATCGCCAAACTGGTTGTTCCCGACTTCAGAATAAGCCTCGCTCATCTTCTTCTCTGTCCATTCCTTGGCTTATATTATCTGATAAATCTTTACACCAGGAATAAGGCCATTAAATCTACCACTGTCAGCGATATTATCTGTCTGTCCTTTTATTTCATGCTGTTTATTATCTTTATTTTCAGGGACATGACCTCTGATCCCGGAAATCAGTCTATCTGGTTCCCTCTGTTTCTGATGGTATTTCCTACTGTATACATTGCAAGGATGTATAAATACGGGCTTTTTGGTATTTTGCTCGTTGCGATTTTCTGCACCGCATCCTATTACTGTAAGCCCTACAACGTCTTCCTCAGGGATGTTTATGTCGCCTTTGCTTCCTACATTCCTTCCATGCTCTGCGCCCAGATCATCCTGGTATCCCGTGCCAAGGAGGGTCTTGCCATTGCGGAGCTCACCAAGATAAGCACTATAGATAAGCTTACCTTCCTTCTTAATAAGGGTGCTCTTCTTTCCTCGATAAACAATTTCTTCGATCGCAGAAAGCCAGGCGAGCCCTGCGGAATGTGCGTAATTGACGTGGATAATTTCAAGCAGGTAAATGACAATTTTGGTCACAACGTCGGTGACCTTCTCCTGTCAAACCTCGGAGATCTCTTAAGAAAAAATTTCCGCTCCTCTGACTATATCGGAAGATTCGGTGGCGACGAATTCATGGTCTTTATGCCGGGCATAGCACGCCTTGATCTTGTGGAAATGCGCTGCAGGAGTCTGCAGATGATGCTTATGGATCTGGACCTTGGAACAGGAACAAAGTTCACGCTTAGTATAGGAGCCATCATCGACACCGGTGACCACCCCATGGGCGAAGTATTCCGCATGGCTGACGATGCCCTCTATCAGTCCAAGGTTATGGGCAAAAACAGTGTGAGCTCCTGGATCATCCCCGAATCCCGCACCTTTGAAAAGCCTCTGATTCTGCTGGCCTGCCCTGAGAATCACCCTCGCTCCAAGCCTTTTGTTGAAGCTGCCTCTGTTAAATTCGATGTAATCGAAGTTCACAGCGGTGACGTTGCCCTGTCTAACCTCAGTCAGTATCGCGAAACCATACGCCTTGTGATTGTAGATCTTGATCTTGAAAAACTCTCCGGCAACCAGGTTGTACAATATATAAAGGAACGTGCCGGCTTCAATCACATCCCTGTTATCGCCGTTGCTTCCGAAGAAGAATCCTTCATGGAAGCCCGTGAATGCGGCGCGGACAGAGTCTTCTTTGAAACAGAAAATTCAGCCTCCTTCAAGACTGCAATTGAGGAACTGATTAAATAAAAATGGTTGAGCAAGCTGCTCAACCATTTTTTATTACGCACTAACCATTTCCGGTTTATTACCTGTGTAAAGCTGATAGTATCTCTGCTTCATTTCAAGAAGCTCTTCGTGTGTACCCATCTCTACGATTCTACCCTGCTCAAGAACTACGATCACATCTGAATTCTTAACAGTTGAAAGTCTGTGAGCGATGACGAAGGTTGTTCTTCCATGCATCAGCTTGTCCATACCATCCTGGACGATTTTCTCGGTACGGGTATCGATGGAGCTTGTAGCCTCATCAAGAATAAGTACCGGCGGATTAGCGATGGCTGCTCTTGCGATAGCAAGGAGCTGGCGCTGACCCTGTGAAAGATTTGCTCCGTCACCTGTGAGCATTGTGTTGTAGCCTTCAGGGAGGCGCTTGATAAAGCCATGGGCATTGGCGAGCTTCGCTGCTGCCTTGACCTCTTCATCTGTTGCATCAAGCTTACCGTAGCGTATATTCTCTGCTACTGTTCCGGTAAACAGGTGGGTATCCTGCAATACCACGCCAAGAGATTTTCTAAGGTCTGCTTTCTTTATCTTGTTAACGTTGATGTTGTCATATCTGATTTTTCCATCCTGAATGTCATAGAAACGATTTATCAGGTTGGTGATTGTGGTCTTACCTGCACCGGTTGAACCAACCAGAGCAACCTTCTGACCGGGCTTGGCATGGAGAAGGATGTTGTGAAGTACCATCTTTTCATCTGTGTATCCAAAGTCCACATCATTGAAGGTAACATCTCCTTCCATGGGCTGGTAGGTTGTTGTGCCCTCAGCCTTGTGGTAGTGCTTCCATGCCCAGCGGCCTGTGAACTCCTTGGATTCCACAATCTGGCCATTCTCTTCCTTGGCATTAACAAGCATTACGTAGCCGTCATCCATCTCAGGCGTCTCATCAAGGAGCTTGAAAATACGCTCTGCACCTGCAAGGGCCATGATGATACTGTTAAACTGCATTGATACCTGGTTGATGGGCATTGAGAAGCTCTTATTAAATGTGAGGAAGCTTGCAAGTCCTCCAACGGTAAAGCCAAAATACGGATTAAGAGCTATTGCTCCACCGACGATAGCGCATACAACGTAGCTCAGGTTACCAAGCTGTGCATTTATAGGTCCGAGAATTCCGGAATAAGCATTTGCTCTGAATGCGCTCTGGTAAAGCTCCTCGTTGAGCTCATCAAATCTCTTGATTGCCTCGTCCTCATGACAGAATACCTTGACTACCTTCTGGCCTGTCATCATCTCTTCAATGAAGCCGTTAAGTGCACCGATGTTCTTCTGCTGAGCAACGAAGTTTTTACCTGAAGCTCCTGTAGCCTTAGCTGTTACAAAGAGCATGAAGGCTACCATTGCAAGAGTAACACAGGTCAGCGGAACACTCAGTATAAACATTGAAAAAAGCACACTGACAATTGTGATCGCACTATTTAAAAGCTGCGGAATACTCATGCCTATCATCTGCCTGAGTGTATCAATGTCGTTTGTGTAGATTGACATGATATCGCCGTGAGCATGTGTGTCAAAGTATTTGATAGGCAGGGATTCCATGTGATTAAAAAGCTCTATTCTAAGGTTCTTAAGAGTTCCCTGTCCTACATAGATCATCAGTCTCGCCTGAACGAAGGCTGCTACTACACCGATTGCGTAGAAAATAATTACCTTTCTAATTGCTCCGGCAAGCGGGCCATAGTCCGGATTAGCCTGTCCTATCAGGGGCGTGATGTAGCTGTCAATAAGTGTCTTGGTAAACATAGTACCCTGAACACTGGCTATAACGGATAAAATGATGCAGATTACAACAAGCACCATCTGAATTCCATAGTCCTTAAATACATAAGACATAAGTCTTTTAAAAAGCTTGCCCGGATTTTTAATCTTAGGTCTCGGGCCGCCACGCATATGGCGATTACCGGGGCCTCGAACTTCTCTAACTTTTTCTTCTGCCATTTATGTAAACCTCCGTTTTTTACTTTGGTGAATCGAAATCTGCATCGCCGCTTGAACCAACCTGTGATTCGTAAACCTCACGGTAAATCGTGTTATTTGCAAGGAGCTCCTCATGAGTTCCAAAGCCGTCCACCTTACCATCTTCCATTACTATGATTCTGTCACAGTCCTGAACACTTGATATTCTCTGAGCGATGATAAGCTTTGTGGTGTTAGGTATTTCCTCTGCAAATGCCTTTCTGATCTTGGCATCCGTAGCTGTATCAACCGCACTTGTGGAATCATCAAGGATAAGAATCTTAGGCTTTTTAAGAAGGGCTCTTGCGATACAAAGTCTCTGTCTCTGTCCACCTGAAACATTGGTTCCGCCCTGCTCGATATAGGTATCATAGCCATCAGGCATCTTTTCAATAAACTCGTCTGCACATGCAAGGCTGCAGGCTCTTTTTACCTCCTCGTCGGTGGCATTTCTGTCACCCCAGCGAAGGTTCTCATAAATAGTTCCGCTAAAGAGGACATTTTTCTGAAGTACTACGGAAACCTGATTACGAAGGGCTTCCATGTCGTACTTTCTGACATCCACTCCTCCGACACTGACTGATCCCTTGGATACGTCATAAAGTCGGCTTATAAGATTAACAAGTGAGGACTTGGCAGAACCTGTTCCACCGATAATACCTATGGTCTCACCTGACTTTATTTCAAGGTTGATATCCTTAAGTACAGGCTCCTCTGACTCCTTGTTGTATTCAAAATCAACGTGGTCAAACTTAATGCTTCCGTCCTTAACCTCCATGATGGGCTTTTCAGGATTGGCAAGGCTTGTCTTCTCGTCGATAACCTCAACGATACGCTTCGCACTTGCAGATGACATTGTCACCATAACGAATATCATGGAGAGCATCATAAGACTCATGAGGATGTTCATGCAGTATGTAAGCAGTGACATCATGGCACCTGTTGTGAGCTCATTTGAAACGATCATGTGAGCACCTACCCAGCTGATAAGGAGGATGCAGGCGTAAACTGTCGCTGTCATTACAGGTCCGTTCAGGGTAACGACCTTCTCTGCCTTTACAAACATCTCATAGATGTTAAGTGCTGCTGTCTTGAACTTGTCGTTCTCATACTCCTCGCGGACGTATGCCTTTACAACACGGATTGCAGATACATTTTCCTGAACGCTCTCGTTAAGTCTGTCGTATTTCTCAAACACTGCCTTGAAGTACTTGGTAGCCTTGTTCATTATGATAACAATGAAAACTCCCAGGCACAGAACTGCGATAAGATAGATAGACGCAAGTCTGGGTGAAATAATAAACGACATGATCATGGCTATTACCATGGAAGCCGGAGCTCTCATAGCCATTCTGAGGATCATCTGATATGAGTTCTGTATATTGGTAACGTCAGTTGTAAGTCTTGTTACAAGTCCTGATGATGAGAACTTATCGATGTTTGCAAAGGAAAAGGTCTGAATATTATCAAACATCCTTTTTCTAAGGTTCCTTGCAAGACCTGTGGAAGCTCTTGAACCAAAGTAGGCTCCGCCAAGACCGGCAAGAAGTCCGAGCAGTGCAACCACAATCATCAGTATTCCTGTGCGGATGATGTAGCCCATGTCCGCACCATTAATGCCAAGGTCCACGATACGTCCCATGAGCACCGGTATGATCATCTCGGCGATGACTTCACCGATCATGCACAGGGGCGTCAGAAAGCTTGGCAGGGTAAATTCATGTAATTCCCCAAGTATTTTCTTTACCATCTTTTCACCTTCCTCTTTTATATTGTGCGTAGCTTTTACAGATTCGGAAAGCTTTTGCACCGAAAAACAGAACCGTAGAGCGGTTCTGTTAATCTATCATACATACAAATTGTGTCCAATCTGTTAATTACTGAAGAAAAGTACGTACATTTATTCCATTTACTTCAATGTGGTCATCAACTGCGATAACAAGGCACTGTCTTCCGTCGATGATCCTTGATTCAACAAGGTCTGCTCTGTCGGGATCAACCTTGATCACAACGTTGGGCGCAGAGATGTCAAACTTCCTTGTGTTAGCAATGTTGGTAACAAGAAGAGGCTGCTCCTGCTCTCCCACTATCTCCTGATAGTTGTGATCGAAGTAATCCATTCTGTCATCCGGAACACCACTATCCTTAAGAAGATGCTTAACATCATCTCTGGAAAGTTCAAAATGAACCTCATCCTCCTCATGATCCTCAAGCATGGTGGTCAGATTTTCATGGATATTCCTCATTACATCGTAATCTGCCTCTTCACCTATGGTCTCCTCAACCAGAGCCTGGAAAAGTGTCTTCTGTTCAGGCGCTGACATCGGCGGTCTTCCTCCGAAAAGTGCCTGGATGAATTCCGGCTGAATGTCATTGGGCTTTTTGGAGAAATAGAGCATGTTGTGAATATCTGCGTTACGCTCTATAAATGCAGGGAAAAGGAATCCCTTCGCAGGACCGTCAACAACCCAGTCACGGTATCTGTCCTCGATCTCATTGGTCTTATCGTTGTAGCAAAGACCTGCCTTGGAGGGCTTTACAGGGCAGATGCTGCAGAGCATGTAATCATAAATATTCTCAGATGCATCCTCCATCTCAATACCGTCATTGGTTATTCCGGGAACATCATAAATAGCATGGACGAGAATAATAAAATAGCTGTCCTCCATGAAAAGGTTCCCGATGATCTTGTCATAAAACTCATCAATAAGACTATCATCCTCAAGATGAGAGTCTCTAAGACGCAGTAAAAATTCCTGCGTTCCGCCTTCCTGTTCCTGATCAAGTGGAAATTCAAGATTTATAAGACTTTTCCCGAAAACACCTGAAAGTGTGTGCTTGAAAATGTCCAGATATTTAAACATTTCCTCTTCGGGTATACTTCCAAACGCCTTCTTAAATACAAGTCGTTTGTTCAACTCCCCATCAACATAACACCCGCAGATGTGATCAATAGTACATCTGTCGGGTGTGAATTGTTTCCTTATTTCTAATACTTCTGCTTTGTTCATGTGTGCTTATCTACTCATCCTTTGCTATAAATTTATCACACATCTCGCGAGCAAACTGAACCGGGTAGAGTTGCACCATAACTGAATCTATAAGATTTTCAATAGTCATCTTAAAAGCAATCTTAACGAAATTATCGTATTCTGTTTCAAAACTTTTTTCAAAAATCTTCACACTGTCAACATCGATTCTGTTGACTATAGGTGTGCTGATATCAGTAGGCACGCTGAGCATCATCGAAAGAGATGTAGCTGCTGCTCCCATCATCTGGTTCATGGCTTCTGAAGCTGCTGAAAGATGGAGATCTGAAATCTCGCAATCAGTATTCGTTCCATCGCCGCCCATCATGAGATCTGTCATGACCTTGACATCATTTTCCTTAAGGATTAGGACGTTATTACCTGTAAGTCCCTTGACATAATGAATCTGCACGAAAATGCAGGTTTTTTCATAGTCATCAAGTGATTCACTTCTCTTGATAACGCTTACGTTAGGAGTGGTAATATCAACCTTCTTGTTTACCATCATACTAAGTGTGGTAGCTGAATTACCCATACTGATGTTGGCTATTTCTCCTAATGTGTCTATCTGTTGGTTTGTAAGTGCCTGATCCATAAGAACCCCTCGCTCCTTGTATAATCAGTTTTTAATTACTTAAGACAAAGTAACCATCGCTAGATATCACGGATATACATCTATTTTATGCCATTAGAGTGTGGGTGTAAAGGAAGTTTCGGTCTGTGATTTCTTAATTTTCTATAATATTTTTGAGTTCTAAAAGTGAATCAAACCTCTTATAATAGAGTCCTTTTACTTCCTCTTCATCGTCATTCTGATCAGGAATGTATATGGTTTTAATCCCTGCGCCCGCTGCTGCGCGGACTCCGTTTGGAGCATCCTCAACCGCTATGCAGTTTTCCTTAGGTACTCCGACCTGCTCTGCTGCATACAGGTAAATATCAGGCTTTGGCTTTCCTTCCTTTACCATGGTTGCACAGCATATTTTGTCAAAATACTCAAAGAGGCCTACATTTTTAAGATATCTCTCTGTGCGCTCCTCATCCGTGGCAGTTGCAGTGGATATGATGATTCCGCTCTCCTTAAGCCATGAGAGGATCTCCCTTGCACCGGGCTTTAAGCTTATGCCTTCTTTTTTAATATGCTCCTCAAAAAGCTTCTTTCTGTATTCTCTTACTTCCTGATAATTAAAATCATCGCCGTACCACTCTTTAAATCTCTCAGGTGCAAAGGGTCTTCCGAGGCTCCTGAGCTGCAGGGTCTGCTCCCTTGTCATCTTGTATCCAAAGTGTTCAACGGCCCTGGGCCATATGATCTGGTAGTACTTCTCAGTGTCTATAAGTGTTCCGTCCAGATCGAATAAAACTGCTTTTATCTCCATAATCATTCTCCTAACTAAAACATTATAAGATTTTCATAAACATGTTGTAAGTGATTTTTTACAATTTTTTGTGATTATTTTTGTTTATTAATATTTCATTAATGTGATTATCTGTGATTGACTTTGATTATTTGTGATGATATTCTTTACTCAGATGGTGAACACAATTATGTTTTTGTGCGTAAACGCACCATCATAATCATTTTGGGGAGAATAATCATGCTTACAGAAGAAAGAAGATCTGCGATCGTTTCTTATATAGAAGAACATAAGGCAGCAACGGTTCAGGAACTGGTTGAAGCACTGGATACATCAGCAGCAACGATAAGACGTGATCTTAACGCACTTCATGCTGAACGCAGAATCCTCAAGGTTTTCGGAGGAGCAACTTCACTTAGTTCCAAGGACGTCAACACTGTAGAGCCTTCCGTAGCAGAAAAAATACAGAAGAACACTGAAGAGAAGGACATCATCTCAGAATATGCCTCTTCTCTCATACAGGATAACGACTTTGTATATATTGATTCCGGTACAACCACTCTTCATCTGATCGACCATATCACTAATAAAAAAGCAAAATACATCACTAACGGTATCGTTCATGCAAAGAGACTTCTCGAGAGAGGCCTCTCCACCATGATCATCGGAGGAAGAATCAAGCCGGTTACAGAAGCAGTCATCGGTCCTGATTGTGTCGAAGCACTCAGTAAGTTCCACTTCACAAAAGCATTCATGGGAACCAACGGTGTATCGGTTCAGGCAGGCTTCACTACCCCTGATGTGGACGAGGCTCTGGTCAAGGCGGAGGCCATTAAGCACACTTACCTCTCCTACGTCCTTGCAGACCACAGTAAATTCGGTGTAGTAAGCTCAGTCACTTTTTCAGACCTGCGAAGCTGCTGCATTATAACCGATGAAGAGCCCCCAAAAAAGTACAAAGATCAGACGATCATCAAAGCAGTTCCGTAAGCAAGAACATAGCTTCATTATTTTTGAAGGGAGAAAAACATGATTTACACAGTAACGTTTAACCCGGCCATTGACTACATTGTCCGCATGGACAAGCCTCTGGATCCCGGCATGACAAACCGCTCGGTTTCTGAGGATTGCTTCTTTGGAGGTAAAGGCATCAATGTTTCTACTATATTGAAGAACCTCGGAATCGAGAACACTGCCCTTGGCTTTGCGGCAGGCTTCACAGGAGAAGCAATCGTAGAGGATGTAAAAAGGAAGGGAATTCTTGCTGATTTCATAATGCTTGATAAGGGAATCTCAAGAATAAACGTAAAGATAAAATCCGAGCAGGAAACAGAAATCAACGCTCAGGGTCCTGCAATAAGCGATGAAGCTTACAACGAGCTTTTAAAGAAGCTCGATAATTTAAAAGAGGGCGATATGCTGATCCTTGCAGGAAGCATTCCCAGCACTCTTCCCAGCGATGTATATGAGATCATCCTGGACAGATTAAAGGATAAGGGCGTCATCTTCGTAGTTGACGCAACCAAGGACCTTCTCATGAATGTTCTTAAGTATCATCCTTTCCTTATTAAACCTAACAATCACGAGCTTGGAGAGATGTTCGGCACAGTTCTTAAGACCGATGATGAGATCGAGGAGCATGCCAAGAAGCTTCAGGATATGGGAGCAAGAAACGTACTCATCTCCATGGCAGGCGACGGTGCGATGCTTATCACAGAGGACGGTCAGCGCTTCCGCGTAGGTGTTCCGAAGGGTAAGGTTAAGAACTCAGTCGGAGCCGGTGATTCAATGGTAGCAGGCTTTGTTGCAGGATATATGAAGACAAAGGATTACAAGGTAGCCTTGAATATGGGAACTGCAGCAGGCAGTGCAACAGCTTTTTCAGACGATCTCGCAACAGGCGAGCTTATCAACAGTATTTACGAGACATTAGAATAACAAGTCTCGTTTATATATAAACAAAAAACGTATTGGGGTACACTCAATAGCAATGCTTATGCATAGAAAGGGAGAATAATGAAAATCAAAGATCTTTTAAGCAAAGAAGGGGTTAGCTTAAATCAGACCGCTGCAGACCAGGGTGCTGCAATCGATCTAATGGTAGCTCTTCACGACAAGGTTGGTAACCTGAATGACAAGGCTGCTTTCAAGGCAGCAATCGAAGCAAGAGAAGCAAAGGGATCAACTGCGGTTGGTATGGGTATTGCCGTTCCGCATGCTAAAACATCAGCTGTTAAAAAGGCTGGTCTCGTAGCAATCACAGTTCCTTCCGGTGTTGATTACAAGTCTCTTGATAATCTTCCCAGTAAGCTCCTGTTCATGATCGCAGCTCCTGACGGCGCTGCTGACACACACCTTGAAGTATTGTCCAAGCTTATGACAATGCTCATGGATCAGAGCTTTACACAGTCACTTATCGCAGCTAAGACTCCGGAAGAATTCCTGGATATCATCGATAAGCAGGAAGCTGAAAGAGATAAGAAGAATTCCTCTTTAGAAGGTCCTGCAGCTGCTACTGTAAAGTCCAATCTCAAATTCCTCGGCGTAACAGCATGTCCTACAGGTATCGCTCATACTTACATGGCTGCTGAGGCTCTCGAGCAGTGCGCTAAGGACAACGGCATCTCAATGAAGGTTGAGACTGATGGTTCAGGCGGTGCTAAGAACGTTCTTACTGCTGCTGAGATTGCTGAAGCTGATGTTATCATCATCGCAGCAGATAAGAATGTAGAGATGGGTCGTTTCGACGGCAAGAAGGTAATCAAGGCTTCAACTGCTGATGCAATCCATCATTCAAGCGATCTCATCGAGCGTGCTACCAAGGGCGATGTTCCGGTTTATAAGCACACTGGCAGCAAGGCTTCCGCTGATGCATCTTTCGACAATGAGAGCGCAGGAAGAAAAGCATACAAGCACCTCATGAACGGTGTATCACATATGCTTCCTTTCGTTATCGGTGGTGGTATCCTTATCGCTATCGCATTCCTTCTCGATGACTATTCAATCGATCCCAGCAACTTCGGTTCCAACAAGCCTGTAGCTGCATGGTTTAAGTCAATCGGTGGAACAGCATTCGGATTTATGCTTCCTATCCTTGCAGGATTTATAGCTCAGAGTATTGCAGATCGTCCCGGTCTTGCAGTTGGTTTCGTAGGTGGTGCTCTCGCTGCATCAGGTGCTACATTTGCAGCTCCCGGCGGTGACATTCCTTCAGCTTTCCTCGGTGCTCTTGTTGCCGGTTTCGCAGCAGGTTACATCGTACTTGCAATCAGAAAGCTTACAGACGGTCTTCCGGCTGCACTTGAAGGAATCAAGCCCGTACTCATCTACCCTCTCTGCGGTATCCTGGTAATCGGTCTTGTAATGTGTGCTATCAATCCTATTGTTGGTGCTCTTAACGCATGGATCACAGGCGTACTTAACGGAATGAGCAGTGGCTCAATCGTAATCCTTGGAGCAATCCTTGGTGGTATGATGGCAACAGATATGGGTGGCCCGCTCAACAAGGCTGCTTACGTATTCGGTACTGCTGCTCTTGCAACAGCAAGCCAGAACGATCAGACAGGTTGGATGATCATGGCAGCAGTTATGGTTGGTGGTATGACTCCTCCGATCGCAATCGCAATTGCAACACTTATCTTCAAGAACAAGTTCACAGAAGGTGAGAGAAAGTCAGGTCCCGTTAACTTCATCATGGGTCTTTGCTTCATCACAGAGGGTGCTATCCCGTTCGCAGCAGCAGATCCGCTTCATGTAATTCCTTCACTCATGATCGGTTCAGCAGTTGCAGGTGCTCTTTCAATGGCATTCAAGTGCACACTTATGGCTCCTCACGGCGGAATCTTCGTATTCCCTGTTGTTGGAAACGTAGCTATGTATCTTGTAGCACTCCTCGTTGGATCAGTGGTATCAGCAGTTCTTCTTGGCATCTTAAAGAAGAATGTTGAGAAATAAAACCTTATTTGATTAGTTGTTTTTGGGGGCACAGCTGTATTATGCAGCTGTGCATTACCCATTTTTAGATAAAATATTTTTCACACAAGAAAGGAAATAATAATAATGGTATCAAAGAACATCACAGTAAAAAACGAACAGGGTATGCACATGCGTCCCGCTTCTCTTCTTTCACAGAAGGCAACACCTTTTGACAGCAACATAAAGATTCTTTTCAACGGAAACAGCTATGACTGCAAGAGTGTTATGTTCCTTATGAGCGCATGCATCAAGTGCGGTTCCGAGATCGTGCTGGAGTGTGATGGTCCCGACGAGGAAAAGGCTCTCGCTGAGCTTTCTGAGTTTATTGAGTCCGGTATGGGTGACTAAAGTAATCACTTAGCGAGGTGTTTTCGAGCTTAGTGTACTACTTTGTTCTGGCGAGGGCTCTGCCCGAGATCAGAACTTCCTTATTAAAAAAATGGAGGTCTTAACACACATGTATAAAGGAATAGCCGCATCAAGAGGCATAGGCATAGGTAGCATCTGTAGAATAATGGAGCATGATCTGTCATTTGAACCTAAAAAGATTGACGATCCTGCTGCAGAAAAAGATCGTTTTCATAAAGCTATTTCAGATTTTGTTGAAGAGACAAACATTATGGCTGAGGATGTCAGAAAGCGCATTGGCCCCAAGGAAGCTGAAATTCTTCAGGGCCACGCTGTAATGATCTCAGACCCTGCCATGTCCGGAGAAATGGACAAGATGATCGATTCCGGACAGTGTGCAGAAACAGCTCTTACCGCTGTCTGCGATATGTTCATTAACATGTTTTCACAGATGGATGATGAGATGATGAAGCAGCGCGCTTCCGATATTTCAGACGTAAAGGTGAGCGTTCTTAAGAAGCTCCTCGGAATCGAAGATATCGATATCAGCAAGGTGGCTCCCGGAACTGTTCTTGTCTGCAAGGATCTTACTCCTTCCATGACATCACAGATCATAAAGGAGAACGTAACCGGTATCATCACAGAGATAGGTGGAAAAACCTCTCACTCTGCTATTCTTGCAAGAGCGCTTGAGATTCCTGCTGTTCTCTCAGTTCCCGGAATCGTGGAACAGGTTAAGGACAAGGATACAGCTATCATCGACGGTACAGAGGGTGATGTTTTCATAAATCCCGATGGCGAGATTCTTTCAAAATATATGTTAAAGCGCGAGGAGTTCATCAGAAAGCAGTCCGAGCTTAAGACCTTCATCGGTAAGGAAACAGTTAACGCTGACGGAACAAAACTTGAGCTCTTCTGCAACATCGGTACTCCCAAGGACGCTAAAAAGGCTATCGAATGTGACGGTGAGGGAATCGGTCTTTTCAGATCAGAGTTCCTTTTCATGGACAATACTCACCTTCCTACGGAGGATGAGCAGTTTGAGGCCTATAAAGAGGCTGTACAGACCATGGATGGCAAATGTGTCATAATCCGTACACTGGATATTGGCGGTGACAAGGATATCCCGTATCTCGGCCTTGAGAAGGAGGAGAATCCTTTCCTTGGTTACAGAGCTGTCCGCTATTGCCTTGGCAATGAGGAGGTCTATAAGACACAGCTCCGCGCCATTATAAGAGCCAGCGCCTTTGGTAAAGTAAAGATAATGATTCCTCTCGTAACAACAGTTGACGAAGTAAGAAGCGTCAAGAAGCTTGTTGCAGGCATCAAGGAAGATCTCAAAAATGAAGGCATAGACCACGATGAAAACATCGCTGTGGGATGCATGGTAGAGACAGCCTCCGCTTCTCTTATTGCTGACCTTCTTGCTAAGGAAGCTGATTTCTTCTCAATCGGAACCAACGATCTTACTCAGTACACCATGAGTGTAGACAGAGGAAATCCTAAGGTTGCTTACCTCTATTCCTCCTTCCAGCCTTCAGTGCTCCGCTCAATAAAGCATATCATTGAGTGTGGTAATAAGGCAGGAATACCTGTAGGAATGTGCGGTGAAGCCGCTGCAGATCCTCTTATGATACCTCTGCTCATGTCCTTTGGACTTGATGAATACAGCGTGAATCCGGTACTTGTACTGACAGCCCGCTGCATCATTTCTAAATGGTCCAAGGCTGAAGCCGATGCCCTTACAGAAAAAGTAATGGCTATGGATACAGAGGCTGAAATCGTAGCAGCTCTTAAAGCAGCCGCTAAAGAATAAAAGATCGAGTAGGCTGACTCCTACTCGATTTCGCACACGAACATTCCGCACTTCGTGCTCCATGTTCTTACAACCGGCAAATGAATTTGTATGCAAGCATCCATTCGCTTGCCGGTTTTGTGCAACAAAAAATAAGGGATAACCGCCTTGCGGTTATCCCTTTTAATATGCCTTATATATTTTTACTTCTGCTTCAATATCAAGCCTTCTGAAGGCTCTGAAGCATCTCTATTGCTGTTCTGCTCTCGCCCCCGCTAACAGTTGTAGCAGGTGAATTATATTTCCCCAGAAGCTTGCATCTCATTTCTTCAGGGTGATTGTACAACTGGTCCATGATGCGATCAAATGCTTTTTTCCATTCCATACTCTTTCTCCTTGCTTAACCTGAAGGTCCCCACCATCAGATTCTGAATTCTACGTCTGTCTCTCTCCTCCCAGAATTAAGACATCGATATTTTCAGATGCAAGGATAATATTAAAGCATAGCCACCTTTCAATCAAGGAACAAAAACTTAAGAAATTCTTAAAATTTTATTACATCATTTTCCGTTTATAAAGAAACTTTTTTTCATTGCTGCTTTTTAAAAATCACCCTACTGCCGAGAATAGTACCAATCATAAGAACAATAGCTATCGGCAGTACTACGATACCGTTGCGGATATAGCCTGCGATAATGTAGGAAATACATGATACAGCCGCTGCTGTGATAGCATAAGGAAGCTGCGTCGATACATGATTGATATGGTGACATTGTCCTCCGGTACTTGCCATGATGGTGGTATCTGATATAGGTGAGCAGTGATCTCCGCAAACAGCTCCTGCCATGCATGCAGAGATTGCAATGATCATAAGCTCATTGTTCATATCTGAACCAAATACCTTGGCAACTATGGGAATAAGAATTCCGAAGGTTCCCCAGGAGGTTCCTGTTGCAAATGCAAGGAATGCTCCGATTACAAATACGATAGCAGGAAGGATGCTCATAAAGCTCTGCTTATCAGCGATTGTTTCAACCAGACCGCCAACGTAATCAGCTGCTCCAAGAGAGTCTGTCATAGCCTTAAGTGTCCATGCAAAGGTCAGAATGAGGATACCGGGAACCATACTCTTAAAGCCCTCAGGAATCGCATTCATGCACTCATTAAAGCTAAGAACTTTTGTAGCCATCATAAATATCATTGTAACTATAAGGGCTGATACAGAGCCAAATACAAGGCCTACAGATGCATCAGAATTAGCAAATGCATTAACAAAGTTTTCGCCCTCGAAGAAGCCGCCTGTATAAATCATTCCTATTACACAGAAAACAATGAGTGTAACAATAGGAAGAACCAGATGAATAACCCTGCCCTTCTGTGATACCGGAGGCATGGGCTGATCTTCAGCACCTGTCATACTCGCATGCTGCTTTACATGCTTATTGATCTTATTTCCGTGAGCCTGGGCATTTAACTCAGCAAGTCTCATCGGACCATAATCAATGCCGGTAACTGTAAGAGTTATCATCATGACAATAGTAAGAATCGCATAATAGTTATAAGGTATTGCTCTTACGAAAAGAGAAATGCCGTTTGCTCCGTCAACGAATCCTGTAACAGCTGCAGCCCATGAAGAAATAGGTGCAATAATACATACAGGTGCTGCAGTTGCATCTATAAGATATGCCAGCTTCTCTCTTGAAATCTTGTGCTTATCGGTAACCGGTCCCATAACTGAACCAACTGTCAGGCAGTTGAAATAGTCATCAATAAAAATAAGACATCCAAGTGCTATGGTAGCAAGTTGTGCTCCGACCTTCGTCTTTACATGGGTTGTTGCCCATTTTCCAAAAGCCACCGAACCTCCGGCTCGGTTCATCAGCATGACCATATTTCCCAGTACAACAAGGAATATAAGAATACCAACATTCCAGCTGTCAGAAAGCTGTCCAATCATACCGTCAACAAAAACATGTTGCATAGTTAATACAGGGTTAAAGTTAGAATAAAGAAGACCACCAACCACAATTCCTATGAACAGGGATGAATAAACTTCTTTGGTGATCAGTGCCAGGGCTATCGCGATAATAGCCGGCAGAAGTGCCCAAAAACTATTTGCAAACATAAGCTCCCCTCCTATCATTTTATAATAATATTATAATAGTGATTATTGAATAATGATACATTTTTTATTCAAAATAACGCTAATTTTGTTCATACCATTATCCATAATGATTCCAAAACTTTTTTCTTAAAAAATGAAGCCCCACAGTATAGAACTGCGAGGCTATCATTATTATATGACCTATTTGTCAGTATTATACAATACCCTGAGCCTTCATAGCTTCTGCAACCTTAAGGAAGCCTGCAATGTTAGCACCGGCAACATAGTTGCCCTCCATGCCGTACTTCTTTGCAGCATCATCGATGTTGTGATAGATGTTAACCATGATCTGCTTGAGCTTAGCGTCAACTTCCTCGAATGTCCAGCTAAGTCTCTCAGAGTTCTGGCTCATCTCAAGAGCTGATGTAGCAACACCACCTGCGTTAGCAGCCTTACCACCTACGAACATTACATTGTTCTGCTGTAAGTACTCTGTAGCCTCGATTGTAGTAGGCATGTTAGCACCTTCACATACAGCCTGAACACCGTTAGCAACCAGCTGCTTAGCATCCTCAAGGTGAAGCTCGTTCTGTGTTGCGCAAGGAAGTGCTACGTCACACTTGATGCTCCATACGCCTCTGCCCTCGTGATACTCTGCAGACTTTCTTGCAGCAGCATACTCAGTAAGACGTGCTCTCTTAACTTCCTTAACCTCCTTAAGAAGCTCAACATCGATTCCTTCGGGATCATAGATCCAACCTGTAGAATCAGAACATGTAACAGGCTTAGCACCGAGCTGCTGTGCCTTCTCGATAGCGTAGATAGCAACGTTACCAGCACCTGAAACAACTACTGTCTTGCCCTTAATATCTGAACCATTGCACTTTAAGAGCTCCTCTGTAAGGTAAAGAAGGCCGTAACCTGTAGCCTGTGTACGAGCAAGTGATCCGCCGTATGTAAGACCCTTACCTGTAAGAACTCCCTCGTATGTATCACGGATTCTCTTGTACTGTCCGTACATGTATCCGATCTCACGTCCGCCTACACCGATATCGCCGGCAGGAACGTCTGTATCAGCACCGATGTGTCTGAAAAGTTCTGTCATGAAGCTCTGGCAGAATGCCATGATCTCTCTGTCAGACTTGCCCTTAGGATCAAAGTCTGAACCACCCTTACCACCACCGATCGGAAGGCCTGTAAGTGAGTTCTTGAAGATCTGCTCAAAACCAAGGAACTTGATAATACCAAGATTTACTGAAGGATGGAAACGAAGTCCTCCCTTGTAAGGTCCGATTGCTGAATTGAACTGAATACGGAATCCGTTGTTAACCTGAACCTGTCCCTTATCGTCAACCCACGGAACTCTGAAAAGAATCTGTCTCTCGGGAGTGCAAAGTCTCTCAAGGAGTGCATCCTTTCTGTACTCTTCCTCGTTAGCATCAATAACTACTCTGAGGGAATCAAGTACTTCCTTTACAGCCTGATGGAATTCCGGCTGTGCGGGGTTCTTCTCGACAACATAATTGTAGACTTCATCAACGTATGACATTTTTGCTCCTCCTATAGATAAAAAATTATTTAGGCGTACCAGACCCTTAGGTCAGCTCTCGCAAAATTATACAAAAAAAGAGCGTAAAGCTTTAAAGGTCTTTACGCTCCCTTGCGTAGACACCACTGTCTGACAAGTATTATTCCACAGACACTGATAAACGTCAAGCACTTTATTACATTAAACTGAAAAAGTTTTTCTTCCATCATTCGCCGGGGAATTTCACTTCCGTCTGCTTGCGGATGAAATCCATGGTATTCATGATCTTAAGCGTAAGGGCATGGGGCATATCAGGACACTCCTTCCATCCCTCTTCAAGGGCATCAAAAGCTGCCTGCACCTCGTATTCATAGCCTGTTATCTGCTTTTCCCTCTTATAGAAGCCCACCTTCTCACCGGCGTTATTATAAACCGTAATGCTTGAGAAGTTATTGATGTCCTGAACCTCTATATGTCCGTTGGCACCGTAAATAATACCCTTGCAGGGGCCACAGGATATTGCTGAGCATGTAACGATTGCCTGCTGTCCGCTTCTGTATTTGAGAGTTATTACATCCTGTGTATCCATTCCATGTTCATTGAGTACAGCCTGACTCTGAATGTCGGTTATGTCCTCTCCCAGGACCATTGACGCAAAGGTAAGTCCATATACTCCAAGATCAAGAAGGGCTCCGCCTCCAAGGGAAGGATCCTGTATTCTCTGCTTCCATGCGATATTAAAGCTAAGGTCAGCCATTACCAGGGAAATATCCCCTATTACATTGCTGGATATAACCTCTTTAAGCTTATCTGCAAGCGGAAGGAATCTTGTCCACATTGCCTCTGTAAGAAGCAGGTTCTTTTCCTCAGCAAGCTGAAACAGCTCCTTCGCCTGGGCTTCATTAAGTGTAAATGCCTTTTCACAGAGGACGTTCTTGCCATTCTCAAGAGCCAGCTTCACATTCTCAAAATGAGCTGAATGGGGAGTAGCCACATATATCAGGTCAATCTTCGGATCCTGGCACAGCTCCTCATAAGAGCCATAAAAGGTCTTTATCTTGAACTCCCTGGCAAAGCTCTCAGCCTTCTCCTTTGTTCTGGAGGCAACAGCATGACAGACAACTCCTCTCATACCGCCAAGGGTCTTAGCCATCATTCTTGCAATATCACCGGTTCCCATAATTCCAACTTTTTTCTTATTAAACATTTCACTACCTCTTGCTGTTTCACAAAATTAGCATTTGTAACTACGAAATAAAAAGCGCGAGCACTGATCGTGCATCGCGCTTAATTTAATTATATCACTCTTTTTTAAGGAATTCAGATTTTATATAACCGGTCTTGCCATTATATTCTACCTTAGCCCAACCGCTTGCATACTGTTCCTTAACATCTACAATATCATTTGCATAAATTGTAGTAATAGCTTCCGTATCGGTACTCTGACCCTTACGAAGCTTAATTGCTTCTGATACCTGCATCTTACCTGTATCGTAAACACTTACCTTTGAAGAGTTGCTTGCTGTCTGCTCTTCTGTCTTCTCCTCTGTCTGCTCCTCAGTGGTCTCTTCAGTAGTTTCCTCTGTGGTCTCTTCAGTAGTTTCCTCAGTGGTCTCTTCACCGGCATCAGCCTGATCCTCTGTAACCTCTTCGAAGAACTCTGACTTTACGAATGCTGTGCCGCCGTCATATTCGATCTTACTCCAGCCATTCTCAAGAGCCTCAATTCTTGTGAACTCCTGACCGATTTCAGTCTTACCAACCTTATCCGCAGTCTCTGAATCGGAGCTTCTGATATTAACTACGTCCTTAGCCTTGATCTTGGTAGCAACGGGCTGAGCGGGCTCCTCTGTAGTCTCCTCAGCAGGAGCTTCAGCGTTCTCGCCTTCAGCAGTCTCCTGATTCTCACCCTCGGGATTCTCAGCATTCTCACCCTCTGCAGGTGCAGTCTCCTCTGCGGGAGCCTCTGCTACAGTGGTTTCACCTGACTCGATAGCTGCAAGAGCCTCACCTACTGATACCTGAATGCTTGCGCTCATATCTGAAAGGAACTGAGCAAGTCCCTCATTACCTGCAATAATATCGTTATAGTTAGCTGCTACTGAGTTATTAAGATCAACAACATCTGCCTGAAGTGAAATATTGCTGATATACTCTGTGATCTTGTCATCAACAACATCACCGTTTATGTAGAGATTACCATTCTCGTCAGTGCATACATACATGGTCTGCATTCCGGGAAGAGGTGTATCATAACCATTGAAAAGAACCTCTGTGTAAACATAAGCGACATAGCTTCCCTCTACAGGGCCGGGCTTGGTGTAAACATCAACGGTAGGAATATCGCTGATATACTGAGATACTTCCTTAAGTCTGAGCTCCTCTGTGGACTCAAGACCTGTGTAGATGGACTTGATAGTGTCCATATCTCCTGAAGCATACGCTGTGAAATACTTGCTCATAAGCTCATTCACATTCTCATACGCATTCTTCTCAAGATCAACTTCCGGTACTACATAGCTTCCGTTATCATCTACGGTAGCCTGTGAATCCTCCCTCTCTGTCGGAATAGTTCTGTTATTTGCACTAAGTGCAATTACTATAGTCAGTCCAACCGCAACAACAAGTACAATAGGCATTACAAGCTTTTTATTATCTGAGATAAACTCCCAAAAATTTCTTTTATCCTGTGCCGCAAACGGATTCTCCGGCTTCTTTTTCTGGTTAAAATTCATTCCCTTAAAATTCATAATTCTATTTCCTTCCTGTGACAAAAGATGCACCCGACAGGAATCGAACCTGCATTAAAGGCGTCGGAGGCCTCCGTTCTATCCATTAGACTACGGGTGCACAAATTGTTACAGATTTATTACGTACCCGACTATAATACCATAGTATCTTTGACATATTCAACCTTTTTTATATTATCACACGTTCTGTCAAAGTAGTACAAATTGTCAGACAAAACGTCCTCCGGAAGCACGCTGG
This sequence comes from Butyrivibrio sp. FC2001, assembly GCF_000424125.1. Taxonomy (NCBI): domain Bacteria; kingdom Bacillati; phylum Bacillota; class Clostridia; order Lachnospirales; family Lachnospiraceae; genus Butyrivibrio; species Butyrivibrio sp. FC2001. The sequence continues at coordinate 131,660 of NZ_KE384134.1, forward strand.
TTTCATTAACACATTTTACCATATCTTTTAGATTGAACGCTCCATTAATTATTTCAGAGGCTGCAATCATTATGACTTCATGCCTTGATGACGGAATAATATAGAAGTCACTTTCCATCATATCTCCTACTTCCTTCAAAAGCCCGGGATATATTACGACTGCTGCTCCGCCCACAAAATTTGTATTGCTGGCAACAAGGAATCTGTTCCCTGTAAAATAGCTTGCAAACCTCGTATCTCCTGTTCTTTCTCCTATAAAATCCCCCATTGATACTATCTTTGCAGGTAATAATTCAGGAGTGTTGTCTATGGCCGCTTCATAGAGGTCCTCCTCCGTAACATCCCATATCTTCATCAACATATTGTCCACGGTAATGTTCCCTTCTATTCCAAGAACGCCAAGTGAGATAAAGTATGTTACCGCCAGATCCTCCACAAGTCTGTAGGGCATGTTCTTTAATCGTTCTTCATTTCTTACGCTGTCTATAAGTCTGAAGCATATTCTGTCATATATGGCATCAAAGTCCGTAATAAAGCCAAGGTCCACCTGTCCCTTTATTTCATGCTTTTCAAACAGATTTATTACATCTGAAAGGACTGCCTCAAAATCCCTTCCCTTTGCATATTCCTCATAGAAATCATCGAGGTAAATTGTTGGAGCGCAGTTGCTCCCATTCTTTTTAACGCATAAGCCGTGTCTTATCAGTCCATTGTTCTTTACAACATCCGAATATTTCACGGTTGCGCTGTCTCCATAGTATTCCTTAACCTTCTGTGTTACTTCATTATAAAATGTTACTTTTTCCAATTTCATTTTCTCCTTTAAAATTGTGTTCAAAACGCAAAAAAGGCAATGAAAGCTATAAATTACTTTCATTGCCTTACAAGTCTATAAATACAATTTTCAGAAAAACGGTAATTAAACTCTGGAGAGGTATTCTCCTGATCTTGTGTCAATCTTGATTGTGTCGCCTTCGTTAACGAAAAGCGGAACCTGAACAACAGCACCAGTCTCAACAGTAGCAGGCTTTGTAGCACCTGTAGCTGTATCACCCTTGAAGCCGGGCTCTGTCTCTGTGATAGCGAGCTCTACGAAAAGCGGAGGCTCTACAGCGAAGACATTACCATTGTAAGAGTTGATCTGAACTGTCTCGTTCTCCTTAACATACTTCATAGAATCGCCAACCTGATCCTTTGTAAGGGAAATCTGCTCATAAGACTCGTTGTCCATGAAGTTGTAAAGATCGCCATCAGCATAAAGATACTGCATATCCTTACGATCGATACGAGCTGCAGGGAACTTCTCTGTGGGACGGAAAGTTGTCTCCTTAACACCACCATTGATAATGTCCTTAAGCTTTGTTCTTACAAATGCTGCGCCCTTACCGGGTTTAACATGCTGGAATTCTATTATCTGACATACATTGCCATCGATCTCGATGGTCATACCGTTTCTGAAATCACTTGCAGAAATCATAAAAATCCTCCTAATATATACAAATCAAACAACTACATTATATTATACTAATGTTATATTTTTTTCAACAGTTTTTTGAAGTAAATCAAAGCAGCCGTAAAAATGCCTGCTTTTCTCAGATTCAGACTTCTATTCCCAGGCAGTAATCTATTGCTTCAAGGTATCCCTTAAGTCCGTGTCCGTAAATCTGAAGTTCACAGGCAGCCGCAGTAACGGAATTGGCTCTGAAGTCCTCTCTCTCCTTAATGTTAGAGATGTGTACCTCAACCTTCACAATATTCTCGAGACTTTTTAATGCATCATGAATAGCATAGCTGTAATGGGTGTAGGCTCCTGGGTTAATAATGATCGCCTCGGTTCCATCAAAGTAAGCCTCCTGAAGCTTATCTATTATTGCGCCTTCATGGTTTGACTGCCATGTGGTGATATCGCTCCCTGTCTCCTTTGCCTTATCCTCTATCATTTTTATCAGATAGTCATAATTCTCATTTCCGTAAATGCTCTTTTCCCTGATTCCAAGGAAGTTAAGATTGGGTCCGTTAATAACCAGAATTTTCATAAGTATCCTCACAGCATAAGTTCTATTATTTCATTTGCAACCTGATCAATGCTCTTGTCATCAGTATCTATCTCGATGTCACAGGCTGCCTTGTAGACATCCCTGCGCTCCTCCTGAAGCTCCTTTATCTTGGCAAGAACATCATCGGATTTAAGAAGTGGTCTTGATTTGTCGCCCTTCACTCTCTCATATACGGTCTCGGGACGGGCCTTCAAAAATACCACAGTTCCTATTCTCTTAAGATAGTCACGATTTTCAGGCTTTATGGGAAGTCCTCCGCCAACCGAAAGGACAATACGCTTTCTTTTGTCCTCACTGAGCTCCTTAACGAACTCTGTTTCCATATCGCGGAAAGCGCCCTCTCCCTGCTCCCTGAAAATAGTATTGATGGTGGCTGACTGCATCTGCTCAATCTCTGCATCAGAATCAAGCATTTCGTAGCCGAGGATCTCACAGAGCCTTACCGCAACCGAGCTTTTTCCGCTGCCCATAAAACCGGTAAGAACTATGCTCTTTCCATCCATGAGCTCTCCAAGGAGCTTGCCATAGAGCCTTCCACACAGGGATTCCTTGACCTTGATGCCATTCCACATCTCGTAGGCGTCGATTCCCTGATATAAAAGCATCTTAAGTCCGGAGATGCACTTGGCACCTGCCTCCTTACAGAGCTGTAAAAATTTGGTGTTAAGCGGTCTGTATACCGCATCAAAGCCTATCTCAACCTTTTTATAGAACCCGGTATCCTCTATAACCGCGCTATCCGGGTTGGGATGCATTCCCACCATGGTCATCTGGAAGCAGATATACTTTCTGTCATCCGGAAGCTCGTTGTATTTTGAAAGCTCCATCGGAACCGCAACGTCTTTTCCCACATAGGCGTTTACGTCCCTGCAGAGAGCCTCTGCCCTCTCCAGTGTGCGATTCAGGATAAAAATCTCCTTTGCGCCTTCACTTGCGGAAAGAAATGCCGCAGGTCTTGCCACGCCGCCTGCACCGAGGATCACAACGGATTTCCCGAGGACATCAACTCCTGCCTCACGAAGTGATCTGCTGATTCCGGAGTAGTCCGTATTATATCCCCTGAACCCTGTGCCATCGTGGGTTCTTACAAGGGTATTAACTGCTCCTAATCTCTCAGCAACAGGATCTATCTCCTTCAGATAAGGCATAACCGCGCTCTTGTGAGGAACAGTTACATTCATCCCCAGAATATCAAGAGCCAGCGCGCCCTTAACGGCGGCCTCAACGTCCTCTCCCTTGACCTCAAAGGGGACATAGACCATGTCAGTATCAGTGATGTCGTTTAATGTATTATGTATTGCCGGTGACAGAGTGTGATGAACAGGATTACCAATAAGTCCACACACTCTTGTTGTTCCCACTACTTCTCTTTTCATACAGGCCTCCGATAAATTACTGGATTATAATATCATTTCCCGTGTTTTCTGACGTGCCTTTTATAGAAAAACAAAACTACCGCTTCAAGGCGCCTCTTTAAAACGATCTGTATCTCTTCTTTTTTATCAATCTGGCCTACAAGGATTGTGTGCATACCTGCCCTGTTCGCTCCCCAGACATCAGTAAAAATCTGATCTCCCACAAACAGTGTGTTAGCAGGCTCAGTTCCCATCTTTTCCATAGCCTTAAGATAGCCCTTAAGAAGGGGCTTATTGGCCATGTGAATGTACTCAGCCTCCACAGCCTGGGCAAAGGGCGCTACTCTGGGCTCCTTATTATTGGACAAAAGAAGTGTCTTAAAGCCCATCTCATGAAGCCTGTCAAAGAGCTCCACCGCTCTGTTATCAGCAGGCGCACCGTGAGGAACCAGCGTATTATCTATATCAAAGATAATCCCCCTGTAGCCTTCATCATAATAATTTTCAAATGGAATTGTATAAGTTGATTCCGAGGTCTCGCTCGGATAAAGTAAATGTCTCATAGAAATGACTATACCACATTAAATAGCGCTTCTGCCATATAAACAAAAAAATCGGACAGGAATATTTCCTGTCCGAAAAACATATTCATCAATCTAACTGGAGTACAACTCCGTCCTCATCATTGCTGATAACCTTAGCGTCCTTAAGCTCTGCAGCTCCGGTTAAAACCTTGTTTCCAACAAAGTACTGATACTCGTGAAGGACTGAATCCTTCTCCATATCCATAACAGCCTTCTGCATTATGCTGGACTGTATTCCACCAAGCTCCCCAAGTCCTGAAAGTGAACTGTCCTTGTTTTTGTTATCAGAAGACTCCTTCTTCTGATACATGCCATTCATATAAGAATTGCCATAGCTATTTATTCTCATATGCCCCTCCTTCTTTTTCCATACGCTAACAATTGTACCTGAAAGCAGTGGGCAAATCAATTGAGTTAGTCTTTTCATTTAGCTATTTCGGCATAAAAGTTCAATAACTTTAGGCTTTTTTGAAATTTTTATTCAGGATTACAAAAATCACTTGATTCCGGCAGCGGTAAGAAGTTCCTTTGTGTAGTCATTCTGCGGATTCCTGTAGACCTCATAGGGAATACCGTATTCCTTTATTTCTCCGTGTTTCATGATGGCAACGTGATTGCATATCTGATAGATCACGCGAAGGTCATGCGATATGAAAAGAATGGTTATCCCCAGGTCGCGGTTAAGCTGCTGAAGAAGCTGCAATATCTGCGCCTGAATTGTTACATCAAGAGCTGAAACCGGCTCGTCAGCAATAATAACCTTGGGAGATCTCATAAGCGCAACGCCTATGCTTACTCTCTGTCTCTGACCACCGGAGAGCTGTGAAGGATATCTTTCAAGCATCTCCTTGGGAAGTCCGATAGCCTTCATTATCTCGAGGACCTTTTCCTTCCTCTCCTTGGGAGTCCACTTTCTCTCCTTATCAACTCTCAGAGGCTCCTCCAGGAGCCATCCGATTTTCTTACTGGGATTAAGGGATGAATAGGGATCCTGGAAAACCATCTGGGTATCCGAGTATTTGAGGTTTATCTCACCCTCAATGTCCTTGTTCATACCGACGATAGCCTTAGCCAGCGTGGATTTACCACAGCCGGACTCCCCAGCCAGTCCAAGTATCTCGCCCTCGAAAACATCGATGGATACGCCCTTAAGCACCTGGTGTCTTCGCTTTTTGCCGAAGATATTTTTCCTATATTGTTTATAGTAAACCTTCAGATCCCTGATCTGAATTACCTTTTCCTGTTCCATATAATAACCTTATCTTGCGCGTTTAGCTTAGATCTATTTGCGGAATCGCTGCAATCAGCTTCCTTGTGTAGCTCATCTTGGGATGTCTGAAAATATCCTCAACATACCCGGTCTCAACTATATTACCACTCTGCATTACGATCACTCTCTTACAGATCTGTCTTATAAGCGACAGATCATGGGATATGAAAATAATCGCTGTTCCCTTTTCCCTGTTCATCTTCCGAAGGAGCTCAACAATCTGTGCCTGAATAGTCACATCCAGAGCTGTAGTGGGCTCGTCAGCTATAAGAATCCTGGGCTCACCTATCATCGCAGCAGCTATCATCACACGCTGTCTCATTCCACCTGAAAGCTCGTGAGGATATTTCTCGTACAGCTTCTCGGGGTCATGCATTCCAACAGCCGTAAGCATCTCGATGGCACGGCGCTTTCTCTCCTTTTTGTCGATATCCTTGTGATGGATTCTGAGAGACTCCTCCACCTGCCAGCCGATCTTCTTTACCGGATTAAGCGAGGTCATGGGCTCCTGGAAAATCATTGATATCTCATCGCCCTGATAAGACCTGAGCTCTTTTCTTGAGCATGTCAGAAGATCTGTGCCGTTAAACATTATCCTTCCTTTTTTCGTAAGTGCATGTCTTTTTAAAAGGCCTGCGATAGCAAGAGCGCTCATGCTTTTTCCTGAGCCTGACTCTCCGACTATACCTACTATCTCGCCTTCCTCCAGCATCAGATCGAAGTCCTCAACTACCGTCTCCGGCTTGTCGTGATCGTGAAATTCTATATGAAGATCTGCAACATCGAGAATTACATTTCCCATCAAAGTACCTCTTAATTCTTAATACGCTTGATTCCCTCTCCGAGGAACGAAAAGCCTAAAACCATCAGGACGATAACAAGACCTATGCTCATAACATAGCTTGGTCTGTTAAACAGATATCCCTGTGCGTCTGAAAGCATTTTTCCAAGGCTTGCGTGAGGCGGCTGCGCACCTATTCCCAAAAAGCTAAGTCCTGCCTCTGCAAGAACCGCATTATTAAAACCGATCATAACTGAAGAAAGCAGAACTCCAACAGTATTAGGAAGTATATGGACGAAAATTATCCTTATGTTCGACGCTCCCTGAAGTCTTGCAACTTCAACATAATCCATATTCTTACATCTGAGGAACTCTCCTCTTACAATTCTGGCAAAGCTTGGTATAAAGGATATTCCAAGAGCTATTGCGACCTGGTAGGTTCCGGTTCCGAAAAGGCTGACAAAAACCAGTGACAGCAGAAGACTCGGAAAAGCCAGCATCGCATCTATGATTCTCATGGTGATCTCATCACCTATTCCGCCAAAATATCCGGTAAGAGCGCCGATAATAGTTCCTATGCCCGCGCCTATGAGAATTGTAAACGTAGCGATGGCAACAGTGATCCTGCTTCCGTACATAACTCTGCTGAACACATCGCGTCCCATGTTGTCAGTTCCCATAATGTGCTTAAAAGAAATGCCCTGAAGCTTTGCAGACGCATCCATCTTAGTCGGATTGTAGGGGGTATAAAAAAGCCCTACGATTACCATAAGCAGAATAAATCCTGTGATAATAACGCCCAGAAGCAGGAAGGTATTCCTCTCTCCGGTGGCCTTATTCTTTTTAAACAGCGAAAAGAATTTTTTCATCATTCCTCCACCTCGATTCTGGGGTCAATGATTCTGTAAATAATATCAACCAAAAGATTGATAACAAGTACCATGATTGCTATGCCCATGATAATAGCCTCAACCACAGGATAATCACGGTTATTAATAGAAGAAAGAAGTATGCGGCTCACTCCGGGTATTCCGAAAACCTGCTCAATTACTATACTTCCGGCAACCATATCTGCAAGTGCCATTCCCATAAAGGTAATTACGGGGATCATGGCGTTTTTCAAAACATGAAGATAAAGAACAGCATTGGTGGTATTACCTCTGCTGTACGCAGTTCTTGTGTAGTCCTTACCTGCTTCCTCGATAACGGAGCCTCTGAGGAGCTTTGTAGCCATGGCTGCCTTTGGAAGAGCTATGGCAAATGCGGGCAAAATAAGGTATTTCAAGAATCCTTCAAGATCCTTGGTATATGATACAAAACCTCCCGGCGTAAAAATCTTAAGGATAACGCCGAAAAAGAAGGTCAATAATATTCCTGAGAAAAATGGCGGTACAGCCATCATGATCTGGTTAATAACCGAAATGACATGATCAATTATTCCGTTCTCATACTTGGCAGTGTAGATTCCAAGCGGAATTGAAATGATGACCATGATAACAAAGGACATTACCGCGAGGGTAAGTGTGATCGGGATCTTTTCAGCAAGCATGCCTGCTACAGGCATCTTGTAATCATAGGAGGTTCCCATGTCTCCCTGCAAAAATGCGAAAAACCAACGAAAATATCTGACAAGAAGCGGATCGTTGAAGCCCAGCTTCTCTCTGTACTGTGCTATAAGTTCGGGTGTTGCCTCTGTACCGAACATTCTGGTGACAGGATCACCGGGGATTAGACTAAAAGCAAGGAACACGCACAAAGATACAACGAATAAAGTAAGCACCATGCTCAAAACTTTTTTCAATATATATCTCATATGCGTGTTCCTCTTTTTTTTAATAATGTAGTACACCAGTCTTAAAAAAACTCGCCCAGTGTTACTGTGCAGGCTTAATCTTTGCTAAATCCTGCGCGTAAAGCGGATAGAATGTATATCCTGTAAATTTCTTGTTAAGTACTACAAACTCCGGAAGGTCCTGAATGTAAACATTAGCTGCCTTCTCTGCAAGAATCTTCTCGCATTCCTTGTAGTTCTTGGTCTTCTCATCATCATCTGTAGCTGCAACAGCTGCATCTAATGCTGCATCATAATCAGCATCATTGAAGTTCATGAAGTTGTTATGAGCATCAGATCTGAATCTGCTAAGAAGTGCATAAGCTGTAAGTGTAGAAGCGTCTACACCAACAACAGTTGACTGGAAGTTGCGGTTTGTGTAAACATCATCAAGCCATGAATTCCACTCAACCTCCTGGATTGTTGCGTTTACGCCGATCTCCTTGAACTGCTCTACAAGCACCTGTGCTGTATCAACATGCTGTGTGTAGTTTGAAGGAACAGTTATTGTGAAATCAAATCCGTTAGGATATCCTGCCTCTGCAAGGAGCTCCTTAGCCTTCTCGATATCCTGGTTGTAGGTATCGTTAAGTGATGCATCAAAGTATTTTCCAAATGAAGGGAACATACTACTTCCAATCTCAGTTCCCTTACCATCTGATACAAAGTCCATGATGGTCTGAGGATCGATTGCGTAGCAAAGGGCCTGACGTACCTGTTCGTTATCAAAAGGCGCCTCTGCGTTATTCAGGTAAAGAGCCTGAACAAGGTTCATTGTTCCTTCATAAACATCAAACTTGTCTGAAATCTGAGACATCTGAGCTGATGTTACGCGGGCATACATATCAATTGATCCACCCTCAAGATCCATAACAACTGAATCAGGGTTAGCTTCAATCTTAAGTGTTACGTCTGCGATGTATGCGGGCTCGCCCCAATACTCATCAAACTTTGTAAGTATTATGTTTTCCTGAGGTGAACGTGATACAAACTTATAAGGGCCTGTTCCGATGGGGTTACCCTCGGGATCCTCGTTGGAAGCAGGGATAATAGCTACTGTCATGTATGCCAAGAACTCTGTGTTTGCTTCCTTAAGTGTCATTACAATTGTGGAGTCATCCTGGATCTCGACTTTATCAATATTAGAAAAAGCCGATATCAACGGATCTGTTCCATCGGTACCGGCATTACGCTCTATAGAATATTTAACATCCTCTGCCGTAACCGTGCTTCCATCATGGAACTTTACTCCATCTCTGAGTGTGAAGGTATAAGTCATTCCATCTTCAGAAATTGTATACTCACTGGCTATAGCAGGCTGAAGATTACCATCCTGATCAGGCTTTACAAGTCCCTCGTATACATTAAACAGTACCTCTCTGGTTCCCGCCGATTTTGCAATGTGCGGATCCATACTGTCAATATCCTGAGGGATACCTACGGTAATCTTAGAAAGATCATCTGCTCCTGCGGTGTTATCAGCGCTCTCCGTTTTACTGTCCGTAGTAGAACTAGCTGTCTCGGTCGCATTAGTTACATCCGGGGTAGACTCCTCTGCCTTTTTACTTGAGCATCCACTCAATGTAAGAGTCAGTGTCGTTAACACAACTAAAAGAGATGAAAGGCTTCTCCTTCCAATACTTTTCTTTATCATGTTACAATCCTTCTTTCTTTATTTAGTTTTTTGTCCTATAAAACTATACGGAAAGAAGTCTGATATGTCAACAAAGCATTACTCTTTTTTCAGCAAAGGTGTGTTTTTATCTGTGGCGTCAGTAATGACTCCCTCTTCTTCCTTCTCAAGGACGATCTTAAGCTCATCCATGAAGGTATTAACATCCTTGAACTCGCGATAAACAGAAGCGAATCTAACATAAGCTACCGGATCAAGATTCTTCATCTTCTCCATGCAAAGCTCACCGATAATTCTGCTGGGAATCTCCTTCTGCTCAAGATTGAAAACCTCTGTCTCCACAGCGTCAACGATAGCGGTAATCTGTTCTGCGCTTACAGGTCTCTTATGGCATGCTCTGAGCACACCTGCTTCAATCTTCGCACGATTATAGGGTTCACGATTGTTATCCTTCTTGATAACAATAAGCGGAATAGTCTCAACCTTCTCATAGGTTGTGAATCTCTTACCGCAGGAATCGCAAACACGTCTGCGTCTGATGGATGTGTTTTCATCCGCAGGTCTTGAGTCAATTACACGAGTGTTGTCTTTACCGCAAAAAGGACACTTCATAGCATTAACCTTTCTGTGCATCTTGCACATCTAAAATCAATATTTAGGGTATAAATTCTAAACCCACACAAGTTATTGTAACATCTATAATCGCAATTTTCTATATAAAAATTGCAAAATCGCGCATAAAATTCACAAAAACGCGCAAACAAAAAGAGCAGTTGCTAAGCAACTGCTCGTAAAATCGTTAATTTTTATTTCTTCTGTAAGAAATCCGGAATCTTAAGGCTCTTAGCTTCTACAGAGCTTCTTACTTCAGGAGTACGGTTAAGTCCTGATGCAGGTCTTGTAGGCTGCTGTACGCCAACAGGTCTCTGTGTCTGTGCTGACTGAACCGGACGAAGTGTATCGATAGTCGGCTCAGGAGCGATCTGCTGAACCTGAGGCTGTACCTGCGGCTGAACCTGTGCCTGCTGAGGTGCTGCACCGGGTGTAACAGGAGCAGCTGTAGGCTGCTGAGGTGCTGCTACGGGCTTTGCAGCAGGTCTTGCCGGCATGACGTTTGCCTTGTCATCGATACCTGTAGCAATAACTGTGATGTTACATGTATCAGACATTGACTCGTCATACATAGCACCGAAGATGATATTAACATCATCGCCTGCAAGATTTCTAATATAATCAGATGCGGTTGAAGCGTCCATAAGTGTGATATCACCGGAAACATTGATGATAACATTGGAAGCTCCATCGATCTTTGTCTCAAGAAGAGGAGACTCAACTGCCATCTTAACTGCGTCTGCAGCTTTGTCATCACCCTTACCGGATCCAATACCGATATGAGCGATTCCCTTATCCTTCATTACTGTCTGTACGTCAGCAAAGTCGAGGTTGATTACTGCCGGTACATTGATAAGGTCTGTGATACCCTGCACTGCCTGCTGAAGAACTTCATCAGCCTTCTTAAGTGCATCGGGCATTGTTGTACGTCTGTCAACAATCTGTAAAAGCTTATCGTTAGGAATAACGATAAGAGTATCTACATTGTTCTTAATTGTGTTGATACCTGAGAGTGCATTCTGCATACGAACACGAGCTTCGAAAGCGAAAGGCTTTGTAACAACGCCTACCGTAAGAATACCCATATCCTTAGCTATGCTCGCAACAACAGGAGCTGCACCTGTACCGGTACCGCCACCCATTCCGCAGGTAACAAAGACCATGTCAGCGCCCTTGAGTGCTTCGGTAATCTCTTCCTTGCTCTCCTCTGCGGCCTTCTGACCGATCTCAGGCTTAGCGCCTGCTCCAAGACCCTTGGTCAGCTTCTCGCCAATCTGCAAAAGCTTGGGTGCCTTGCAAAGCTGCAAAGCCTGCTTATCCGTATTAATTCCGATGAATTCAACACCGGAAATATTTTCTTCTACCATTCTATTTACAGCGTTATTTCCTGCGCCACCAACCCCAACAACGATAATCTTGGCACCGGATTCAGCCTCATTTGACTTAAGTTCAAGCAAGATAGTGCTCCTCCTTCATAACCTAAAACTCCTACAAGCCATTTTATAATTATTTTATACAATTTACAACCTTGAAAATTAATTTTTTTCTTCAAAAGTTATATTCTGAGTATTCTCATCATATTCTGACATTTCAAGGATGCCGCTCTTTCCCTGGAGTTCCGGCAAAATGTATTGTAATTGTATCACTTTTTCATCTATGTTGTCATTAGTTCCGAGACTAACTTCTACATTTTCGAAATAAACATAAAGGTGATAATCGCTGTCAAAGAAGATTTTATCTGCATTCAGGTCATATTTATTAAGTAATTGTGTAATATCAAGAATTTCAGCAAAAACCTCTTCATTTTCAACGGGAAGCTTCTCATGAAGGACTATATAGTCAAAGCTCAGTCCAAGTACAAGCGGAACATCATCGGAAGGGTCCTTCGAGGTCTCGACCACATATCCGTTTCTGTCAAAGTAGATATATCTGTCCAGGTACTTAACGTAGCCCGCTACTGCCTTTTCATAGACATTTATCCTGACCGTATCAGGTGCAAGGACCTCTACGTCCATCTTCTCGATAAAGGGAATGCCTGTTATGTCCTTGTTTTTATACTTCATGGACAGATAAATCGAATTCTTGCTGAGGTTATCCGTCATTATCATGTTCATGATCTCTTCGTCCGTGTAGTGGATATTACCCTCGACATAGACATTTGTTATCGTGTAGGTCTTGGAGACATGCAAAAAAGCCGAGAATAATCCGATAAGGATCACAATCAGCACAGCGCCTATTATAAAAAGGCTTTTATGAAGAAAAAACAGCTCCCCGAAGGACATTCGAGGAGTCTGTACCTTTCTTTTTTTTAATCTTCTGCGCTTCTTAGCCATTTACCCTAACCTTCAGACTTCAATATGCCTTGCGACGTTGAATACAATTCCAATCTCCGTAAGGAGGAAAAGCACGGCGGTTCCGCCATAGCTTATGAAGGGGAGTGTGATTCCCGTGTTGGGAATTGTATTGGTTACAACTGCGATATTAAGAATAACCTGAATTGAGATGTGGGCCATAACTCCGATAACAAGAAGTGCGCCGTACATATCAGGTGCGTTCTGGGCAATAATCATCATTCTGTAGATGAGAACGATGAACATAAGCATTACAGCGATAGCTCCGACGATACCAAGCTCTTCGCAGATAATTGAAAAGATCATATCGTTCTGAGCCTCGGGAATAAATCCAAGCTTCTGCATACTTTCACCAAGTCCCTTGCCGAATAATCCGCCGGAACCGATGGCATAAAGTGACTGCAGGGTCTGATATCCCTTGTCGTTTACGTATGCTTCAGGATCAAGCCAAGCAAGGATACGGGCAAAACGGAAGTTCAGCTCGCTGTGATAGCCGGCCTTTACAACCAATGCAACAACTCCTGCCGCTCCTGCCGCTGCAAATGCAACCAGGGCTATAAACCTCCTGTATCCGGGTGTTGCAACAAAAAGCATAAGAAATGCGATTCCGAAAATAATAACCGCAGAACTAAGGTTACTTGTTATCTTCCAAACCAGGACACAAACCGGAAGCGGTACTGCCAGTACAACCCAGAAGGCCTTGGGATTGGTGATGTTTTTACTAAGTTTACTGATAAATGTCGCAAGCACGATGATCATCGCAAGCTTAGCTGCCTCTGCAGGCTGAATTGAAACGCCACCGATTTTTATCCATCTGGACGCCTTGTTGATTGTCATACCCATAGGTGTCTTAACGAGAAGCACCAGAACTATGGACATCACATACGCCAGTGTCGCCATCTTTTTATATAAGTGATATGGAATCCTTGAAACGACTACCATAAGCCCTACTCCAAGAGCTGTTGGCAGCATCTGATGTTTTAAATAATAAGCCGAATCTCCCCATTTGAGTCTTCCATCATATGAACTTGTAGAATATAGCATTACAAGGCCAAAGACCAGTAAAAAGAGCACCACAAACATCATGCTGTAGTCAACATAGACCTCTTTCTTTGCCTTTTTCTTTGGCACCTCGCGGCTCATACCACGGGCAGCATACCCTCCTGCCCTCGCCGTACCGGCCATTCTTGCCATTCCTGCAGCCTCCATAATGAATCCCCCTTACAGACTGTTTACATAGTCCTTAAACTCTTTCCCTCTTACTTCATAGCTGGGGAACATGTCCCAGCTTGCACAGGCAGGTGATAAAAGAACCGCCTCGCCTGATACTGCATTATCACTACAGAACTTGAGCGCGTCCGCGTAGGTCTCCATAAATACATAGTCATGGAAGCCATGCTTATCAGCACATTCTGCAATCTTTTCCTTGGTAACTCCGATGAGTACAAGCTTTTTAACCTTGCCGTCAAAGGCCTCTATCCACTCATCATATTCACTGCCCTTGTCATATCCACCACCGATGAGATATGTGGGCTTGCACATAGCCTTGATGCCCTGGATAGCAGCATCAGGGTTGGTGCCCTTTGAGTCATTGTAATAATCAACCCCGTTCTTGGTTGCAACAAACTCGATTCTGTGCTCAACAGCCTTGAATGAGCGCACAACACCAAGGATAGTATCAAGGGGTATATTCATAGCCATGCCCATGGCAATTGCTGCCATGACGTTTTCATAGTTACAGGTTCCCACCAGGTTCATCTCATGAACATTCATGATCTTTGCAGAGCTTCCGTTTTCTGCGAGCATTATGTCCTCACCCTCAAGATAGAAGCCATTTTCAAGCTTCTCCTTTGATGAAAAGAAAACAACCTTTGCAGGGCATCTTCCCGCAAAGTCTCTGGTGTATTCGTTATCATAATTAAGAACACAGGTATCGTCCTTAGTCTGATTATTTGTAATGTTCTCCTTCATGGCTGCGTAGCATTCCATGGTGTGATGTCTGTTCAGATGATCCGGTGTAATGTTCAGTATAGCAGATACCTTCGCATGGAAGTTCTCAACCGCCTCAAGCTGGAAGCTGCTGATCTCGCCAATTGATACCGTGTCATCTGTCATCTCAAGAGCTCTCTCAGCATAGGAATAGCCGATGTTTCCAACAACATAGGTTGATGAAAAATGAGCTGCCATGATCTCTCCCACAAGTGTAGTTGTGGTGGTCTTACCGTTAGTTCCTGTAATAGCTACAAGCTGTCCCTTTGCAAAGTTGAACGCAAGCTCTATCTCACTCCAGATAGAAAGTCCAGCATCCTTAAGGCGCATGATAAGAGGTGAATCCAGGGGAACAGCGGGGCTTGGCACTACAAGCACCAGTTCCTTTATCACATCATCAGGAAGCTCTCCAATTATGATCTTAGGCTCTGCACCCTCATAATCACCGAGCTTTTCCTTAACTGCACTTTCAGAAACCTTTGTGTTTTCATCAAAGATAACAGGCTCTGCTCCAACTTTTCCAAGGAGTCTTGCGCTGCCTATTCCGGAAATACCGGTTCCTATTACAAGTACTTTTTTACCGATTATATCTTTTGCTAACATAATATTCCTTTTGTCCTTCTACAGCTCTTTTCGTAAAGAGCCTTTGTCTTTACCTTAATCTTCAACAGTTGGCGGATCATAATCAGGAAGTCCCTCTCCGCCTATTGAATGGCCATCCTCAGGATTTATGAGATCGCCTGTTTCCGGGTCAATATAATAACCCGTTTTCTCGTCTATTTCAAATGACTTCCATATAGGCTCGCCATTCTCATCAAGATTACCGGGAAGCTCATCCTCCGGGATTTTCTCCCAGATTCCGTCTCCCTCTTCGCCTTCTTCATCGGCATTACCATCTGTTACACCCTCGGTGTTCTCCTGCATTATGGGATTACCATCTTCATCAAGGACAGGGTTACCGTCCTCATCAAGAAGAGGTGTGCCCTCACCGGTGTCTATAGGATTGCCGTCCGCATCCACAGTAGCCTCAGACTTCTGAGCAGCTGACATCATGATCTCTTTTTCTCTGAGCTCATCAAGCTCTGCCTGCTCCTCTTCAGTTACAGGCTCTGTCATCGGGATGTTGAGGTAAGGAAGTGCCTCTGTGAGGACCTTTCTTACTATTCTAGTCGCAAACTTCGCATCAGCCTGATCCATTGCATTAGGTCTGTCAACAACGACATAGATTGCAATCTGCGGGTTGTCAGCGGGAGCGTATCCCATGAAGGATACTACGTACTGGCGGTTCTTACGCGGAATAGTCTCGGCTGTTCCAGTCTTACCACCTATCATGTAGCCTGCAGGTCTTGCAGTTTTACCTGTACCCTCTTCACCTGATACAACCTTGTTACAATACTGGATGATCTTCTGTGAAGTTGATTCTGAAATAGTCTGTCTTAAAACTCTGGGCTCAATACTCTTGATTGTAGCGCCTGAGGAATTAAGTATCTTACGAACAACATGGGGCTCATAGTACTTTCCGCCATTTACCAGTGAGCTGAACGCTGTGATCATCTCGATCATGTCAACGTTAAAGCCCTGACCGAAGGTACCGGTTGCAAGCTCTGCGGATCCCATGTCCTGAGCGGCATAGGTAAGTCCTTCTGTTCTTGCTTCACCCGCTAGGTCAACGTTGGTCTTAAGGCCAAATCCAAAGGTCCTCTGGAACTTTGCAAAGGTATCGGCACCGATAACCTGACCGATTTTCATCATCGCAACGTTACAGGATATCTCAATACCTCTCTCAACAGAAACAGCACCATCACCATATCTGTTGTGGCAGTAGATCTTGTGTCCACCTATCTCCATGAGACCTGTACATTCATACACCTCATTACCAGTTATGCAACCGGCCTCAATACCTGTTGCTACAGTAAAAGGCTTTGCTACTGATCCGGGCTCGTAGGTGTCGGATATGCAGAAATTTCTCCAAAGAGCGTTGAAATTCCACATTTTTTCCTCTTCACTCATCTCATCGATCATCTCCTGAGTGATGTAAACTCCGGAATCAAGTACGCTCTCGCCTGCTATTTTCAGACCTCTCTCATCAACTCTTGCCATTCCGATGAGATTGTCGGTGTTCTTGGTATCATTAAGGTCAAACTTGGGATAGCTCGCCATTGCAAGTACATCGCCGTTGTTCACGTCCATGATGACGCAGCCCACATTGTTTGCTCCATTACCCTGTCGAAAAGCGTCCTTGTAGGTGTCGTTAAACTCCTGAAGGTACTTCTCAACTATGCTCTGGAGATTGCCGTCAATCGTGGTAACGATGCTGTTACCATCAGTTGCGGGAATTGTGGTTCTCTCTAGGTTTGAATCCTCATCAATATATCCGTAGGTACGGCCATTGCTGCCGCTCAGAGTATCGTTGTAGTATTCCTCAAGTCCGAAAATACCGTTGTTATCACTTGTGGTAAAGCCAACTACATCGCAGGCCATTGAACCGTTGGGATATTTTCTGACATAGTTTTCTTCAAACCATACACCCTGGATATTCTCATCGTAGGTCTCACTTCCAAGAGTGATAAGTCCCTGGAACTCACTGATCTGATCGTAGGTAAGCTGCTTTGCAAGTACGTAGTACTGTGAATCAGGATGGTCTGAAAGGTAATTTCTGATTTCTCCCTCATCAAATCCAAAGCATCTTACAAGAGCTGCAACGGTAGGCTCGAGATATTTGTTGTCTTTTCCTGAGAAAACAAGCTTTGCATCCAGAATTACGTTGTAGACCTTTTCACTGTATGCAAGTACTGTTCCGTTTGCATCAAGAATCTCTCCACGCCTGTAGGGTATTGTTGTTGAGTCGTACTTTTGCTGTGATAAAACCTGCTTTTCGTAGTCCTTTCCGTTATCCCTGTTGATAAGGATAAGTCTGATACTCAAACCAACAAAAGCTGTCAGTACTATTATGAACAGCACTGCCAGCTTTTTTTTCATTCCTATAGTAAATTTTTGTGCCTTACTCTTTCTTCTCATAACTTTAGTTTCCGTCCGGTATAGGAGCTAATTGTCTTACATAATCATTTCCGCCACCATCAGAATATGTTATGATCTGCCCCTCCGTCGCGTAAGTCATGCCATACTCACCGATGGCAATGCGCTTTATCTCCTCCAAATCAAGACTGCTGACAGCCTTGTTATAAGCTTCGTCATTATCCTGCTTCAGTGTGTTGAGCTGCGCCTCCAGAGTGGAAACCTGCTTAACACTTGCTGTGATATCAGCCTGAAGAGTTATATACCATGTCAGTATAATACCTGTAGCCAAAACTGCAAGTGACAAAAATAACAAATATCCAAAGCTCATGCGGTGTGCTCTTCTTTTTGCCTGTGCACGCTTTTGTACGTAAAGCGGCATTTCCCCGCGTCTTACGGGCTCATTTAATTTTCTTGCGGTATTTCCGTAAACATATCTCTTTTCCATAACCAGTCCCTCTATATTTCTCTTGAAAACTGCCTTTTGTTTAATTTTCCTCTCTTCTTTCAAAAACTCTCAGTTTAGCGCTGGCACTTCTGGAATTTTCCGAAAGTTCTTTTTCAGAAGGCAATATTGGTTTTCTTGTAATAACTTTTCCCTTTGATTTCTTGCCGCACACACATATTGGTATCTCCGGCGGACAAGTGCAGGGCTTTTCATTTTTCCTGAAATTGTTCTTAACTATTCGGTCCTCAAGTGAGTGGAAGGTAATCACGCAGATTCTTCCACCTGGAGCAAGGAAATCTATCATTCCGTCAAGTGAATTTTCAAGCACGTCAAGCTCTCTGTTGCAGGCTATTCTCAGTGCCTGGAAGGTTCTCTTGGAAGGATGTCCTCCCTTTTCTCTCATTCTTGCAGGTATCGCAGCCTTTATAATGTCGTTCAATTCAAAAGTGGTCTCTATAGACTTTTCGCTGCGTCTTGCCACTATATGTTTTGCAATGTTCTTGGCGAATTTATCCTCGCCATAGTTTCTTATAATATGAAATATTTCCATCTCGGAAAATTCATTAACAATTGTTCCGGCGGTCAGCTCCTGTCTTCTGTCCATTCTCATGTCCAGAGGAGTATCGAATCTGTAGGTGAAGCCTCTCTCCTCGTTATCAAGCTGAAAAGAAGAGACTCCAAGATCAAGTAAAATTCCATTTACCTTTTCAATTCCAAGCTCTCTTATTCTGCTGACTGCGTTTTCATAGTTGTCACGAATGATCGTAACTTTATCTTTATAAGGCTCAAGTCGCTCAGATGCTGCTTTTATGGCATCCTCGTCCTGATCAATTCCGATGAGTCTTCCTTTATCGGAAAGCTTGGCTGCAATATGGCTTGAATGACCTGCGCCGCCCAGAGTTCCGTCGACGTATATTCCATCAGGATCGATATTCAGATTTTCAATCACCTCATCAAGAAGTACTGAGTAGTGTTTGAATTCCATATTGTTCACCATTTGCTTTTGTTACTTGTGTTAAGTGGTTTTAAATGCTAAGTCCGTAGGCGCTCATCTTCTCAGCAATACTGTCGATATCATCAAAGCTTGTAGCTTCTTCCCATTTCTCCTTGCTCCAGATTTCAACGCGGTTACCGACACCGGCAACAATCGCATCCTTCTCTATTGAAGCGTGGGTCAGCCAATTGGCCTTAAGAAGTATTCTTCCCTGTTTATCAAGCTCCACATCGTCAGCTCCTGCCATAAAGAATCTTCCAAGCTGTCTGGCACCGGGTATATCCATGGGCAAAGCTTTAAGCTTCTCCTCAAAGGCGTCCCAACCTTCCTGATCAAACGCAAAAAGACATCCATCAAAGCCCTTCGTTACAACAAACTGCTCTCCCAGCAGATCGCGAAACTTGGCCGGGATGATCAGTCGTCCTTTTGCATCGATTGAATGGCTGTATTCGCCCTTGTACGCCTTTCCCATTAATATCTACCACTTTTCACCACTTTGTGACACTTTTTACCACCTACATGTATAATATACCATTTTTTTCTATTTAACAACCTTTCAGAAACCGCGTTCTGGCTGATTTTGAGCGTAAAAAAGCCTCCCACCGTCTGGTGGGAGGCTCGCCCATACAAGATATTGTAGTTGGTCGTTTTGATTGGCTATATCTTGATTTTGTTATCATTCTTGTTAGAATTAGAAAATTTTTATTAATTTATTGTGGTGGTTTTAGGCCTGAGATGCGCTTGGGTTTTATTTTGATTTTTCTTCAGACAACCAAGCTTGGGGGTTGGGGCATTTTAGTTGTTCGATTTTTTCGTCCAGACAACTATTTATGCTATTTGGGGCTTCTTAGTTGTCTTGGTTTTCCTGTCGGACAACTATTTCTCTTATTCAGGGTTATTTAGTTGTACTATTTTTCCTTTCGGACAACTATTTCTGTTATTCATAGCTACTTAGTTGTCTTAATTTTTCCGTCGGACAACTATTTCCATATAGTAAGGCGTTCTAGTTGCTTTTCTTTTTCTCTCGGACAACTATTCTCATCAAATAGAGCATTCTAGTTGCCTTTCATTTTTTCTAAGACAACTTATCCCATCATACAGACAATTCTAGTTGCTTTTGATTTTTCTCATGACAACCATATTCCGCAGATTAAGAGCCTGAATTGTTTAATCTTTTCCAAAATGCTTACTTATAAAAGCTTCTATCCCCTTGCTATTCAAAGGCATTTGCTGGGTTTCAACAGTAATAAGCAATTCTTCACCAAGAAATATTCCAGTTTTCTCATAATCTCTGAACTTCTTCAAATTATTTTCAACATATTCTGTATTATCAACCATTCCAAGGTGCTCCCAAAACACTACTTTTCCGTTTCGAGGATTTAATATAGTAAAATCTGGATATCTCAATTCACCGTTAAAAATTCTGACCGGGCATTCATATCTATAAGCTATTCCATTGGAATACAGTAAATTTGCAATAAGCTCTTCCGACTTTGATCGTACACGCTCTCCTCTTTTGGTCACATGAAAAGGCACACCATCGTCTATCTTTTTAGGCTGATACACAATATTCTGCCAACACAAAGCATATTCATCATAAGTCATTTCAGCTATGTCGATTTTATTCTTTATCTCCCACGGAAACTCTGCCGATATTAAAGATGTCTTTTTTTGATATTTATCCAGAAAAGCCTTGATATTTTTAACTTCTTCTTTTGCCACAGCTATATATTTCTCATCATATCGTTTCTGAGCAAGGGCTGTAATCAGTTTTTCATTCTCCTTCTTAATGTATTTTCCCATTGGCTCGCCTTTTTGCCTCTGGTAATACTGATAGTTTTCCCTGTTTTTTATAATCTTAAGGTTCCCATCAGGGGCCTTTTTCAATCTCTTTTCTCTTTTTGCAATCTCTTTAGTCAGCGTTTCCTGCCTTTTGGTCAATCGCTTCAAAAAAGTATAATCAGACACTGTCATTTATATATCCTCCAAAATCAGGTCCAGATGCAATCATAAGGGTTGGCCCCATAATCACATCATTTTCACTCAGCTCGTACAAAAATAATCAATTTGCATAATATGTGAAAAAAGTATACTGAACGCATACTTATCGCCTCAGAAAAGCGACAAAGGATATTTTACATAAATCGGCATAAAAGTCAAGCCCTGATTTAGCAAACTGCTAACCAGGGCTTAAAATAACTTCATTCTTATCCAATTATTAATTTAAACAATATCAACGTAACCAGGAATACTACATTAACAATTGTAAACGCGATAATGTACTTTCCTCGTTTTTCCTTGTAATCATTGCCGTAGGCCTTGAAGGAAATGAGGCTGGCCATAGATGCGATCAGTGTTCCGAGGCCACCGACATTTACTCCGATAAGAAGCTCCTTGTAGTCAGACACGAAGCCAGACAGCATCAGGGTCGCAGGGACATTACTTATAAACTGACTTGCTATAAGGGCTATAAGGAATTCTCTTCCATCCGATACGCTCTGCAGAAAATCTCTAACCGCGGGGATTCTTCCCATATTTCCGGTGAAGATGAAGAACCCGATAAAAGTGAGAAGCAGAATATAATCAGCTCTAAGAAGGATTTTTCCATCCATCACGGCTACCACCGCAAGGATGATGAGCGCCATTACATACCAGGGCAGGACTCTCAGTACAGTTAAAAGTGCTAGCACAAAAAGCACTGAATAAACCGCAACCTGCTTCTTACTTCCAAAGCCCTTTACGACCTGATAGTTGTCTTTTCTCTCTCCCAAACTTTCTTTGCCATTTTTTATAAAGAACGCAGCAATCATCAAAAGCACCAAAGAAAAGACGCTATATGGCAGCATACACATGATAAAGGAGCCGATACTCATTCCCGTAAGGCCGTACAGATACAGGTTCTGCGGGTTGCCGATAGGTGTAAGCATGCTTCCAAGGTTCGCAGCGACAGTCTGAAGGGCGATTACAGGAATCATCATATCTTCTCTCCTGCAGCTGTGAAGCGTCATAAGCGCGAAGGGAACGAATGTGATAAGAGCCACGTCATTTGTGATGAACATACTTCCCAAAAAGCACATGAGTATCAGCACTATTGCAAGCTGACGACCGGTAGTAACTTTTCCAAGGAGCTTCTCTCCTATCTTCTCAAATATTGAGTTCTCACGGAATCCCTGAATAACAATCATCAGTCCCCACAAGATTCCCAGGGATCTGAAGTCCACATATTCAAGGTATCCCACATCAGGCCTTACCACAAATGCAGATATGATCGCAAGTATCCAGGCTATTACCAAAACCGGATCAGATACTATTTTTCTAAGATAATTTTTGACAGATATTTTTTTCATAATAAAAAATCTTCCCGTATAAACAAAATTGCTCCGAGAAGATAGTCTACAACAAAGTGATTATTGTTTCTACTTATTTTTTTATTGCACGCAAAAGCGGGGACAATATAATTTCTGTCCCCGCCATCATAGTATACGTACCCGTAATTATAGAATATGAAAAAGGCTACTTAATATCGAATTCCGGAGGCTCGTCAAGATGCTCTGATACATACTTGCCGTCCTTTTTCCTCTGCTTCACGCATTCCGTGAGGAGGTATTCAATCTGTCCGTTCACTGAGCGAAAGTCATCCTCTGCCCAGGCAGCGATGGCATCGTATAGCTTTGCACTGAGTCGAAGCGGAACCTGTTTTTTCTCAGCCATTAGTACAGGCTGCCCGAATTAACTATGGGCTGAGCATCGTGATTGCCACAAAGGACAACGAGAAGATTGGATACCATAGCTGCCTTCCTCTCCTCATCAAGCTCAACAAGCTCTTTTTCATTAAGTCGCTCAAGCGCAAGCTCGACCATTCCAACTGCGCCGTCAACGATAAGCTTTCTGGCGTCTACTACCGCTGCTGCCTGCTGTCTCTGAAGCATAGCTGCTGCAATCTCGGGAGCGTATGCAAGATATGTGATTCTAGCATCAACTATTTCAATACCTGCATCAGCAACCTTACTCTGGATTTCATCCTTTATGCGCTGAGCTACAAGCTCTGTTGATCCGCGAAGACTTCCGTCATCAGCCTGTCCGTCACCTGTTGTATCAACATTTTCAGTAATATCATAGGGATAAAGCTTAACAACATTTCTTACTGCGGTGTCACTCTGAAGTGATAAGTACTCCTTGTAGTTATCAACTGAGAACACAGCCTTTGCTGTATCTGTAACCTTCCACATAACCGCAACAGCTACTTCTACAGGATTACCAAGTAAATCATTAACCTTCTGTCTGGAATTGCTAAGTGTCATAACCTTAAGTGAGATTTTCTTTGATGTACCCGCGCCAGCCATCTGCATCTCTCCACCATTAATGGTTATGCCTGCAAGCTTCTTATTATCAGCGATATCTCCGCTCTGGCCAAGCTTAGTGTCAGCTGCAGGATTGAAGGCTGTGCAGAAAGGATTTACATAGTAGAAACCATCCTCCTTAAGAGTTCCGATGTACTTGCCAAAAAGTGTAAGCACCAGAGCTTCACCGGGCTTTAACACCTTAAGCCCAAGTAAGGGGAACCAGCCAAGAGCAACATACGCACAGCTAAGAATAAACAAGAATAAATTAATGCCTTCAGAGGTAACAGCTGCGATATATACTGAAGCGCCATCAAGTCCCATTGCAGTGAACACCAGGAGTACTATTGAAAGCACATAGATACAGCCAAACATAAGCATCATTGCCATTCCGTTTTTATGTCCCTTTATAATTTTTTCCTGTACTATTTCATTCATAACATTTACCTCCTAAATCAGTCTGTTTATATATTTATGTCTTATTGAAGTTCTGTTTTCTGAAAATCTGCTACCTCTGCATTACTGCCCGCATATCTTGATCTAAAGATAAGTGCCGCAACAATCATCATCGGAAGCCCTGCCAGGATGGCGTTGGGAGCGGGTCCCAAAAGTCTGAAGTTTCCGGTATCCGGCACACAAAGTGCCATCGGAATAGTCGCTGCTGCATTTATTGATCCATGTAAAATTGCAGGAAACCAAATGCATCCGCTCTTTTCATAAACCGCGTCACACAAAATTCCAAGTGTAATTGTGAATATGCAAAATACCAGCATTCCTGTAACAGGGAATCCGAAATAGCTGGGGCCGTATTCATATCCGATGAAGCCTATGAGAGGCCAGTGCCACATGCCCCAGATAATGCCGCCGATTATGATGCCCTTTGTTCTGCCGAATTTCTCCTTAAGGACGGGAGACATATATCCTCTCCAGCCTGCTTCCTCACCGACCGCTACGAACATATTTAAAAGTGGTGCATACAGTGCAGAAGATGCAGATGTAATAAGCATGTATGTCTGATAGGTAAGCCCCTGAGCTTCAAGTGCCTTCATAGCAGCTTCTCCTGCCTCTCCTGAAGCAGCCATTATATACTGTCCTGTCAGATCAAGATGCTTAGGGAAAATAAGGAAGTATATAGCTGCGCCTATCAGTGTAAGAAGAAACGGACCAAACCATGAAAACAGCAGTGTTCCGATATTCCCCTTGAATTTAGGCTTCCAGCCCATTCCCTTAAGCTTTACTCCGGATATTAGTGTTGCAACAAGCGGCACATACATCATAACTGCCATCAGGAGCTGACCTACCGCCGCCCCTCCGTTCTGATACAACATCCATACTGCAACCTGCATTACCCAGGCGATTATAAATACCCAGCGAAGGTATTTCATTAATTTTGTGTCTGTGTTTTTTGTAGTGTTCATAATATACCTCTTTCTTTGGGATGTAACTTTTATCTATTTGATATCATTATGATATCATTAATATTCTAAATGTCAACAGTTCTTCTAAGCATCAAATATAACAAAGACCGCAGACTCGAAATTGCTTCGCAATTCCTCATTGAAGCGCTGCGCGCTTCATACCAAAATAAAAGAAGGCACCAATCAGCAAGCCAGCTTGCATTGGTACCTTCTTTATTTTGCTGCGATGCTTTGCAGTATCACACGTTGAATCTGAACAGAATTACATCGCCGTCCTGTACAACGTATTCCTTACCTTCCATGCGGACAAGGCCCTTCTCCTTTGCTGCTGCAATTGAGCCCTCACGAAGAAGATCCTCATAATTGATAACCTCAGCCTTGATGAAGCCTCTCTCAAAATCTGTGTGGATCTTACCTGCTGCCTGAGGAGCCTTGGTTCCGATTTTTATAGTCCAGGCTCTTGTCTCGTCCTCACCTGATGTAAGGAAGCTCATAAGGCCGAGAGTTCTGTAGCTTGCTGCGATAAGCTTATCAAGGCCTGACTCTGAAAGTCCCATGCTCTCAAGGAACTCAGCCTTCTCGTCAGCCTCAAGCTCTGAAATCTCAGCTTCGATCTGCGCACTGATAACAAATACTTCGCTGCCGGACTTTGCTGCAAGCTCACGAACTGCTGCCACATACTGGTTAGATGCACCATCATCTGCAAGGTCATCATCCTTGACGTTAGCTGCGTAGATAACAGGCTTCCATGTAAGAAGGTCATAGGTGTTCATAAGAGCCTTCTCGTCCTCATCATCAAGCTCAAGCTCTCTTGCCATCTTACCTGACTCAAGAACTTCCTTAATCTTATTAAGAAGCTCAAGCTCCTTAGCAGCTGTCTTGTCCATTCTTGCAGCCTTGGTGGTCTTTGCTATTCTTCTCTCAAGCACTTCGAGATCAGCAAATACAAGCTCAAGGTTGATTGTATCAATATCTCTTGCAGGATCAACGCTTCCGTCTACGTGTACAACATTAGGATCCTCGAAGCATCTTACAACGTGTACGATTGCATCTGTCTCACGGATGTTTGCAAGGAACTGGTTTCCAAGGCCTTCACCCTTGGATGCACCCTTAACAAGTCCAGCGATATCAACGAACTCGATTGTTGCAGGTGTAACCTTCTTGGAATGATAGAGGTCACCAAGGAGCTGCAGTCTCTTATCCGGTACAGCAACGATTCCCACATTAGGGTCGATTGTTGCGAAAGGATAGTTTGCAGCAAGTGCTCCTGCGTTTGTAAGTGAATTGAAAAGGGTACTCTTTCCGACATTCGGAAGTCCCACGATTCCTAGTTTCATATTTATCTTATCTCCTTTAAAAGTGTTGATTTTACAAGCATTTCGAGCCATCACCTTTTCAAGGTGTTACAATTGGTGTTACACAGAAAAATAATATATAAGCATTTTTATGAACTTATATAACTTTCAATGCTTCCTCTACAAGCTCGATTTCTTTTTGCTTTTCATCCTCTGTAGTTGTGACGTACAAATTCATAGTTATTCCAATATTAGAATGTCCAAGAAGCTTCTGAAGAGTTTTTGGCTTCATTCCCGCTTCAATGCATCTGGTCGCGAAAGTATGCCTTAGGATATGCATTCCAAATGAGTTAATGTTAGCATTTTTGCATATTTTATACAATGCAGTATCATAAGTGCTATTCTTTATCGGTGTTCCCTTCCGGCAAAGGAATACAAATTCTCTCCACTCCATCGGAATCACTTTAATTGTACTATTCTTTAACTTCTGGTCTTTTAAAATCTTTATAGCTTCACTTGTTAGCGGAATT
Organism: Butyrivibrio sp. FC2001; assembly: GCF_000424125.1. Classification (NCBI taxonomy): domain Bacteria; kingdom Bacillati; phylum Bacillota; class Clostridia; order Lachnospirales; family Lachnospiraceae; genus Butyrivibrio; species Butyrivibrio sp. FC2001. The sequence goes on from NZ_KE384134.1 coordinate 158,163, forward strand.
GTTCTGTATCCAGATGCACTTTTAGGCTCTCCGATTCGCCATTCCTTTGTAGAATGCCTATACTCCATAGACCGGCTAATTGTTAGCACCTTCTTTTCAAAATCAATATCTGACCATTTTAGTCCGACAAGTTCTCCTGTTCTCAGGCCTGTCTGTAAAATGAATCTATACTGATTTTCGTAGCTCTGATCTCGTGCATACTCTAGGAAGCGTTTCTGATCAGCCTTCTCCAAGGCTCTTTTTTCTTCCGAAGGTTTTCCTATATCACTACGCACTGACTTTTTGCAAGGATTATGGATTATAATATCATTTTCCTTAGCAAACTCCAGCATATTGTATAATGCTATTCTAGTCTGATACATTGTCGATGTCTTATATCCTTCTTCAGCCATATCGCTAAATATCTTCTGGCAATGAATAGGTTTAACCTCAACAAGAAGCATTTTTCCTATAACTTTGCTGATATTATGATGATATCGTTCTCTATAATTTCTCACTGTATTGGGTCTTACCGTTTTTTCTTTTATAGAAATCCAGTAATCAAAGAAAGCATCTACCATCATTGAATTTGCTTCTGTTATGCTACTGTGCTCATCTATGTACTTCGCTTCATCAAGCCATTTCCTACATTCCTGTAGTTTCTTAAATCGCTTTACTCTCCTTTTCCCTAACTTATCTACAAAGCCTGCATTATAAAGACCATCTTTCTGCTGAGTAATACCTACACCCAGCTCTTTACCTTTTAAGTCTTTTCCCATAATAAGCTCCTTTCGTGAAAAAGAAGCCTAAATACAGTACCTTATATAATACCATAAATAAGCTCCTTTGTGTTACATTTATTCAATCTACTTCTATGTTTTCGTTTATATACTTTTCAAATGCTTCTCTTTTAACTAGTTTTTTTCGTCCAACATAGAACACGAAAGGGCAAGATGGTTTCCTTAATAGTTCTGATAATTTATTTTGACCTATATTGCTTATTAAAGCTGCTTCATCTATAGTCAATAATATTTTTTCACTAATTCTTATATCTTTATAATTCATAAATCAATATCTCCTAAATAATTTTTATTTAGTAGACAATTGATTTTTTTCATCTTAATAATTATTCTTCGTTTCCGTATATTACGTCTGCAAGTACCCCTTCATCTGCGCGAGCATTATAGTGAACATCCGGATTTGAAATCAGCATCAATTCCAAACGCTCTCGTTCACTTACACTAATTGCTTCCTCTCTAGTTACCTCTAATGAGTTCTCACAATACAAATAAATCTTAAACTGCTTTTTATCTGCATCATCCTGCTTAATATAAAGACTTCTAAATTCATTCAAATAGCTAAATTCATCCGGCAGATCCAAAAGCTCATTTTCCCATGAATATCTTGCACTCTGATACCCTCTGGATTTCGGCGGCGTGAGTAATGCTGGTATTCTCCACACATTCCCAACTCTTTCTGCGGCTCTGAGTTTTCCTCTCCTAAGCCAATTCCTTACTGCTGTTTCTCCAACCTCATAAAGAGAAGCGTATTCAGCTGTTGATAAATACTGTGCAGTTGTTGTTACCAAAACAAAACTCTGGTCAATAGGAGCACCTCTAGGCGATCCATCTTCATCAAGCGTTACGTTGTAATGATTAAGATTGAGTACAAAACCACTATAGCTGTATTCAGTTTCATACTCCCACCCTGGTTCGAGCTTTTCAAAAAGCTTTGTCTTTTCAATGTCTGCAATAAACCTGTTTGCAGTATCATCAAAAACATTAATCCAACCAATCGAGCGAGTCATGCTATGTTCTGTGCTCTTATGTACAGCATCTATCGTAGATTTCACATCAGCAATAACCTCCAACTTGCTGAGCATGTACATCGCCTCCTTTCCACTTGAATATCTTTCTAGATATCGTATTTTTCAATAATAGCCTTTTGCATCGTTCGAGTAACGTGTCTTTCGATCTCCATTATAGCTTCTTCAACCCTTCTGCGTTCATTATCCAAGTACTGAGCATAATCAATATGCAGAGGACTATTTTTTGTGTATGCTTCCTGAATTTCTTCAAGCTCATTCTTTAATTCATTAAAGAATTTGTACGTTCTTTCATGAATACCCTGAAACTGATTAGAAGTCTCGTATACATCATAAACATCACTACACAAAGGATCGTAATTTTCAATTGCCTTATTTACCTCATTAGAACTCATGTTTTCTGAACTCATCTCTGTTTCCTCCTTCCTATAATTTTTAGTTGTTACCTACACCTATACTCAATTAGCTATCCCCCTCAGAGATTGAGCACTTTGGGTATATCCAATTGGTAGGGTACCATTCCCTCTACTGTGATAATATCATCCATTTTGTGTTGTGTCAACACATTTGAATATATATTATTCTTTTCGTCAATTTTAAACTACTTAAATTACGGAAAAATCCATTTTATTCCGTTCTCTTTGTCCGACAAGCATTTCTGATCTTTTTCCATTCCGCATTACATTCTTATATTCCTGAATTGCCCTTCTTCCAATATCAGACTCCATAAATGCAGCCAGCTTCGATTCTTTTTCTCTAAATTTCTGTTCCTGTTCTTCAAAAATACGTTCCTGCTGGCGAAGGGCGGTTTCCCGACTGATTAAATCGCTTTCCATCTCCTCAGCCATTTTCTTACGTTGCTCTAGTTCAGCTTTTTCACTTTCGATTTTGAGTCTCTCCACTGTCGATAAAGACTTCTTTTTTGTTCCATCGCCATAAGGCTTCCCATAAATACTCATTGTCAAATCATCAAGTTTTTTGTTGAATTCATAAAATGATTTCTTTGATGGAAAAAACTTTTTGCTGTTAAGTTTTCCTTCGACAATTGGTACAACGAACAAATGCACATGTGGCCGGCTCATGACTCGTTCTTTAGTTTCTGCATTTACATATTCGTGTACTTCGTCATAATGAATGTATTCCTGTAATACTTCTATCTCAGGATATTCTTCCTTCAGTATTTCAACGATTCCCTTAACCCACTTATACGTTCTTTTTCTGTCCAAAATTTCATCGTCATCAATTGGCATGGGAAGAACCCCCTCTATTGCATACGCAACCACACGATCAACTCTGCGATTTGCGCCAGGGCGGCTATCAAGCCGCTCCAAGGTATCATCAAGCAATTTGCAAGTATCTTCGTAAGAGCGTCTTAATTGAGCGTTTTTATATGTCAATTCTTTGTTTATATGGATGTTACTATGAGTTCCTTGTAAACGCATATTTTTATCACAATGTCGAATCAGATGCTTCGGTTCATTTTGTTTAAGCTTCTTAAAATTCAGAGCACTCACTGTCCTCGCCCCCCTTTCTTTTTTGGTTTTGTAAAGCTATTTTATGATTCAAATAATTCATTAGGCACTATTAGTCACCTCTTATTGGTGCTCATTAGGCACCTCCGGAAGGTGTTGCATTTAACACCTTTGTACCAAAGGTATTAAATGCCGGGGTGCACCCCTGGACCCCCTTGCTCACGCTGAACAGCAAAATCATTCTCCCTAAGAACCTCAAGAACAAATTCTTTGTTCTCAAGAATCATCTTCTTAAATCTCGCTTTTTCTCTTTTCACAGTCCTCTGTTTTTTCTTCAGAGCATTCAACTGATTGATCTCTTTTTTACTCATTCCTAAAGCCATAATTCATCACTCCTTTCACTATTAATTATAGCAAAACGTCAATTCTAAGCCGTTTTCGGAATTCCCTCATATATGAGCAGATTTATTTTTTGAACTATGCAAAATTTCCTCATATATGAGAAGAACCCAATAAGTCAAGACTTTTTTCATTTTTCTTTACTTTTCTTCATAAAGTGTGGAAACGTTTTTTATATTTTTGTATCAAAAAAGCGAACACCACTTTTAGGTATTCGCTTTCTTAAATCTGATTCATTATGCTATTTTCATTTCCTTATTCCGTCGGAAGTCATGCTCCAAGTCGATCTATAATTTCATCACCATTTTTATCCAACCATCTTATAGCTTTCCTATAATCCGGCATCTCCTCCGCTATAATTTTCCAGAACTCAGTAGAATGACTCATCACTTTACGATGTGCAAGCTCATGAATAATAACATACTTTCTAACATAAGGAGGAACAACCATCAACAAACAATTTAAACTAATATTGCCTCTATCGCTACAGCTTCCCCACCTTGTTTTCTGTGCCTTTATAAAAACCCTATCAAAATCAATCCCCATTGATTTTGAATAACGAGAAACCTGTTTAGGAAGTTTATCTTTTGCTTCTTTCATAATAGATATAATCATATCTTCAGTATACCTACTATCACATAATCCAATGCAAACATTTTTATTGACATTTACATATTTTTGCATACTAAATCCTTTCGGAATTACCTTCTACAGCTGTCAAAATAGATTCGAGTTTTTCAACAATACGCACTTGTTCCTCCAAAGGCGGCAAAGGAATAATTAGATTTTCAACTTGTTTCAAATAGAATCCTTTTTGTGCTGTTCCAGTAGCATTTACTACCATATATTGCTGAATATATGGTGAATCCAAAACATATTTAAGGTACTTATTATAAATTTCAGTAGAGATAACGGATACACTTCGCTGAAAAGTAACATTAATATCTTCATCAAAAACGCAACTTCTCCCTAACGTACCTACAATAGTAAAGAAAATATCACCTTTTTGAACACGAGTACGTAAATGCTCCTTGTCATAAACTTCCTTGCTTAAGTATCTTGCATTCTCTATATCTACAATCCTATTATTGTTAATATTTTGCGCAGACAACATAAGCCATTCCGTTTTATGTCCAACACCTGCCGGTGGGTTGTGATCACCATCTACAATTTTTGTACATACATCTCGTAATCGAACCCATTTCCAGGTATTAGGTATCTCAAAAGGAATATCGTCTTCATCTATCTCTGCAAGAGGCTTTTCCTTGCGGATAATTCCTTCTTTTATTAGAGTGTTCTTTCTTTCTTGTATTCTTTCACAAAGTAAATCTACGCTTTCATCACTATCAATCTGTTCTACGAGTTTCCCCTGCATAGCATATTGTAAAATTGATTTCCTGATCTTATTAGGTAGATCAGTTACAATTTCAGATAATTTAAAGCAAGAATGTAGCATACTATTATTGCAACCAATAGAATCGCCTGTTTTTAAAGAATTTTGAATAGCTGATATCAAATTCTTTATATCTGAAAACACCGCGTCCATCGATTTCGATACACTCGATATAGTTTCTTCAGGAACTAATACTATTTCTTCATCTTCTGGGAATCCACATAAATCCAGATTAAATTCCATCCTCTCTATTTCATCAAATGTAAACCTTTTCGCCTTCCATGTCTCTGCCATAGAAGGATCTTCTTTCTCATCCTTTATTTCTCGACGATTATTCCACCACTTATCTATAATATCTAAATCATCTCTGCTAATCGGATGTGTTTTATTGAAATGTTTTCGACCTTCTGGCATATCCATACGATAAAACCATACTTCTTTTGTCTTTCCTGTTTTTTCAAAAAACAAAAGATTTGTATTAATTCCTGTATAAGGCGCAAATACCGAACCTGGGAGCCTGATGATTGTATGAAGGTTGCACTCAGTCATAAGTAGTCTCTTCAAATTAGTTTTTGATTGATCCGTGTTAAACAAAAGGCCATCTGGCAAAACAAGCCCACATCTTCCATTCTTTTTTAGGCAATATATTATTCTAGCCACAAATAAATCCGCAGACTCAGAGGAAGATATTTCATCTGGAAAATTCTTAAGATCCGCCTTATTAAATTCCCCACCAAATGGAGGATTCATTATTATACAGTCGAATAAATCATCATCCGCAAGATCTAATACATCCTTAGCAAGACCATCTCCATGAACAATATTAGGATCATCAATATTGTGAAGATACATATTGGTAACGCAGAGCATATACGGTAGTTGTTTCCATTCAATACCATAAATAGAATCCTGAATGGTCAAAGCATCATCAACTGATTTTGCTTGTTTCTGAATGTGAGATACCGCATCTGCTAGAAAACCTCCCGTACCACAAGCAAAATCAGCTATTTTCTCACCTATTTGAGGGTTTACATGATCAACAATAAATTGTGTTAATGCTCTTGGCGTGTAGAATTCTCCAGTTGCTTTGCCACCATTTTGAAGTTCTTTCAAGAGTCTTTCATAAAACTCATTAAAATCATGTTTTTGTGAGGCAACATCAAAATCCACATCAGCTATTTCATTTATAAGCTGTCTTAATCTCACTCCATCCTTCATATAGTTCTGAGATTCAGCCATGAATGATCTTATTATTTTAGCTTTGCTGTCTTCAGAACTGAATAATATTTTCTTTCCACCATATTCAACTTCAATACCTCTTAAATATGGAAATAGCGTATTATTTACAAAATTAATCAGCTTATCACCTGTAATTCTGTTTGAATAATCTTTAGAGCCATCTTCGTTACGAGGATCTGCCCAATCCCTAAATCTGAATGGGGCTGGAATTACAGGTGCATAATCCCCCTCAAGTTCCCATTCTTCTTCCTTATAATCAAATACCTTAAGAAACAAAACCCATACAAGCTGAGACATATACTGAGCAGTACCGCTTATACCCGCGTCACCAAACATGATTTTTGTAGTCTTCTTTACTAATGCGTCACCGTTCAAAATATTCTTTCCTCCATATTATCAATTACCTTTTCATAAGCTTCCTTACTTCCAAAAGGTTTAATGGCAGTTTTGGGAGTATATCCCTTTAATGCAAATGCAGCCAATGAAAAGATTTTAATAAGCCTTAAATCTGTAAAATCTGTATGGCGATAACATTCAATTACTATATCCATAACTTCTTTTTGACTTGTTTCAAGCGTAACAATATAATCTTTTGCTCTATTTATACGTTCTTCCTTGATAGGCACAGGAATACCATAGCCATAAAATGATATAAGGTCATAGTAATCCATAGGTATTCCAAAATCTGCCATAAGTTTTTCTGCGACAGATTCGTTTAATAGGAGAGTATTAATTAGAGCTTTCTTATCAACGGTCTCTTTCCATCCTTTTTTAAATGATTCATAATCCGGATAGAGATCTACAATATTATTCTTTACGCATTCTTCAATATTTTCTTCTTTGACAAGCTTCATATCCTCGTCAAGGTACATAACTTGATGTCCAGCAACTTCAACATTTACTCCCTTTATTCTAAATACATCACGCTTTTTCTTTTTCTTCTTTGCAGTTAAAGGAATAGAAGTGCCACCATCAATTATTTCTATATCTCCATCAAAGTCAGGATCATCAAATTTCAGATAATTTTTACGAAAATCCATGAGAGTAAAGTGAGTCTTGCTCTTTTCTTCCTCGCCTACTTTATAATTCTCTTTGATTCTAGTACCACGACCGATAGTCTGCTTGAACTCAGACATAGAGCCAATAGTTTTATCAATTACAATCAATTCTACAGTCTGTGTATCAACTCCAGTGGATAATAGCTTACTTGTTACTGCAATTACAGGATACTTCTGAGATGGAGCCTTAAAACTCTTAATATGACTCTTTCCAACAAGATCGTTAGCTGTTATCCTCATAACATATCGGGAGTCCTCTTTTACAAGGTCATTATTCTCATTCTTTAAGTAATTGACCATTGCTCCTGCATGTTCTTCCGTTTCACAGAAAACTATAACCTTCTGATATCTGTCTGTCGCCTTAAGATAATCGCTAATCTTCTTGGCCACCAGTTTTCTTCTATCATCAATTATAAGTTTTCTATCAAACTCCTTCTGTTCGTATCTACGCATTTCCAAAGGCTTACCGTTAATATCAAGTTCGCCTTCTTTTGGCATATACCCGTCTCTATCAACGTCCAGTTCATAAGTAATCACCTTGTAAGGAGCCAAAAATCCATCGGCGATTCCCTGTTTAAGCGAATAACTGTATATGGGCTTACCAAAATACTCAATATTAGAGCCAAATGCGGTTTCCTTCGGCGTAGCAGTAAGTCCGATTTGAGTAGCCGATCCAAAATATTCAAGCATCTCATGCCAACCGCTTTGTTCACGTAATGATCCGCGATGACATTCATCAACAACAATCAAATCAAAAAAATCTCTCGGCAGGTTCTTATAATAATCCTTTCCATTGTCTTCAGTTTCAATGACAACATCACCTTCGCTATCGTCAGAACTACCAGATTTCATTTGATGATAAAGCGAAATAAATACTTCATAAGAAGTCAGCTTCTTTATCTCTTCCTCGCTTTTTAGAGTGTATTTTTCACCAATCTTCACCATTGTTTTCTTGAATGCTGTAAAGTCATCAAAGGTTTGGTCTGCAAGCGCATTTCTATCTACTAGGAAAAGGATTTTCTTCTTAACTTCCTTAACATACAATCTGTAAATAATCTGCATAGCTACAAATGTCTTTCCGGTACCTGTAGCCATAACAAGAAGTAATCGATCTTGTCCCTTCGCTATTGCATTTATACACCTGTTTATTGCGTTTCTCTGGTAATATCTAGGTTTTCTACCGTCCGGGCTAATATAATATGGACTAATGATCAATTCCGTTTCATCTTCAGTAATATTCTCGCTCTTTTTATATCTTTCCCATAATTCATCAGATGTAGGAAAATCATCCATACCAAACTCACAATTTTTTCCTGTAAGTCTATCTTCTTCATGGAACACCTTACCATTTGAAGCATAAGCATACGGAACATCCAGAAGCTCAGCATATTCCAATGCCTGGGCTACACCATCATTAACGTCGTGATCATATCCTTTCGCTTCAACAAGCGCTAGCGGAAGATTATTCTTAAATAAAAGTAGATAATCTATTTTCTTTTGTTCCCCACGTTTTACACTTCCATCAGGTTCAACAAGAATTTGTCCGTCTGTAAAATAATGTCCCTGACCTTTTTTGCCATATTCCATGACAATATGATCCCCATCAGAATTCCATTTCTTTTGAAGAGCTGGAGTAATGTACTTAAGCTTAGTACTCTCTTCATTCTTAATTTGTTCATCTAAATCTTCAATAGGTTTCATGAACATTCCTCCTTAAGGCATTTTTTGTATTTCCCAGCCTTTCTCCTGCGTAATACTCCCGCATAATACCATAGTACAATTTTATAAGTACAATTTTATAAGTTCAATAATATGGACTCTTTATTACTGCCTTCTGGTTTACTGGTTATTTAGCAGCCAACAGTTCTTTTTTATATTTGTAATATGTATTCTTATCTATTCCAAGCATTGCTATCAGTTCTTTGTCTGTATTACCTCCACCAAAAGCCTTGCTCAATTTCATTATTTTTTTCTTAGAGTTTTCAGCTTTTTTTGTACGAACTATAGCTCCCGGCATACGTCCAATCTGTTTTCCTTTATTACGAGCAGTCTCAATCCCCTGCTTTGTACGCTCAGAAAGATCATCACGTTCCTTCTGCGCTTGTTCAAATGCAATACGTATCTGCTGTTCTGCAAGGATAAGCAGATATTTATTTACGCCTTCTAATATTACATCCACATTTGTACCAGTCATAGGAACCATTGTCTTTGTAGCATCGCGATACACACTGGTATTGATATAAGGTTCATTAATGTATATGAGATTTACTCCGTTATCATAGAGTTCTTTATACATTTCAAAACCTTCTTCAGCATTTCTGCTCATTCTCGAAACAGAATCAAAAATAATAGTATCCCCAGAATCTACTCTATCAAGTAATTTCTTAAGTTCTTTTCTTCCTGTCCTTTTTGTACCAGTAAATACTTCCTGATAAATCTTGGCTGAAGGTTCCATAGCCATGATGTTACGTATCTGCCTATCAATATCCTGTTTTGCTGTTGAGATTCTTGCATATCCGTATATCATCACAGACCTCCTTTTTCACCTGCCTAAATATGAATCTTAACGACCGTTTATTTTCATATACCATTTTACACCTTCTAAAGGCCGTATTCAATACCATATCAGTATATTTTAGATATATCCTCTAATTTCATATATTTTATAAAACAAAACTCATATACGACTTGCAAAAGCAAACTAATGGCCAATTGACACGAGCCTCTCTGTGGCATGATTCATCTGCAAAGCGGCAACCACGCCTCAGGCCTTGTTTGCTTTAGGCAAATAGCCTATCATGCCCCATCCTCATGTCAATCGCCATATAGTTCATTATTTCGATGTATAGAATTTCCCCAAAACTCTATACATCACTATTTTCTTTCAAAATACGACAAATACTAGCCCTTTCTCCCTTCTGCAATCGTCACTCTCAGCATCTGTATAGAACTTCAGATCAAAGTCTATACATCAAAAATCCTGATATATCAACGCGTTCTGCGTTTTGTATAGAATGTATAGGATAATTTTAAGCCATTTATATACCTTTTATTAACATTTACATATAGTGCGTTATGCGTTATATTATGTATATACGCGCATGTAAAGCCTTATTCTATCTATATATTAGATGCTACGTCATTCCGAGTTTGCAACGAGTTTGAGTTATGATTTTATGCTCGACATCGATGCACACTGTTTTTTTGCAATATAGGAGCGAACCAATGAAAAATTTGAAGCCAAAAACATTACAATTAAACTCAACAACAAAGACACTTTCTGCGACTTTTTATACAGAACAGTTACCAGATGGAGAAGAAGCTTTATACAACAATCTTCAGGCTATATCCCCCACCGATTTAATAATTATCGCCATCAAGCATTCAGGCACTGGTGGTGGAAAAGACCATTATCACGTAATTATGAAAAAAGCCGACAGAAATGGTTCTTTTAATGTCAAAAGTTGCCTTAACAAACTGCACATCCACTTCCGCCCAATTGAAGACAAAGCGTTACTGGCTAATCACGGAATCGAAACAACCGGCAATTTTTCTTCTTGTCTTTCTTACATTTTGCACCAGTCTTATTCAGCCCAGAGACAGCACAAAAAAACTTATAGCATCAGCAATCTTATTTCAAACATAAGTACAGATGAAATCAAAGGAATCTTAGAAGGATATTCTCCAACCTCATCCAAGCTTACTGCAGATGATATGATAGATGCAGCACGTAATGCCGGATATAATCTTTCAGATTTTGAGAAGATGTTAGACGAAATGAATATCAAAGGTCTCACACAATCAATGGAAACAAAGATGCGTAATGCATATTACGCAGGTGCGGAAAAAGTTGTCAGAGAAGGACGAAACGTCAATCGGTTATGTATTTTCATAAGATATGATAATAAAAAAGACAATCTAGACGCTATAGAAGTTGCTGTCAAAGAAGCTCTCTCTGAAAAAAACACAATCCATATTGACGGGAATAGATATGAAACAAAAAGTATTACGCCTACGACAAATGCAATTATCTTTGTAAAACCTTATTATTGGAGCGAAATTAAAAATATCGTTAGTAAACTCAACAGTACAAAAGTAGAATTACTAAGAAGCAACAGCATTTTTGATCTAATAGATAAAAAAACCATTTGGTCAGGTGAATATATTGTTTATATTTATGATCTTGGTAAGGATTATAATGTGTTTCCGCATTGTTTCGATTGTTCAGTAAAAGATGGCAAACTTTATTGTACAGCTACCCCAAGCAATATCAAAGATTTCAAAGAGCCAGCAGAGATAAGAAAAAAATATGACTACTTCAAAGAAAGATTCAACGAAGCCTTTTCTAATTATTCAAACCATTCAAACGCAGAGTTTTTCGAAGGCATCAATGACTAATGTATATAACAGACCTTGGCATCTTGCCAGGGTCTTTTTCTTTGTATATTCTCTTTAGATCATTATCCCAACTCATCACTATATTATCTTTTCAAAGGCGTCTAATGGCAGTCGTAGCCTGCCTCAATTCCGTATAAAAAGGAGGTAGCTATTATGCCAAGAAACAATCATGCACCAAATATATCAGATTCTATGACTGTAGAAATTAAGAATTATCCCACATCACTTATTCATGACCATACATCCGAAGATGGTTCGATTTTTAAGTCCTTGTCATTCCGTTGGAAAGAGGCGTGGGCTTCTCTCATTCTTCCTGAAGAAAATGTATTCCAGAGCATTACAAGAAAAGGAGAATACATTGACGGTCGTCTGGACGTTATTTTAGGCGATCCCGAAGAAGTTCGCACAGTTAGCGTGCTACAGGAAGACAATACATACAAACCAACTCCAATGTTCAACCGCACAATTTTATCTGCCATAAATAAAAGCAAGCAGGAGTACCTGCGCTCAATCGCAGTATAAGGAGATCAAAGACTATGAATTACGAAGAATTCAAAAGCGAAGTTAAAAACCATATCCTAGAATACTTACCGGAATCATATTCCAATGCAGAGGTTTCCATTCATACTGTCATTAAAAACAATTCCATCCACCTCGATGGTCTCACCATAAAGAAACCTGAATCAAACATCTGCCCCAATATCTATCTCAATCAGTTCTTTGAACAATATGAGAATGGCAAGAATTTTGAAGAAATCATGCAAGCAGTAGCATCTATACGCTCAGGAAGTTGTGAGAATCCTTTCCCTGAGGTGAATGATTTCACTTGTCTAGATAAAGTCAAAGACAAAATCCACGCAAAGCTGGTAAACAAATCCCGTAACGAAGAGTATCTTCAAGGAAAGCCTTTTACCGCCATAGAAGATCTCGCTGTAATCTATTACATCGAGGTAGAAAAAACCGAGAATGGAACCGCAAGCATTGTTATCACTGATAATATGCTCTCGCTCTATGGAATTTCATTATCCGAACTTCATAACATTGCTCTTTCCAACATGAACAGCAAGGATGCAAAGTTCCTTTCAATGGCCGAGATGCTCAAAAGTATGATGCCCGGAGTTGATGATGCTTTGGATTATGCTGATATTCCAATGTATGTACTTACAAATAACGAGAAACTCAATGGAGCTACTATGTTACTCGATACCGATACAATGGATGAAATTGCAAAAAAGATAGGAATGAGTTTCTTGATATTGCCAAGTTCTATTCACGAGACAATCCTTGTTCCTGCTTCTATAGCAGAATCCAGCGGATTAAAAAACATGGCTGAGATGGTCATCGAAGTAAATAGGACTCAAGTCGCCCCAGAGGATATACTTTCTGATCATGTATATCGTTACTCTTACGCCTCTCACAGTCTTGAAATTGCAGCTTAACCACATCTAATGCCGGAGCAGATAGCATTATCTGTTCCGGCATTTTTATTGGAGGAAATCAAGATGAATAGTAATAACTTTTATGATCCCAGTTATAAACCCACCTGCTCTGCTGAAAAATCTTCCGTATTTGACACCCCAAAAAGTATCTACGATTATCTCAACTCACATCTATACGGGCACAGCGAATACAAAAAGGTAATCTCAACATTCATTTGGAAAGCAATCAATAAACACAAGCCTGGTACTATTCTAATCGCCGGCGAATCTGGTTCTGGAAAGACTGAGCTTATGAGAATACTCTCGAAAATATATGGCACTAATATCAATATTGTTGACGGTTCTACCGTAGTACCTCATGGATTTAAGGGAACTAATCACCTTAGTGCACAGCTATCCGTCCTTGACTTCAATAATGAGATATTCCCGCCTATTCTCGTAATAGATGAGTTCGATAAATTTATAGATCGTGGTGCCGGAACTTGGTCAGAAACAGGACTAGTTTCTGAATTGCTTAAATTCTTGGAAGGAGGCCTATATAATTGTGGAACTGATGATAAACCTCGATACGTCAGAACTGATAACCTGAGTGTGATCTTACTTGGAAGCTTCTCTTCTGTCACAGACCATACCCAACATACCACAATAGGTTTTGGGTGCAACGAACAACCATCTCCACGTACTCGCTCGCTGCTAACAAAAGAGCAAATACTTTCAAAGCTAACCCCTGAGCTTCAGGGCAGAATAAGCCAAATACTAATACTTAACAATTTCACAGAAGATGATTATCTGAAAATACTTAAGAACTCCAGCTATTCCCCCCTCGCAAAGTTTGAATGTAAATATGGCGTAAAGTTCAATGTGTCAGAAAATAAGTATTATGAAATGGCTCGTGAGGCTTTTTCTTCAATGACCGGCGTCAGAGCAATGAACAATATGATAGAGGAATATCTTGACGAGGAGCTTTTCAACAATCCTATGGTAAAAGAAATCACTATAGATTAGGAGGATCTTATGCAATTAAGTTATATGGTCACAGCTGATTCATTTTCTCAACACACACGTATCATTCCAAGCACCAATGAAAACCCTGATATGCTACATAATATTGCCGTACAGCTTCCCGCCATCACTCATCCGGGAGTTATTTTTTCCGATGAAGCACTTCAGCATAAATATGATAGCTTGTCTGATGAAGAATACGATTTTCAATTATATATGTGTAAAAAACTCGGTGAATTGTGGGAAAATCCTGCAACTGGCAAAGGCTTACATTCTATTTCCATTTTCGAGCTTTTAACTAGATTACTAGACGCTTACATTGAAGATGCCAGAATAAAGCACATCATCAAAAATAGTGAGGATTCTGAATGAATAAAGTAAACTCAATAGAGGACATACAAGAATTAAAAAAGAAGCGAAACAAGCCATGCCAAGATCATCTCGGAAATACATATCCTTCAATCAAAGATATGTGTGAACATTACAACATTTCCCCAGAGACCTTAAAGAGAAGAATCCGAGTATATCATTTGTCACTTAAGGAAGCTCTTACACGTCCTGTAAAACATACTGGTGGAATGCGATGCGAAGATCATTTAGGGCATATCTACAAAAGCAAAACTAAACTGTGCGAACATTACAATATTAGCCGCAAGCTTTTCGAATATCGGATAACTCACGGCTACACTTTGGAAGAAGCCCTTACTCTTCCTCCAAAAACAAATAAACCTGACAGGAATACCTGACAGGTTTTACTTTTTTCTATCCATCTTCTTTTCCATTTTCTCTGTATTTAGACTTCCTCTTGGTGTTACATTTACTGTTACAATCCAAAATCAAATATAAGGATTTATAAGCATTTTCATCCACTTCGAAATCGACCAAGCACTCTTCAAAGCCACTATTTATCAGCATTTAAGAAAATATAAGCATTTATATGAAACCGGTAATTAATTACGATTCCTAGTTTCATTTTTTATATATCTCCTTCTAAAAATGCTTTATTTAAGCCATTTGTTATCTCAGCTCGTATTACCGAGTACCACGCCGGGCACCATTTATCTATTATGACATAAAAATAGTCCTGACACAGCGAATATATATTACCATGTCAAGACGGATTTGTAAAAACATGCAGTGACTTTTCCGGCACAGCGCTGCATTAATTAACGCGGAATTTTCCGCTATACTCCTCTTCAGGAGTAAATACGGCGGCAGGTTATGACTCCTGCTTTACAATCGCCCTAAGGCTACGCCGCAATTTTTTATAAAATAGTTACCATTGAATCAATTGGATTCCTTTTTTTATCGCTAGATACACCTTTGAAATCGCTAGCGCGAAATCCCAAATCCAGGAAACAAATAGGATAGATGTTTTCTGGCAGGTCAAAAACCTTCTGTGTTTTAAGAACATCATTCACTCCAGCCCAACATGTATCCAATCCTATATCTGTTGCTGCCAGCATCATATGTGTTGCTGCAATAACACCATCTGTCAAATAGCTATTTCCACCCTGAAAATTACTTGCAGCATTTTTATCGGAACATACTAGAATTACCATCGGTGCTCCATAACGGCATGGATGAACACTGTCCATCCTCTGAAGAGCTTCTCCACTTTTTAGTATATACACTCGTTGTGGTTGTTTATTAAAAGCTGTTGGTGCTAAGCGCCCCGCTTCTAGAATATATTTCACTTGATCTTCTGTTGGCTTTGTATCGCTGTACTTACGAACAGACTCTCTCTTCTGAATAACTTTATTAAATTCCATATCTATAATCTCCTTTGCTACATTGATTCTGTTATTTAAAAGATATGTCAGTTATTCAAAAAAACCAAAACTCCACAGTAACATAGCAAATTTCATGAATCTCGTTCCTCCGGCGAATTTACTAAGTATAAGTTAAATAACTCATCCTCAATTATACGGGATGAATTTTAAAAATGTCAGTGAAAAATTTCTTACTTTATGCACGAAGATGATGAATTCTTTGATGAGGTAGACTGATAATAATACTCTGCATACCTCCGCTTTGCATGGTCCGGTCTTGTCCGGACCTTTAATTCAAGGTTGCGCCGACAAGGCGCAATTTCCTCGTATTAAATAAAAAAAAACTGTGCCCTCTTTTTTAGAAGGCACAGTCTTTTGACACTCACATCTTTTTAATTATTTAGAAGACGATTAATCTCATCAACCATGTCATTGATTGCACTAGCCTGCTGTGCAACATGCTCAGTATTTGTAGCATTATTTCCAGCCATGGTACTGATAGCCACAAACTGCTCGTTCTCACTTCTGATACTCTCTGCGATATTCTGGTTAATCTCAACAGTTTTTTTGATGATTTCTGACTGGCGTTTATGTGCCTCATTCATCTCTTCAATTGCATTAACCGAATCATTCAGCATTGTAGTCATTTCACTTATGTCGCCAAATACTGTCTTAAACTGTTCATTCTGTTCAGCAAGCTTATTGGCATTTATCTCAACCTGTCCTGTAATCTCTTCTACGTTCTTCTGAACTCTTTCAATTATTGCACCAACGTCCTTAAGTGAGCTCTGCGTGTTTTCTGCAAGCTTACCAACTTCAGTTGCTACAACAGCAAATCCCTTTCCAGCATCACCCGCTCTTGCGGCCTCAATTGAAGCATTAAGAGCAAGAAGGCTTGTTGATGACGAAATACCCTGAATAAGTTCAAGCGTTGTTCCAATTTCTTCTACTGCCTTTAGAAGTCTGTCTGCAATATCTGTTGTAACTGCCATAGAATCAGAAACTTCAGAATTTATTCCCTGAAGATCATTTAATGATTTCTCATTTTCTTTTGACTTCTTAAGAAGGTTGTCAGATGTCTTCTCAACAGTCTCAACATTTTCTTCTACAATGCTTGCGCAATCATTAAGCTCTGACAAGTTTGCCATACTCTCATCTGCTTTATTACCAAGAATATTACTGTTTTTAACAAGCTCATCACTTGTTGCTGATAGCTCTTCTGCTGAAGCGCTCTCACTTGATGAGATATCCAAAAGAGTCGTTCCTGCAGTTACCATCTTGGAAGATATTGAACGAACAGCATCCATAACACCTGTAACACGCCTGTTGTTCTCTTCAAGCTCATCCTTTTTGGCAGTAATCAAAAAGTGTGAAACAAAAAATAAGAACATTACAAGGCCGGCTAACGAAAGCACAAGGCCTACAACACACATGATTACATCTGTAATAAAGAGTTCGTCTTTTACTGGCAAAAGAGCTGTGCCTCTGACAAACCATGCAATAAACATAGAAACAATACAAATACTGCCGGTAACGGACAGTAGCTTAATATCCATAAAGAATCCGATAAGTATCAGGAAGAAACATAAAAATCCCCAGAATGTTCTGGTCGGAACCATGTAAATAATGTAGTTCCACTGAAGGATAAGAACAACTGAGCAGAAAATCTTTCCTATTTGAAGTTTTCCATCTTTTAAATATCCATCTTCATCAAATGAAGACTTAAGAATCAGCATTCCTGTAATAAAGAAACACACATCCATGATACCGAAAATTATTACTGCGATCCAAGGGATAACCTGATAAAAGCCAATTGTCTTTTCTACTATGAACATTGCTGTAGCAAACATACAGGCCGATACCAGTGCAGTAATACCCCATTTAAAAACCGCAGACAGGTATACTTCAAAAGCAGATTTTTTATTCATTGATAATTACCTCCTGAGATAAATTGTTTATGTTAACTAGATTGTCACAACTATTTTACTAAATTCCGCAAATTCTCATAAGTAAATATCTCTGAAATTATTATTAAAAATCTCTGCGTTGAAATGAATTATTTATTTCACCTTGTATTACCTGTCTTTCCAGCATTTAATTGCATGCAGCATTTTCGCCCTTCTTCACATGACGATTCATATCTTTCCAGCCACCAAAGGACTGACACATGGTTGCTTCCATCTCAGCTTTCCTTGCCTCGGCAGCTGCCTTCGGGGCAAAAGTGCTTGTATCATATGCCATATCACGAATCCTCCTTCACCTTTTTATTCACTTCTTTAGACTTTTCTTTCATCTCAGAAAGCTTGTCCTTAATAGAAAGAGCAGGCTTGTCAGCCTGCCCTCCCATGCTTTTCGCATATTCAACTAATCTCGATAGTCTGGCCATTACTCATCCTCCCCTGTGTCAGGTTCCTTATCATCAGGCTCATCAACAAATGCCGTTTCTTCAACATCATCAGGAAGATTATCAAGGTAATCCTCATCCTCGTTATAATCAGCATCAGGATCTTCAAAAGTTATAGTTGTCTTTTTACCCTTGACCTTAGTGAAGTAGATATAACCACCTACACCACCGATACCAATGAGCAATAACAATGCCATTGTTCCTGCCGAATTCTTTTTCTCAGGCTTTGGTTCCTCAGGCTCTTCTTCAGGCTCTTTAGGTTCTTCCTTTGACTCTTCAACTACAGGAGCTAGCTCTTCCTCTGCTAATCCCTTTGATGAAATATATTCTTTAACCTGATCATCATCCATTAGAGCTAACAAATCCGATTCATCAACCATATTTAAGAAGTGAACTGTCTCTTCACCCTGGTCATCGCGGTCAATAATGATATAAAAGTAGTTATTCTTTCTATAATATGAATTATAGAAAATGGTAATGAAGTTGTAAGCAAAAACTTCACTACACTTCACCGCACACTTCACTGACTTCTCTATGCTGCCATTTACCGATAAAACAATAGACCAATACTATCCAGGTAACTCCTAGAAGCATTGATCTATGTACATAAATTTTTATAATAATTTTTCCTGTGATAATTCAAATAAATTAATGATTTACATAATTAAGTATATAACACACCTCTTCCTTACACTCGCAAAGTAGACATCGTCCACAATGCGAGCATTTTTTACTCAATCATTTTTCTTAGTATATTTGCACTTCCAATCACGTCGTCCCATTCTAGATCACCTACGTAATAGTTAGTCTTTCGGTAGTTATTCCACTGTTGCCTCATCACTCCGTCATCTGCTATCTTATTGATAACATCATCAATCGTCCCAATCTGCTCTGTAGATTCTCTTCTCTTACATGTAGCATAAAAAGCATTTTTTAGTATAGCGCTATCAACAGTCACCACCTCTTGTTTAAGCAAAACATGTATATCATAGAAATCTCTCATTCTTGTATTAGCTTCCGCTCTTACCATAATAGTTTCAAGTTTTTCGGCTAATAGCGTTTCCAAATTATACGCCCAAAGATCAATTGACCTGTCCTCAATAATAAGTGGCAGCTTATAAGCTATTGCTCTTGGTGTAATCTCGTCACCAGTGGAAATATCTATCTTAATGGTCTGTTTTAACTTATCCATAGTGCATTCAATCATAAAACGAACACCTTCGTACTCGTGGCCTTCCATAATATCCTGCACCTTCGTTATTCGAAAAGCAACTCCATCTTCTATGTCAATCGCCATTATTTCTTCTAAAATTCTTTGTGCTGACTCTTTATTTAAGGGAAGTGATTTTACAGTAGTATCTACATCCATAGTTGAACGCATATCCACGCCAACTAATGAAGACACTAGAAGGCCGCCCTTTAGTACAAAGTTATCTCTATACTTTGATAAAGAAACTCTCTCCAAAAGTCGTTCCATCAGATATATTCTCAGCATTATCTGGGATTTATCACTATTTCCACCTGCCTTGTTTTTTATCTTTGCCTTTACGGCTGTAACACTTTTAATCATAATAATACCTCTGTATATTGTCTCACCTTATCTGAAATCCCCATAATCTCGGAATATTTCATAAGGTTATGAATATTTTTATCACCATCAGTAAAATAAGATGTCAAAGCCATTTGAAATACTTGAATATCCATCTTATTTTTATTCTTGATAATATCGCAAATACAACGTTCTCTGTCATAGATTCGTACTGTATTTCCGGTAAATGTCTGTGCATGCGTTAATCCAAGCTCTAACCACTCCGGTCTTACCGTATGAACTACAACGCCATTATCTTTTAGATGTTTCGCATTATATCCTCTCCCGACAGTAATGACCGGCGAAAAAGGTTCTCTATCAGAAAGATTATGCATGTACAAAGCGGACTCATGTGAAAAAACAATTTTCCTGTTACGAAGCTGCAATAAATACAATCTATCTTCCCAAGCATCAGACGAAATATATACACCAGGTGCTAGTTTTTCCATTTCATTTTTACGGACGTACTCCATAACAGTATACTTTGATACTCCTTCATTTTGAGCATCTATTAGTCGAATATATCCGTTCCGTTCTTCAAGTAGCTTATCAAGGATATTTTCTTCATCCATGCAATCAACCCCTTTCGCTACAATTTTAGAATCTAGTAGCGAGAAAGTCAATACTTTCTCGCTATATAATTATATTTTTGTAGCGAAAAAGCAAATAAAGAAACCTTTTATACCATTGGAATTTTTACAAAATAAAAACTAATTTAGGGGATTTGCTTATAAAAAATTGAATTGATAATATTACACGATGGTGCCCACTAATATAATTTTCAAAAATGAAACCAGAAAACTTTTTTCACCAAAAACGGGCACCATTTCGGGCACCACGAAGACACCATTTTTTTATAAATTATAAGAATCTATAACAAGTTATATGTGAGATGAATTTACTGAGGCCCTAGTAATTATGCGGATTCAAAGACTTTTAATGAGTTATATGGAGATATATAAAAAAGGCGTTCAAATAACGATTCCTAGTTTCATGTTTTTTCTCCTATATCCCATAAATACTGGGTTTTTAAATAAAATTTTTATCGATTTTTGTACCAATTGTACCAGAAATCCACAGTTTTTATTATTAATTTTATCCCCAAGCAAAATCGTCAAAAAAATTCAAGGCTCATACAGCAGCCTCAACCAT
The DNA here is from genome assembly GCF_000424125.1 of Butyrivibrio sp. FC2001. Taxonomy (NCBI): domain Bacteria; kingdom Bacillati; phylum Bacillota; class Clostridia; order Lachnospirales; family Lachnospiraceae; genus Butyrivibrio; species Butyrivibrio sp. FC2001. Next base: position 179,283 of record NZ_KE384134.1, read on the forward strand.
TGAATGGTTATACTCCCTGTAAAAAAGTTATATTTTACCCTGGCACGGAAATCCTCTAGAGAAGTAATCTACGGAGGATAAGACTCAGTAATAAAAAATACAAACTTAGGATAAAAAGTAATCTGCAATGCTTTCTTTTGAATCAAGTATCTCCTCTGATGGAACGCCGCAAAGCTTTGCCATCTCACATGAGCCCTCAAAAGCCTTCATGTAATCAACTGAATATAGCTTCTCAAGGATCAACATATATGTCTCGTACTCCTTCTGAATAGCAGCAACCAAATCCTGATACTGCCTGTCCAGATTAGCTCTAAGAGTTTCAATGTCATCCAGATATGATTTAATCAGTTCCCTTTCTTTATCTGATAATCCATCTTTAGCAATCTTATAAAGCGTCGTACCAACAGTATTACCTATCAATGCGCCTACTATAGGTATAGGAATAACTGCCTGACCTATAAAAGATGAAATAGCACTGATTGAAGCATCCAAACACAGCATTTCAGCATTACTAATGAACTGAGTCTCATCAAGTTCACCCTTACGATATAAATGTGCTTGCTCTGCGACTCCGAATGATGCAGTCACAATCGCATTAGCCATCGCCGCTGGTGTAGCAGTATAGTTTGTGAGTGCATAAATACTTGCTCCTCTAATTCCACCCTTAACAGTTCCTACACCTGCATCTTTAAAGATTTCTTTCCAGTCATCACTGGAAAAATCTTTTATATTCTTGCCTTCCTTTTTCTTTTTCACAATAGACAAAGTCAGTGCTGTTCCACCCTCGAGTGCAGCAGCAACACCAACAACTTTAACTGCTTCATTTAAAGTCGGTGTAGCGTCTTTACGAGCCTGATTTCTTAGTTCAGAATCTGTATCCTTTAAAGAATGCTTTTCATTTTTTATCGTTATTTCTATCTGTTCTCGCTGAACCTCTTTATATTCAAGCTTTGATGGCTCAACATCACTGATACGAATTTCTCTGCTCTCAAAAAAATCATGCACCATTTTCCACTGTTTCAAAGAGAACGTACCATCTGAGGTAGGCATCTTATTAGCTTCATCTTTAGATATTGATAAAAGCTCCTGAATTTTCTCATACTGATCTTTGGGGATTTGATACTTTCCACCATTACTTATGTAATCAGGATATTTCTCTAAATGAGCAGCAATAGCCCTCAAGGATAAATCTGACTGATAGAACTTTTGTTGAAGCTCCACACCATCACGTAACAAATCCGAAACACCGTTATCATTAAGCCAGGTGTACTTATCAGGATTACCTAATATATTTTCTCTGGCATTTCCAATTCCAACTTCTGCAGCCTCTGCAATAAAGCCATGTAATCCTTTTTCCCCACCGCGATTACTGCTTATAAGATCATTTATCTGTGAAAATGCCTTATCCAAATCAGCCATAGAATCCTGCAAATTCAAGTCCTGATTTTGCATAAACTCAACAAGTCTGTCTAATCTCAGCTGATTTAAATAGTTCACCCAAGAAGCAACCGCCTGCTCTTGGTTACTTTTTATAACTTTTTCAACAGCCATAATCAATCAACTCCTTTTTCGAGTAAAGAGGCCAATGCTTTCGTTTCATTTACCAAAGAGCCCAACTGCATCTTTAATTCTTCTGATAGAGATAAGAAATCTCTACCAAAAGCATTAAGAGCCTTTCCATATAGCAGATTCACACTTTCTCTAAGCTGTTCTGTTTGCTCTAGTAAAAGCTTTATCTTCTCATCAGTTTCTCTCAGACTAGCTGTGTTATTGAGAACCGCCTGAATTTCCTCTTTCTTTTCTTTTTCTATTTTAACTTTTTTGTTGGCAAACAGAATAATAGATGTGAGCAATGATGCTCCAGCAATTCCCATTCCAATAGGTCCAGCCAACGCCAAAAATGCGTGCCCTGCTACCATTCCACCACCGCCAGCAGTTAATGCACCGCCACCAAGCCAGGCAAGGGCAGCATTTGTAGCCGCTGCTCCTGACAATGTTGAAATAGCTGTACCTGTAAAAGCTGTACCAAAGGTAGTTGCTATCCACATAGCCGCACTAGGAGCGATAGCTGCAACAACTGCTCCCCCTGCTGCTCCGGCTCCGGCACTCATTGCAGATCTTTGTGCAGATTCAAGCTCTTTTTTAGCAAAGTCACATGTACTCTTAAAATTCTGTCTTAAAGTAACGATATCATTTATTGATGCATCAAATTCTTTTGGATGATTAGCAATGCTATTAACCAGATTTTCAACATTTTTAATCAGATCAACCGATCGTTCACGCTGAATATAAAGTCCAGTACCTTTATCACTCATCTGTGTATAAGCGAAATTGTACTCCTCAACAGCTTTTTCAAGTTGCTCATTCAATGATAGCTTCTTATCTGATGATCCATCAGCAGAATCCTTTTCCGGTTCTACATCTACCCTCTCCGTATATCTTCTACATTCATCTTCAAAAAGACCTGCCATGAACTCTTTTGATTTCTGTTGCTTTTCCTCTTCAGATAATTCTTTTTTATCTTCATCTTCTTCATCAGAATCCTCATTACCTACAGTTACCAATTCATCATTGATAATCGCCAGAATAAATTCCCTGGCCTGGGTAAGAGGGTTATCAGGAAACAGTCCATCCAAGCCTTCTTTTTCAGCAAGATTTTTAGGAATACCTCGCTTATATTCAGAATCATATGGATCTTCCATCCATTTATCACTGCCCATATCACATATTCCGGCATTTTGAGCCATACAGGCAACCATACTTTCTCTTAATCCAGTTGTCCCCTGTTCTTCAAAATTCGCATAAATCTCAACAACATTCCCTTCAAAGCCAACATCCATTCTTAAGAAATAGATTACTCCCATAGGAATACCTTCTTCTTCACGGACCGACTTAACAATACTATAGATATAATCGTATCCCCTTTTTGTCTTTCCACTTTTTGCCTCAATCAATCCTTGATTCTCGGCTAAGCTTTCATGAATATCATCAATTACACCCTGTACATTTTCAAAGTCCATGTTCTTTCCTTTTTTAGGTCTAAAAAACATGGCAACATTTATGGAATTTGTGGTCTGCGCAACATAAGATATCTCAATCTTCTCAAGGCCAAACATCTCCTGAAAAGTCTTAATGAGAGCTTTATCAGTAACAACTTCATAATGATCCGGGACTAACAGCTTTGTCTTTATACCCTTAAATCTAAGCACTGTATGGCCTTCAATTTCAAAAGGATTACCAGATAACTCTTCTACAGAGTTTTTTACTTTTTCTGCTCCTGCAGCTGCTCCTTGAGAAACCCTTTCTGCACCAGCTTTGGCCCCCTGCGAAACTTTCTCAACACCCTTTTTCGCACCCTGAGTTATCTTTTCAACAGTTTTGCTGTCTCTGACATTTTTCCCTGTTTCTGTAATAATCTCTCCAACACCCGATCCCGCTTCTACAATCTTGTCCTTGGCTTTATTAAGATTCTCAAGAATATCATCTTTTTTCATGATGATACACCTCCTATGTATACTCGCTACCGCTAATGGTTTTCTTGATAATTCTAATTATACTCAAAGAGCTGTACTAAAATTTGTACAGTTCAAAAAACACAGTCCTAAAGTCTCCTTGCCCTTTGATCTAACGCTAATACCAATTATACCAAATTACGTTTTTATGTTCTTATTATTTCCAACAGATACTTATCAAGATATTCCTTCAAAATCCCCTCAGCATCCACACCCCCGAATCCGCCATAGAACTCCTCTGCCACGCCACCCGCGATAGCTCCAAAGGTATCACTGTCGCACTGCAGGCTATAGATATTTCGGATGAAAGACTCATAGTCTGAACTTTCATAAAAACACCGCATAGCCGCCGGCACAGAACCCTGACAACTCTCATTCCAAACATATCTAGAACGTATCTCATCAAGGCTATATCCAATACTATACTCATACTTGTTAACCGGATACTGCTCCAACACGTATTCGTAAATCTCCTGCCTGGTCTTGCCGTGCTTTGCCATCCAGATACAAGTAGCCGTAACTACTGCGCCCTTGATTCCTTCAGGATGATCATGAGACACAACTGCTGTAGCCTCAGCCATACGCTGCATCTCATCATAGCCTTCATAGTACTCACCAACAAATGCGACTCTCATAGCGGAGCCATTGCCCCAGCTATTGTATGGTCTGTGATCTTCATCATTGATCCAGCTATAGAACCTGCCACCATAGCCGCAATTAGGATACCTTCTGCCAACCCTGACCATAGTATCAGTCAGGTTTAGTCCTTCTACAATAGCCTTCTTAATAGCCAGCATCATAACTGTATCATCTGTAAATCCCATTGGAAGGCCGCTTACAAGCGGCACTTTCTTCCAATCAAGATCCAATGGTCTGTCAAATTCGTACTGTGAGCCAAGGATATCTCCAAGCACTGCACCTTTTACTGCCATCGCTATTACCTCCTTGCCTTTCTGCCGCTGCCACGTTTCTGATAATCTGCGTTTATCTCCTCGTCCCAATCACTATTATCAAGACAGCCTTCAACCTCACACAAACTATCAGCCATCATTACTGAGCAAACTGCCTTAGAAACACCTGCGTACACATTGGCTGTACCTATATCATCACACACATAATTAACAACCCTGTCCCTGCGGATACCATACTTCTGAGCCTCTGCATATGCGTCAATATTGGCACCGATGAAGATAAACTCCCAGCCATATTTTTCCGCTGACGCTTAACCATTTTCTCAATCTTGTCCCTGGAATACTTGCAACTTGCATTTTCCATACCATCTGTAGTAATAACTACGATAGTTTTCTCAGGCCTGTCTTCTTCTCTCGCATACTTGTGCACGTTACCTATATGATGAATAGCGCCGCCCACAGCATCCAGAAGAGCTGTACAGCCCCTTACGTAGTACTGCTTATCGGTCATCTTCTCAACTTTCTCAATCGGAACTCTGTCATGGATCACTTTACATACATCATCGAAAAGAACTGTCGAAACAACTGCCTTCTCCCCAGTCTTCTTCTGCTGCTCCATCATGGAATTGAAACCGCCAATTGTATCTGATTCAAGACCACCCATAGAACCTGATCTATCCAAAATATAAACGATCTCTGTATATCCTTTACTCATAATTTCTTTACCTCCTGGCATCTATGCCACCTCCCTGCAGTGAGGCGTTCGTTATCTGATGATCAGATGATACCAATTGACCATAGAAAAAAGGTCAACCCGAAGGCGACCTTGTAATCATCCATTTGATAGCGGGTCTAAGCCGTAATCAAACAGTACAATATCTATTTTTAATACATTGTAGTCCTCATGTTCTATGAAATATTCCACCACAGCATCTGTCTGGGATATAGGCGATAAAGCGTAGCCTGCCAACTTGAGGAGATCCACAGTCTCATCCATATTGAGACGAAGCCCCACGGCCAGTGCCAAGACCTTCTCTTTAGAAGGCTTAACCTGTCCTTTTAATAATTTGGAAAAATACTGTTTCGATATATTCGCAGCTGCGTATACCTCCGAATTCTTGAGCCCTTTCTTGTTAATCAGCTTCTGCAAGTGCTTCTCAAAAGAATCCTTGTATATACCTTTAAGGACATCATCCAAGGATTTTAATGGCTTAACTTCCTTGTCTAAAGAAACGCCAAGCTCCCGTGGTGAAAATCCTCGACGAGCACTAACAGATGAATCCCGAAAAACCTCACCACTATAATCCAGATCCTTATCAATCTCTTCTGAATCTAAACTTCCAAGATTACTATCAGAATAATCAGCGAATTCCTCAGGAAGGCCTTCATATCTGTACTCATCAGAAAGTGCACTGCCTACATAATCATCATCAATGAAGCTTATGACTTCCTCTCCAAGATTGCCTGATATCTTCACCGCCTTGTCGCCGAACACAACAAGGAATATCTCTATATCATGCTCTTCAAGGAATCTGGTAAAAGAATCTACCGCTATCTCGATTGCAAGCCTTTGAGGGAATCTGTAAGTACCTGTAGCAAGAAGCGGAAACGCAATAGACCTGCACTTATTGGAAACAGCAAGCTGTAACGACTTATCATAGCACTGCCTAAGGAGCTCAGCTTCACCGCTGCTTCCTCCTTCCCACCATGGACCGCTTGCATGAATAATAAACTTTGCAGCCATATTGAAAGCTGGAGTAATAGCTACTTCGCCAGGATTAAGTCTTCCGATCTTCTGACGCTCTGCAAAAAGCTTATCTTCACCGGCAGCCTTATATATGGCAGAATCAACGCCATCGCCAATAGCAACTTCTGGGTTTGCTGTGTTAACTATGGCATCTGCTTTTACTTTTGTAATATCATTTCTAATGATTTGAAATGGCATGAATTATACCTTCTTTTACTCATTTCTCAGGCTCATGGTAATTCTTTCCTTTATCTCATCAGATGTTTCCTGACAAGTTTTCATTAATTCAAGCAGTTTCTCATGGTTATTCCAATGTTTTTCCCATAACTCTTCACCTACAATTTCTACAAAATCAAGCTTTGTAGGTGCATACTTTCTCTCGTATACTTCCAACTTCCGGCATCTTTCATTTATATCCGTGATGCCTCTTGTTTTTGGAGAAAGTAAAGCATCGCTATACATCCATTTTTTCCATTCTTTATTACCTTTGCTTTGATTGCACTTGCCACAAGCAGGAACAAGATTATGAATTTCTGATATATAGCCTGTAGGCCCCTTGTCAACTATTAGTGGCCTAAAATGATCCCATTCTGTGCAAGTATCGCCACAGTAAGCGCAACATATACTCTCTCTTGTCATTCCAAGAGTAGCAAGAGCATCATCAATTTCATCTTCAGTTGGTTCAACAACAGGAATAATTCCGTTAACAAACGCATTTGTAATACTTGATGTTCTTCCAGTAATCTTGACCGGAGTAGGCATTCTAAATACATTCTTTTTCATAATTTCCTTTTAGATAAATCCCATTAACAATCCTTTTGATTAATATAAATCACATATGTCCTCTTCGATATAAGCAAAAGAAGCATAACTATCATAAATGAAAAGCAGTAAATAAACAGAGATAACACCGCTATAACATAATTATTTTTAATAACTATAACGATTATAGAAAAGATTGCCGAACACAGAGATAAAATATTACATGTCATAATTGAGACAAATGTCTCATTAACTACCTGCTTTTCAAGCTTAATATCACTGTTAAGCTTTCCAACAAGTATAGCTGCAAATCCAAACAGCACTGTAAATATAAATGCAAATACTGTAGTTAACACTCCTGCAAGCTTTTCATCTATGCTAGATTCAAACCCAAAAACAATTATCGCTCCTAAGACTATTGGCATAATTACAAAACAAAGAATATCCCAAAGCGATATCCTTTTTGTACTGTCGTTTCTATAAACTTGGAATTGACTTTTTATAATTGAGAAAATCCTAACTTTCTTATTGCAAAACAACATAAGTATAACAATACCAATAGCTATTATACTTAAAACTGCATCTTTCAATATGTTATACCTCCTCAGATTTAAGAATATCATCATAGTATTCATCTGAAAGCTTTGCTAATTCTCCAGCAAAGTCATGAGAGTTTTTATAAGCTTCATACAATCTAGCTGAAATATCATGAGCTCCAACTATATTCTCAAATTCACACCATCGGATTTTTTGATGTCGTTTACCACCTACACGTAATCTAATTTCCGCGTCATTATAATCTACTTCATCATTAAGCTCCGCTTTAATTAAGGCAAATGCTTTCGCTTGATCAATTTCCTTAGCATGAAATCTATTAATAATATCAAGGATCATTCTATTCTCCTGTTCTTCCAGGTTTAATCCTACTTCCCTTATAATATGTTTTCTTCTTGATCCATTAACATTATCAGCCACATCAGAAGATAGCTCTTGTTTTATAAATTGCATTGTGATTTTTGTAGGAGTAATATCATTTACTTCATCTACCATTGGAACAATCAAATCCATCTCAAGTTTTAAGCCTTTACTCTTAATAGCATTGTTTGCTGTTTCCAAAAAAACACTCTTGCAGCCAGATCCATTTTGTCTGTGGAAAATAGCTATGAATCCATCATCACTCTCGTAAACGAAAACATGATACTCATATAACGCAGCTGCATCAGAACCGTAATTGTATTTTTCTCCAGTCTTTTTCATTACTGTAATCGGTTTTCCCTGTTTACCTGCATTTGGCATTATATGCCATATCTTAACTCCGTTTTTTTCTCGAAACTCTATCTTATTTTCTGCCAAAGCAATTGCTCTATCTGAATTTTCGCCAATTGCAAGGTTACTTGTGTATTCTTTATATGTATCAATAAATTCAGAAAAAGAATAATTTGGTTCTTCACCACTCCTTATCGCTTCACGTTGCTCCTCAATCAATGGATTGTTCCTTTGTAAATAACTAAATCTACACTTATATGCTGTAAGAGTCTCTATTCTAGCCATTGTAATATTCTACCGTCCTATCTGTAATGTAATATTTGTATATATACTTATAAATCAAACGTCCTTTTGATAAGATTGTCAATTTCCTTTGAATCCAAGCTTCCATTATCACCATCTGAAGTAATGATAAGGTTTTTACCCTCCTGAATTCCATGAGCATTGTAGTAGTATTGTGATAAACAATCCAAAGAAATATCATTAATCTTTGGCTTGATAGTTAATTCTTTTAATTCATCCCAACTAAACATTTTCCACCTTTTTGCATAATTACAGGGTTCTGTCGCCAGAACCCTTTAATTATGCAGCTATATTTATTCTGCTCATATTTAACGTCTCCGCAGCGGAGAAGCCAGGAGCTGCGCCCGACATAACTTTTCTGTTCATATATAGCATAATGCTATTCATTATTCCCGTCAACGAATCACACACAAATATTTTAACGTATCCTTTTTTACGTTGAATAGCTTATTTCCTGATAATACTATACTTCCACAACATAATACAAGTCATCATCCTTCAACGACATCTTATTTCTTACATTGTCTAATCCTAAGCTCAATCAATATTTCCAAACTCTGCTTCAATTTCTTCAATCGTTGGCATACTTCCTTTAAATTCTTCTGGAATCAACTTTGATAATTCGTAACTGGATACTCCAATAGGTTGGCTGCTTGATTCCAATGCATATTGAGCCTCTACTTTATCAAGGTCCTTGCATATCAATAAGCCAACTGTAGGGTTATCTTCCTCTGATTTAATCTGATGATTTACTGCTACAACATATGTGCCAAGCTGTCCCGCATACGAAGAATCAAACTTGCCCGTTTTCACTTCCAAAACTACATAGCAATGTCGCTTGGTGTTGTAAAAGAGCATATCAATAAACTTCTCAGTATCACCTACTTCAATTCTGACTTCTCGACCCATATATGCAAAGCCTGTACCAAGTTCCATAAGGAACTTCTCGGCCTTGTTTATAAGCGCATCTTTGAATTCTTTCTCATCATATTTTTCTCTCAATGTTAAGAAATCAAATCTATATGGATCCTTTGTCATAGCCTGAGCAAGATCACTCTGCTCTGCCGGTAATGTTAATGCAAAATTTGTTACCGCCTTACCTTGCCTCTCATACAGATCAGTATCAAGGAAGTTCAAGAGTACATCCCTTGACCAATTGTTTTCCAATGTTTTCTTCACATAGAACAGTGCCTTTGCGGAATCTCCTTTACACTTATCTATGATAACTTTGTTATGCCCCCAAGGAATAAAAAATATTGCATTTTCCAAATCGTCCCCAGCCTGGGGACGATTTAATTCATTTTCAGAATCGTCCCCAAGTTGAGGACGATTTAATATTTCTGGATACATCTCATAAAAATATCGCATATATTTAAGATTTGTAGGCGAAAACGATTTGATATCCGGGAAAATATCTTTCAAATCTTCACTAATAGTTTTATAAAAGCCAGATCCGTAATTATTTTTTTCGCTCAATCCAACAATATCCCTACCAAGAGACCAATAGAACCTGAGCATATCACTATTAGTTTTCACAGCAGCTTTTAGCTGAGTCTGTCTGAAACGCTTTGATACTTCTGTAATCCAGTTTTTATATTCATTATCAATTTTAATAAGGTTGCTCATATCTCGCCTCCAAATATTTTTATCAAGCAAATTCAATTATACAGTATTGACTATATCATGTGTAAAAAACAGCTACCTCTTTTGAGGTAACTGATCCAAAAATCAACCCCCAGGTGAAACTATCACTCCTAGGCTTACCAAGCTTTAATGGCGTAGGGACGCTTCTATGTACCAAATTTGTGCCAGCTATTTACCAGCATTTCCTTCTTCACGTGAATTTACGTGAAATTATGTAAAGTTAAGATTTGGGAATTGTTAGGAAAAATGAAGATATATATAACCAGGCGTGACAACACGTGAAATGGGCTAGTATGGTCCTTGGGGACGGGGTTAGTGGGGCATAAATACCTCATGAATATGCCATAGTTCTTATCTACACATATCAAAGTTTAATTTTCACTTTTTTCCAAATTAGCCGTATAAAGATTAGCTGATGCTTGTTTTATCTCTAATAGCATTCCTTTTGCTACCAATCTATCAATAATGAAGTTGTAAGCAAAAACTTCACTACACTTCACCGCACACTTCACTGACTTCTCTATGCTGCCATTTACCGATAAAACAATAGACCAATACTATCCAGGTAACTCCTAGAAGCATTGATCTATGCACATAAATTTTTATAATAATTTTTCCTGTGATAATTCAAATAAATTAAGTATATAAAACACCTCTTAGCGTCTCAAATATAGTTTCCGCCGCAAGCTTTGACCCTGCAGGTGATGCGTGTCTTCTATCCTCAAAATAAAGATCCACAGCAGGATTCTTATGATATTCCTCCCACCATTTTTCACCCACAGGAGCCACGAGGCAATCGTGTTTCTTTGCTAATTTTCTATACCTTGCTGACATTTCAGGCTGAAACTCTTCATTATTCTCTTCAGTCCAGGTCATATAGTAGCAGGGCACAGCCTTTGTCTGCCTGATCCATTCCATGATAGTATCAGCCGCTTTCTCCATATCCTCGAACTCACCCATAGGATGTGCCACATGCTGCAATATTACGAAATCATAGTCTCCGAAAAGGATGTTGAATCTGGTCTGCTCATTCTCAGCATGGTAATCCAGGCCCATTCCGCCCTTTGTAAGCATAGTTACCTGCATATCAATTCCATTCTCAGCACAGATGTCTTTAAAAATCTTTGGCATATCATTAAAGTAAGTGTGACTGTTTCCAATAAAAAGTGTTCTCATACCGTTCCTCTCCTCCTGCATTACGTTATCCAGCAATATCCTCTTTTTCTGAATCAATCTTCCTTAACGTATCATCCAGTATTTCTTTCCTAAGTGCCACAAGCCATTCAGAAAAAGCAACCGTATCAAATGCGTATGTTTTATTGAGCTCGTATTCATTGTCCGACCATGTATCTATCGGCGATTCATTATGCTGAATAAGGGCCTCAAGCTTATCCAAAGCCTTATATAGCTTTGCTTCCTTTGTTTCCTGCGCCTCCATTTCTTTATAAAGGTCAGCCATATCCTTTGATAACTCTTCCGGAAGAGACTTAACCCATTTATTCAAAAGAGAATCTTCAACTTCTCTGTCGTCATCTGTCTTAATAAAAGTAGGAATATCCCCGGTAAAGCATTCACCGAGATCATGGATGAGACACATATCCACTACCTTGTCTATATTAAGGTCCGGAAACTCATGTCTCAAAAGAAATGCCATGAGTGAAATTCGCCAGCTATGCTCAGCCACGCTCTCAGTTCTGCGATTTGTGGTTGTGCAATGGCGCGTTGTATCTTTTAACTTCTCAGCAACATGTAAAATATCCAGGTACTCTCTCGCATTCATACAGCTCCTCCTCTTTTATAATTCCCAACAACAATGTTCTCTATAAATTAATCAACGTATACCACATAATTATATAATTGTATTATTTATCAGTCTGAAAGCTGTCTACCAGCTCCTGAAGCTCGACATACCTGTCCATCTTTCTCTCTATCTCGGCGTCGACCTCTTCCTTTTCCTTACTAAGAGCCATAAGCTTCGGATAGTCAGTAGCTGATTCCGCTATCTGTGTTTCAAGCTCAGCGCTCTTTTCCTCAAGAGCTTCGATTTCTGCTTCGATGTTGTCATATTCTCTCTGCTCCTTAAAGGAGAGCTTTGTCTTCTCTCTGGGAGCACGATACTTTCCCTTTGATGACTTATCCTCTGAAGACTTATCATCGGTATTTGACGACTTTCCACCACCATTGGAAGCACTCTTGGACCCAGATACGTCCGCTGCTAAAGCTCCTGCTTCCTTTTTATGAATAAGATAATCCGAGTAGCCACCCTCACTCTGATACAGACTACCGTCCTCTTCAAAGGCGAATATTCTTGTCACTACTCTGTCAAGAAAATACCTGTCATGGCTTACAGTTATGATAATTCCTGCGAAACCGTCAAGATAATCCTCCAATATTCTAAGAGTCTGAATATCCAGGTCATTTGTAGGCTCATCCAGGATAATGACATTTGGCTGCTCCATAAGGACTCTTAATAGGTACAGCCTTCTCTTCTCACCGCCTGATAGCTTGGAGATAGGCGCATACTGCATCTCAGGATTAAAGAGGAATCTGTCACACATAACAGACGCAGAGGTAAGTCCGTCTGTCGTTCTGATAAACTCCGCTGTATCCCTTATGTAATCAATTACTCTCTTACTTTCATCAAGTGCTTCATTTTCCTGACCAAAATAGCCTATCCTGATGGTCTGTCCGATCTCAACAAGGCCTGTATCCGGCTCAACCTGCCCCACGATACATTTCATGAGAGTTGATTTACCACAGCCATTAGGTCCGATAATACCTATTCTGTCCAACTTGTTAAAGGTATAGGAAAAATCCTTAAACAGGGTCTTTCCCTCATATGCCTTGGAAATTCCATCAAGAATAATGGTCTTATTGCCCATCCTTGTGAGAAGTGAAGAAAGCTCTACCTGCCTCTCTTCCTCAGGACGCTGTCTGTCGCGCAGCGCTTCAAATCTCTGAATGTGGGCCTTTTGCTTGGTGGAGCGGGCTCTTGCACCTCTTAGCATCCACGCAAGATCCTTCCTGTAAAGGGAAGCCGCCTTCCTCTCCGCAGCCTGCTCGTAATCTAGGCGCTGCTGCTTTAGCTCCAAAAATCCCGAATAGTTGGCCTCATAGCGGTAAACGCTGCCCTTATCTATTTCAAGTATCTGATTTGTCACCTCATCAAGGAAATATCTGTCGTGGGTGATCATGAGAAGTGCTCCCCTGAAATGCTGAAGGAAATCCTCAAGCCACTCGATCATATCGGAATCAAGGTGGTTTGTAGGCTCGTCCAGTATAAGCAGATCAGAAGGTGTCATTATTGCCGCTACAAGAGCAGCTCTCTTTTTCTGTCCGCCTGATAATATCTCAGGATTGCACTCGGGATCATCGATTCCAAACTTTGCAAGGTTGGCCTTGATTTCACCCATCTTATCCCAATGGTCACCGCCTGCGTAGATTCTACCGGCAATATTTTCCAAAAGAGTTTTATCCATATCAAATACAGGATTCTGTGGAAGATATGAAATGCGAAGGCCGTTACTGATTATTACCTGTCCGCTGTCAGGTGTGGTAACTCCTGCAATGATTGAAAGTAATGTTGATTTACCTGTTCCATTGGTGCCAACGACACCTATCTTATCCGTGTCGTTTATACCTACAGAAACACCGCTGAGAACAGGCTTAGACATATATGATTTAGAAACGTTTTCTACATTTAAGATATTCATGCTCTTATTATAAAACGGTTAACAGATTCTTATCTATACAAACCTGAGCTGCAAAGATCTTTTCTACTGAGCCCTCGAAAAGAACCTTGATTCTTCCCTCGATAACAGACTTAACTATGCCCTGTCCGTATTTCTGATGAGATACTACACATCCCTCAGGAATAGTGTTTTTAATATCATCATCTGAAAGCGCAGGGAGCTTAGGAAGCTTAGGCATAGCCACGTATACCTTCTTAACCTCTTCCTTCTTTTCCTTATATGCATCATTTGCGCAAAGGCCATCAAGAATAAAGTCAAGATTCTCGTTAGTAAAGAATACTATAACGTGAGCAAGCTTTCTCTCAACGCCCTCTTTCTGCATAAACCTATTGCCATTTCTTATGAAAAGTATAGCTCTGCTCTCAACTGACTCATACTGTGCAATAAGCTGCTCGATAATGCCCTTATCACGCTCTGTCAGTGCAAGATCAAGGCCTGCTGCCTCTGCTTTTCTCTTGATAGCAGAATAGTCTTTTTCAGTAGCATAGAGAACATAACGGCTGTTCATTACAGTGTCAACGTGAAGTGTAGAACCGCTCTTTGCAAACTGCCACAAAAACTTATCTCTGGCATCTGCTCTCTCATACATGAGAAGACCCTTCTCCTCGATTTTTTCACATACCTCTTCATAAGTGTACAATAGATTGTTCATGTTTCTTTTTCCTCGCTAAAAATAAAGTCAAGGAATTATTATACACTTTAACTTTTCTAATTCTATTGTCAAATTCTCCAAAATATCTCATGAAAGTAAAAGAAATTTTTAAAAAATATAAAAGGAAAACTGCGGCTTTTACAACCGCGGTTCTCCTTTAGTTTTTCACATAGGATGTTTTGTTAAAAACTCCCAAAACACATTACAGATTTACATTGAACAGGTTTCTCAGCTGGTTAACAACATCATCACTGTTAGCCTTGATCTGAGCTGCCTCATTGATGTTGGAGAGCTTCTCAAGATCTCCTACATTGTTGAAGTTATAAGCAATTGTGTAAACCGGAATCTTAAGTCCGCCTACAACAGGTGCGATACGATCCAGTGAATATCCTGTGTTCTGCTCACCGTCTGTAAGAACAAACAGCATCAGCTTTGCATCCGGAACTGTCTCAGCATAATCCTCAAGCATCTGCATACCTGTAAGCACTGCGTCGTATGTAGCTGTTCCACCGCCTGCAGAGAGGTTCTTAACTTCACCTGAGAAATAAGCTCTCTGTGTGGGATCAAACTGAGCTATAGGAAGATTGATATTAACCTCACTTGCATAGCTTACAAGTCCGATATAGTGGTCTGAGCTGATATATGTTGATGAGTTGATAAGTGACTGCTTAAGTGAGTTAAGAGGCTCACCATCCATTGATCCTGATACATCTGCTACGAAAACAGCAACGATAGGCTTACCACCGTTCTTATTCTGCTTCCAAACCTTCTGGGCTGCGATATAATCAGCACCTGTCATTCCTGTGTCCTGGGAAACATAGTCGTCATCCTGGTTAAAGCCCTTGTCTGTTGCAAGCTTCTGCATATCACCTGATAAGCAGAAATCGACGAACTGCTGAGCTGCGTCTCTTGCGGCTGCATCTGAGTTCCAGTCAAAGAAATATGCGGGGTGATCATGTCTGAGTCCAACAGGTGTATAAACGTACTTCTTAAGCTCGGGAGTGTTTACATAAGCCTGCTTCTCCATTACCATCGCATTGATGATTCCCTTTGCAGCCTGAGTTCTGAGAACACCTGTGGTATATGCTACCGGCGGTGAGGTCTTCTGATAATCAAGGAGTGCATTGGTTGCTGTAGCTGATAACGGATTTGATTCATCAAACGCATAGAGCATGGATGAAAGGATATTAAGTCCTGTTGCTGATGTGTAAGGGTTTGTGTAAGCGAACTTAAGCTCGTTTGCATTAGCTGCTTCAAGAACTCCCTTTACGGTTACATCACCGTGGGCTTCTGTGTACTTGTCGTAGATATCCTTCTGCATAAGGATTCCTGCAGTGTTACCTGCAAGTCTGTCTGTGAGAAGCTCGGGCTTAAAGCCGTTAGCCTCTACCATCTTACCAAGCGCTTCATTTGAAGGAACATAGATGTCAGGCTTATAACCGCCGTTTGTCATGTATGTTACAACCTCTCCTGAAGAGATTTTTCTGACTGTCACGGAAACGCTCTTTCCGTCTGCTGTTGCACCGGACTTATTGAACTTCTCAGCCACTTCATTAAGCCAGTTATCAGGTGCACTTCCTGAAAACTCGGAAGGTGCTGCGATCTCAAGATTGATCTGACCGCTACCCTGAACTGTGATAGGGAAAGTATCGATATCAGCAAGGGTATCCGCTTCTGAAACCTCGTCTGAATAAATATCCAGAATAGGATTTTCATTTTTTGTGATATCAACCTTTGTCATAAGGGATGTCAGTTCCTTCTTGGCCTCGTCCTCCGAAAGTGTGCCTACTGAAGCATCCTTGCGCACGCTGCTGCAGCCTGTAATTGATGCAGCTACCAGGGCTACTGTAAGCACTGTTGATAATAATCTTTTCTTCATGAGTAAATTCCTCCCTCTTCTATCTGTGAAGTAAGGGCGTTTTTATACACCTCTACCTCATTTATGCCGCTGCCACTGTCGCCCTGTGAGTTAAGAAACTCAGTGACTGCAACAATAAATTCTTTTGTGG
This sequence comes from Butyrivibrio sp. FC2001, assembly GCF_000424125.1. Classification (NCBI taxonomy): domain Bacteria; kingdom Bacillati; phylum Bacillota; class Clostridia; order Lachnospirales; family Lachnospiraceae; genus Butyrivibrio; species Butyrivibrio sp. FC2001. The sequence continues at coordinate 195,841 of NZ_KE384134.1, forward strand.
TCTTTAACAGTCTGTTATTGTCCTCAGCGCAGTTCTTTGCTGTGAGTTCAACAACGTCCAGATCGTTCTTTGTGTTAGGACTTGAAACTGTCATTATGTTAAGGAGCTTTCTGACATTTCTGCAAATATGCTGCTCAACCTTATCAAGAATCTCTTCTGTATCTCTAAGTGCGTCAGCCCCGTTGCTATCGAGAAGATTCTTAAGACGAAGCTGATAATCATCCATCTGAACCATGGTCTCTCTTACACTTGTAAGTGCCACGTTCATCTCCCCGGCTTCGCTGGGATTTATCTGTGAAATAGCCTTCATCCAGTTATCACTTTCAGTCATAAGGCTGTTCTTTATCTGAACAGGATCAAGGTTCCCCTTTACCTTAAGGACAGGTCCTGTATGTGAATCGGCTTCCTCAATGGCTGTCTGCTTTTGAAGTGCCATATATGATGTTGCGACCATTATGAGAAATACCAGAAAAACAAGTGTCCCTGCTCCCAGAAGAACCGTGACAATTCCCGAAATGGTCCTGAATAGCCTGATTCCGGCATATACGATCACGGTATCCCTTGTAGCCACCACAATGATTTTAAGGATGAGCGTTAAAATAAGCACCGCCGCTCCAACCTTAAACCTAGACATATTCTGTTTGAATTTCCCCTGTAAAATATCCTTACTCATTTCAACTCCTTAGCTGCGTTTTCAAGATCACTGCATCTCTTCATGATATCTGCCATAAGCACCTGCCTGTCGGACTCAGCTAAAGTCCTGACCGAGACACTTATTGCATCAGTTATACCGGACAGTTGTCCACGAAGGCTTTCAAGTGACAAAAGCTGTTGCTCAATTACCTGCTTTGTCATGACATCCGTCTCTTCGATCTGAGCAGATGCATCATTCATGGCGCCCTTTAATGTATCTATCATTGCTCCCAGATACTGCAGTCTTGGCATCAGGAGCCTTAGCTGCATATCGTCGCCATCCTTCGTCCATCCAGATATCTTCTGAAGTATATCTGAAAGCGATCCCTGAATTTCCATTATATCACAAGGAAATTGTCTGATTCTTGCTGCAAGCTGTTTTTCCATACCTTATCTCCCGGATCATTTTACCTTCTAAACAATGAAGGTTTCCCCAAGTTATAAGTATACGTCATCAAAAGCGGTATTTAAAGCTAAAACAACGTAAATCTGCGACTTTCTTTAATACAATCATAGGATATATTCTGCAAAAATATTAGGCATACATTGGCAAAATACAAAAAGCTATTTCACCAACATATGCCTATTCTGAAATTAAACGCTATTTATTTGTTCTTTATAACTATTATGTGATCACTCCAACATACTCATAGCCAGCATCCTCGACTGCTGCCTTGATGGCTGCCTCATCCACATCCTTAGAGTTTGTGATAGTAACAAGATTGTCGTTGTGGGATGCAACTGCGCTGTCGATACCATCAATTGCCTCAAGCGCCTTCTTTACATGAGCCTCGCAGTGCTCGCACATCATTCCTTTTACTGTGATCTTCATTTCGTTTGTCTCCTTTTCATCTTCAATATTTATATCTGCGCCAGCACTATCAGTGTCTGTCGCTTGTGATATCAATTTTCCTGTAATCGCATTTTTAATAACCTTATCCCTTGAGCCATCATAGGGCTTTATCCAGTTAAGTCGAAGGGCATTAGATACCACGCAAAAGCTTGATAATCCCATGGCTGCTGCCCCGAATATGGGATTGAGCTCCCATCCGAATGCTGCCACATAACAGCCTGCAGCAAGGGGAATTCCCAGGACATTATAGAAAAATGCCCAGAAAAGATTCTCGTGAATATTCCTAAGGGTACTCCTTGAAATCCTAATTGCTGCTGCCACATCCCTGATGCTGCTCTTCATAAGAACCACATCAGCGGCATCTATTGCAACATCGGTTCCGGCGCCGATAGCTATTCCAAGATTAGCTGAGGTAAGAGCCGGTGCATCGTTAATTCCATCACCTACCATGGTCACAGTGCCATGCTCCATGAGCTCTCTGATGACCGCTTCCTTGCCGTCAGGCTTAACGGAAGCCACAACCTTATCAACTCCTGCCTGCTTTGCAATCGCAGCTGCAGTGACCTCATTGTCACCTGTAAGCATTACCGTGTGAATCCCCATCCTCTTAAGCTCTGCGATGGCGCCTGCTGAATCCTCCTTTATAACATCAGATACTCCGATGACTCCAAGAAGATTACCCTCCTTTGCAAAAAGGACGGGCGTTTTTCCGTTCTGGGAAAGCTCTGTGATTCTCTGCTTTACATCACTGCTTACCTTGCCCGTAACGCTATCAATATATTTAAGGTTACCACCATAAATTGCAGCATTTTCAAGCTTGCCCTTAAGTCCGTTTCCGGATAGTACCTCAAACTCTGTGGTCTCTGCTAAGAGAACCTGATTCTCTTCAGCATATTCAGTTATAGCCTTTGAAATCGGATGCTCGCTCTTAAGCTCAAGAGCGTATGCAGTCTCAATAAGCTCATCCTCAGAGGTTCCGGGTGCAGGAATGATATCCGTCACCTTCATTTCACCTGTGGTTATTGTACCTGTTTTATCAAGGGCTATGATCTGAGTCTTCCCGGCCTGTTCTAAGGAAGCAGCTGTTTTAAACAGTATTCCTGTTTTGGCTGCAACGCCGTTACCAACCATGATCGCCACGGGAGTTGCCAGGCCAAGGGCACAGGGGCAGCTTATTACAAGTACCGAAACAGCTCTTGCTATAGCATAACCAACACTCTGACCTGCAAGGAGCCATGCGAAAAATGTCACAAGAGCGATGCCGATTACAACAGGAACAAAAACTCCCGAAACCTTATCGGCGATCTTGGCAATCGGAGCCTTAGTGGCTGCCGCGTCACTTACCATTTTGATAATAGCTGAGAGCGTTGTATCCTCTCCTACTCTTGTGGCCTCGCAGACCATGTAGCCTGAAGTATTGATGGTTGCTGCGGATACGCTGTCTCCCACTGCCTTTTCTACAGGGACACTTTCTCCTGTAAGCGCTGACTCATTTACCGCGCTTTCTCCCTCGGCCACGATACCATCCACGGGTATACTGTCGCCGGGTCTTACTACGAATCTGTCACCGACCTTTACCTTTTCAATGGGCACTATCTCTTCAGTGCCATCTCTTAAAACAACTGCCGTTTTCGGTGAGAGGTCCATCAGCCCTTTAAGTGCATTGGTGGTTTTTCCCTTTGACCTTGCTTCAAGCATCTTACCAACTGTGATCAGTGTGAGGATCATGGCTGCTGCCTCGAAGTAGAACTGATTCATGTAGTACATTATCAGCTCCTTATCACCGGCAAGCACCGCTCCTGTCATGGCAAAAAGTGCAAACACACTATAGCCAAAGGATGCTGTCGCACCAAGAGCTACCAGGGTATCCATGTTGGGAGACCTGTGAAGCAGCCCTTTAAATCCGCTTATGAAAAACTTCTGATTGATAACCATTACCATAGCTGAGAGCAAAAGCTCATACAATCCCATGGCTACATGGTTGCCGTCAAGAAATGCCGGCAATGGCCATTTCCACAGCATATGTCCCATTGAGACATACATCAGCGGAATCAGAATAATGACTGAAGCGATAAGCCTCTTCTTCATCTTGGGTGTCTCTGTGTCCTTAAGAGACTCATCAGAAGCAGACGCAGCGCCCTTATCAGCGCTTCCGGCCTTCCTGCTTGCGCCATAGCCTGCAGCCTCAACTGCAGCAATTATATCCTCCGGACGAGCTGAGCCCTCCACTCCCATTGAGTTTGTAAGAAGGCTCACTGCACAGCTGTCAACGCCATCAACGGCACTTACTGCCTTCTCAACCCTTGTCTGGCAGGCGGCACAGCTCATTCCTGTTACGTTATATTGTTCCATTTTCACTCCTGTCCAAGGAAGCCAAGTCTCACTCTGTTTATAAGAGTAGCTTTAAGAAACGATCACTTCATAAGCTTCTGCAGCGTGCAGACAAGCTCATCTATTACTTCCTCGTTTCCTTCCTTTATGTTATCAACTACGCAGGTCTTCATGTGATTAGCAAGTAAGACCTTATTAAAACTGTTAAGTGCAGAGGTGATAGCTGAAACCTGGGTCAGGATATCAGTACAGTAAGCGTTATTTTCAAGCATTCCTTCAATGCCTCTGACCTGTCCCTCAATCCTCTTTAGCCTGTTCATGAGGTCCCTGAATTCCTTATCATCTCTTTCCTTGGTTTTACCGGTGCAGCAGCATTCACACGCTTCCTGCATCACCTCATTTTTATTTGAAACATCTGCCATAATTCATCTCCTATTGCATACCCCCATAGGGTATCCTTTCCAGCAAAATAATATACCCCAGTGGGGTATATTGTCAATTAGATATTTTTATTTATTTGAATTGTAGTTCTCGTAGGCCTCTGTCTGGATTTTCATGAACTCTTCATAGCCCATGTTTTTCAGGGTGCTCATATAGTCATCCCACTCTTCATTAACGCCGCCCTCAGTTACCCATTTAGCCTGATTGGAGGATACATAGGTTCCTATATCAGTGTATAGCGTTGCAAGAATGCCTAGCTGCTCCGGGGTATAACTCACATTGGGATAGGCCTCCCTTGCATACTGCTTCATATCTTTATCAAGCTCCAGCTTTAATGCATCTCCGTTTTCCGCATCATAGGTCACTTTTTCATCAAAACCGTCTGCCACATACTTAGGTCCAAAATCCCTGAGGGAGTTTATCCATGCAAAAGTATCTGCAGTATTTCCGTCATTTGGCTCCAAAACTCTATAGGTGCCGTTTTTCTCATCCTTGGAGGTACCAATTCCAAAAGGTCCGTAGAAGTTTTGTATGGTGGCATCATCCGTGTAGAAGCTGTCCGCCCAGGCAAGTAAAGGTCCCGGATCCTCGCAGGATGCTGTGATCACGAACTCATATCTGCTGTAATTCCAGTGCTCCGGATCGGAGGAAACATAACGATTACCATCCGGACCCTCCAGGGCAGGGAGTGCTATGTACTGATCTGCATTCGAACCAAAGGTGGCATCTATAGTCCACCCCGGAGCGCAGCCAACTACAGGAGTTTCACTCATAAGCTTGGCATCGCGCATGGAGGAATCCTCCGTAAATATCTCCGGATCGATAAGGCCCTCCGAATAGCACTTATACATCCAGTCTATACCCTCTTTGTAGCCCTCGAAGGTCGGCAAAAATACCGGCTGACCGTCTTTAATTGTCATCATGTAGGTTCCATCTGCCCCTATCGTAGTTCCAAAGGGAAGGCAGAAGGACATGACTGTATCGGCATACCCCTGTGCAAAGGGTATCTCATCATCAGGATTGCCGTTTCCGTTTGCATCATTGTCCTTAAAGGCTTTAAGCACCTCTTCAAACTCCTCGTAATTCTGAGGCACTGACAGTCCAAGATTATCGAGCCACACCTTGTTTATAAACATCTGGTTTGACACTATGGGGCGACAGGGCTTTTTGGAGGGAAGCCCGTAAATATGCCCATCCGCAGAATAAGTAAGAGCCCTCATGGTGGGATCCTCTTCCATTATCTTCTTAAAGTTCGGCATATAATCATCAATATAATCATCAAGCTTAAGGAAGGCTGCTGAATTATTCATGATCTCCGCCTCTGAAAAGCAGATAGATCCCATGAATGCATCGGGCAGATTCCCGCCTGCCATAAGCACAGCCTTTTTATCACCCCAGTCAGGATTAAGAATGGTATTCCAGGTAAGCTCCATCCCCTTCTCCTTTGCAAGCTCATCAATAAAACCGGTGTGGTAATTCTCACCCCAGTCAACCCATCTCACCGTAGTAATCTCATAGGACTTAAGTCCACTCTCCGTTTCCTCCGGCTTCACATTTTCAGTTACGGCATTTCCTTTCCCGCACCCTGACACTGCCATGCACAGGCCCAATACCAATGTTATAAATAACCTTTTCACTTTCATTTTCAATACCTCTAAAAATCGTCAACCCTTTACAGCGCCTATCATTACACCCTTATCAAAGTATTTTTGTAAGAAAGGATAAAGGATCATGATCGGCAGGGTTGATATAACAATCGAAGCATATTTCATCATATCTGAGAGGAGCCTTAGCTCCTGCGCCATTGTTCCGGTGGCTGCTCCAAGAAGAGATTCATTGGTTATAAGTATCCTTCTAAGGAGGAGCTGCAAGGGCATCAGCTTTTCATTCTGAAGATAAATAAGTGCATTGAACCAGGAGTTCCACTGGGCTACTGCTGTCCAGAGACCTACAACTGCCAGGATAGCCTTGGAAAGCGGAAGTATAAATTCCAGGAAAAACCTGATGGTTCCGCAGCCATCTATCTGCGCTGCTTCCCACAGGGATTCCGGAACGGATGTCTCAAAAAAGGTCCTGGCCACAATGATGTTATAGGAGGATGCAGCGAAGGGGATCACCATTACCCAGAAGGAATCAAGGAATCCAAAATTCTTCACCACAAGATACGTAGGAACAAGACCGCCGCCCACAAACATCGGAATCACATAAAAAATGTTTACGAGTTTTCTGTAGGGCAGATCCTTTCTGGACATGGCATAGCCCGCTGAGATGTTGACGACCAGCGCAATAATTGTGCCAACCACTGTGTAGATGATCGTGTTTATATAGCTAAGCCATATCTTTTCCTGCGCAAGCAGCTCCTTATAGCCCCTTATGTCCACCTGCTGAGGGAAAAGCCACAGCCTTCCATTTGCCACATCATAGGGATTACTTATGGAGGCAATGATCACAAACCACAGCGGATATAAAATGGCTATCATCATTATCACTGCTATTATGTAAAACAGTATATTTATAAAGGTATCCTGCGAATATTTCCTTATCTTATGCATAGCTTTTTACCCACTAAAACAGACTGATATCCGTAGTCTTTTTCGCCACAAAATTGACCATCAGAAGAACTATCACATTTACCACCGTATTAAAAAGTCCGATAGCCGTAGACAGGCTGTATTGCATGTTCTGAAGTCCGATCTTATATACATACGTTGAAATTATCTCGCTGCTCATAATGTTCTGGATATTCTGAAGAAGATACACCTTTTCAAAGCCAATCTCCAGGATTCCTCCGGCTCTCAAGATGAGAAGTATCATCGCAGTAGGAAGAATCATCGGGATATCTATATATCTGATTTTCTGAAGTGTGCTGGCGCCGTCAATGGTTGAAGCCTCGTAATACTCCACATCCACACTTGAAAGAGCCGCCAGATAGATAATGCTGTCCCAGCCAAGATGCTGCCATATATCGCTCCATACATACACATGCTTAAAGGCCGCAGAATCCGCCATGATATTTGGAAAGCTCATTCCTAGAAGTCTTGCCAGATTGGCAAAAAGGCCGCTGCTTGGCGATAGGAAAATGATGATAAGACCGCACATTACCATGGTTGAGATAAAATGCGGAAGATAGGTTATCACCTGAAAAACATTTTTTAAAAGCTTATTCCTCATCTGATTACACATAAGTGCAAGGAGTATTGGCAAAGGAAAGCCAACAACTATGCTGTAGATACTGAGGATCAGGGTGTTTTTTATTGTGACGCCAAACTGATAGGAATTAAAATACTGAATAAAATTCTTGAAACCCACAAATTTACTTTCCAGAATTCCAAGCGCGGGAGAATAATTCTGAAAGGCTATAATAATTCCGAACATGGGAATATATGCAAAACATATAAGCAGAATTGCAGAGGGTAAAAGTAGAATTATAAGCTGATAGTGCTTTTTTAGCTTTTCATAAAAATTCCTTAGTCTATTCATCCGCTTTCCCCGAAGAATAAATGGTATACGTTGCTTTTCCCCGTTCCTTTGACTCATAGAGAGCATCGTCTGCCAGTTTATACATTTCCTCAAAGGTCATACCCTTATAGTCACAGGCGATTCCGATACTGCATGAAAAGGAATGAGCCTTACCAACCTTAAGAACATTTAACTCATGCAAAATATTTTTACAACGATCAGCAATAAGTCCCGTGCTCTCAAATGGAATAGATGGGACCATGACCATGAACTCATCTCCGCCAACGCGCCCAATAATATCCACCACGCGGAATTCACGTATCAGGATGTTGGCAAAGGCCTTAAGGACATCATCTCCTGTCTGATGTCCGTAGTTGTCATTAACGAGCTTAAAATTATCAAAATCCAGAATCAGCAGCATACTTGCAGTTCCAAGAGGCTTGTTCCTTATCGCCTCCTTTGATTCATCCTGGAAGGCTATCTTGTTCTTTAGGCCTGTAAGAAGATCTGTATCACTTTTCTCCTTAAATACCTTTTCTTCAGTGACACTCTCAGCCTGATTACCAAAAATAGCGAGCACCATAACAAGCGAAAACATTATGGCTGCCATCATTTCAAAGCAGGCCTGCCAGCTCAGAGTCCCCGGACTTACCAGATGACAGATTGCAAAATATGAAATTCCAATTACAGTTTCAATTAGGAAATAGACCTGAAAATAGTCTGTGTAGAAAGCCGGAAGCGCCAGAATAAGCGCAATAAATATAGGAGTGTGAGAAGCATCAAACTCCCTCATTTCAAGATACGCAGAGGCCATAAAGAACAGATAATAATTTAGAAGTACGATAAGCCTTGTCGTATTAAAAGATAATAAAATCTTGGAAAGCCAGCATTTATATTCAATACGATACGCAAGTAAAACAGCAAACAGTACCCAAAATCTCAGTTCCGGCAGCCTCCCCGGATCAATCGAAAATCTCACCAGCAGATAAAGAACCACTACGATGGTTAATCCATTGCCGAGCTGAAGCAGCATGGCTCTGTTCTTCTCTGCCAGGAGTTCCTTTTTAGTTGAAACAAAATAGTCTATACTATCCAGTCTGTTAAAAAAATCAGAGAACATCGCCATCTCCAAAGTAATCAAATTCAATTAGATTTATTACAATTATAACCCAGGCGTGTTCTCTAATTAGTTATATTTTTATAAAATCAATGTAAACAATATCTGTTAAAAACCTACTTCAATGGCAATTTTGCCATCTTCATAGCTAGCATCAAGACTGCAGTCCATGCGCTCCGCAAAGGTCTTCACTATGGAAAGTCCCAGTCCCGTGGAGTTGCTGCGGGCGCTCTCGACACTAAAGAACCTGTCAAAGAGCTTATTAACGTCAACAGTTGAAAGCTCCTTTGAGGAATTGGCAACCCGGAGCTTTCCCTCATCTGAAAGGGAAATCTCAAGATCACCGTCGCTGTACTTAAGAGCGTTACTTACAAGGTTATTCATGATTCTCTCCACATAGGACGGATAGAGATTCCTTACAATCTTCTCCTCTGTTATATCAACCTCCGGAGTGATTCCTCTCTCCTTAAGTGAGGGATAATAGCCCATGATGCAGTCCTCAAGCATCCTGCCGATATTGACTTCCTTCCTCTCCTCAGTCACCTCGCCACCTGCTATGATAGAGTACTCGAAAAGCTCCTCCGTGAGCTTTTTCATATGCATGGTTCTGCCCTCAATTACCTGGAGGTACTTCTCCAGCTCGGGAGTCATCTCCTTTCGCTGCGCCAGCTCAAGATATCCGCTTATGGCAGTGAGCGGCGTCCTAAGATCATGGGATATGTTAGTTATCGCTCTCTTTATTTCCTGATCACCGTTTTCATACCTGTTATAGGAGTCCCTGAGCTTAACAAGGGTCTCGTTCATAGTGGAGGCAAGCTCCCTCACTCTCCTGTCGCGACTTGATACCGTCAAAAGAGTATTGGTATGGATTCTTGCACGCTCCTCATAGTCCTCTCTGAGCTCCTTAAGTGACAAGCGCATGGCCACAATCTTAAGGAAAAGGAAAATGTTTATGGCGACAAGTATGATAAGCAGGTATTTCATAAGAGGCTCCGTGATTTTTATTTATAGTATATGGGATCTATGGGCGTTACTTCATAGTAATAGACCATAGCATCAAATCTGTCAGTTGCTTTGATCTTTATTCTGTGGCTCGGTCCGAGATCCTGAAGCTGACCATAGCCCTCACCCATCTCTCCAAAGAAGTTATAGTTATTAAGGATCTTGTACACCTTACTATTTTCATCCGTTACCTTGGAGAAATCAAGGCAATATGTTCCATTTTTAAAATCCTTTGCCTGATATGCAAGAGGGTCATCGCTGCAGTAAAAGTAGTTAGCTCTCTCGTAATTATCATCATAGGTACCGGCAGTATGAATATTCACATCGCCCTTATAGAACTCTGTTCCTATGCAGTAATAGCTGTCCCCGAAGATACGGTTTATCTGATCACCCATGGTCTCCTCACCCTCACTTGGAAGAATGGATTTACCACCCTTCATGGCATGGCCATTGTGAGCAGTGATAACAACCTGATCGTAGCCTCTTTCATTTTCTATATTCCAGTAATCCTTTAAGAGCTCAGCCATTCTGAGATCTCTGTTATGACTGTTTTCCTGTGGCTCCTCATCATAATCGGGAGCATCAATGTTTAATACCACGCACTTTGCAAGTACTGCAAGCTGTCTGGCTTTAAGATCTTCTGAAGCTGAAAGCCTCTCATACAGCCCCTGGAAAAATTTTCTCTCAGATACATAGTCAGCTTTTTCTTCAGTCTTTATGGTAAGGAGCTTTGCCTTCTCATCCTCTGTGAAAAGCTCACACCCTTCTCTACAAAGATTCTGCATGTAGACGATTGAAGTCATTCCACCCTGGATATCAACTCCGTAAAACATAAGTGATTCTTCGTAGGGAAGATTTTCGTTATAATTGCGCATCCACTGAAGGAGCTCCACAATTTCAGGTGTACCATAAATTGGATAGCTCTGCTTTCCAACCGCCTCTGTTAAATCAGCATCCTTGTCATGAATAGCATCATTTATCCATGCCGCATCGCCTGCTGCCATCTCAAAGCTAAGAGAGCGTCCATTTCCTTCAGTTACAACCTTTTCAAGAACATCTCTTTTTACTGTCTGGAACTCGTGATTACCATGTGTAGCTTCTCCAATGCCGACAACCTGAACATCTGTGGGAATCTTGAGCTCATTAAAGCTAATGGCAACGTCCTCTATTCCTTCAATCTTCTTTTCAGGTGAAAACGCCTTAGTGTTTCTAAAGCCAACAAGAAGTCCTATGAAAACTGCCATTGTAGCTACGCTTGCAAGTAAAATTATTTTATATCGTCTCACTTTTCTTACCTTCTCTTCAAAATTATTTAAGGTCTCTCTTATCAAGTCCAACTGTGGCTAAAAATACCATCACAAGAATAACTGCGGATGAAACAACAACCTGCGCAAGGCTTCCCGGATTTACATAATCATCAGCCAAGCCTGTTCTTGAAAACCACTGTCCGAAAACTGACATGTTATAAACGATCACGCCCACCTGCTTTGCAGCTCCCTTAAGAACAAATGATAAAAGTGCATTTCCTATCATTGTTCCCATGTAGATGACATTCAGAAGAAAGAATGCAAAGATGCTGACCAGAACAATCTTAAGAACCCTTGTAGTGATGAGCATAAGGGCTGAAATATAGCCGCAAAGTGCAAGGAAAAGAATCAGGTTTGAAGGAATCATTTTTCCAAAATCTCTGGCACCACCCAGGATACCTGCCACAAGATAAAGCCCCATCATAACAGCCAGGGCTGTGAAGTGTGAAAGCAGATGGCTGAAATAGACCTGCTTCTGTGTGAAGCCTGCAGTGATCTTATTTCTGATGACACCATAGCGGTATTCCATATTGGAATAAAGTGGAACAAATATTGTGAAAAATCCCATCATGGCGATGCTTATGAAAAACATTCTTCTGTCAGGCTCCATGTTTCCAAAACGTCCTGTCAGTCCGATGCAATTTGAAGTAAATGCAAAGGTTGCAATAAGAGCGATTATGCATCCTACTATAAAGATAGGATTCTTAAAAATTCTTTTCATGTCAGCTTTATATAAATTGGTCATTTCTTTTTACTCCCCAAATTTTTTAATGCAATTCCTTGTTGTTAAAAATGATAAGTCCTACAACTGTTGAAATGATTACGAGGCCGCCGCATCCTATTACATAGCTCGCAAAATCATAATGAGGTCTCTCCATCAGATATGAGTAAGGAATGAATCTGTCAATAAATCTGTAAACCATAAGCTTTGTGCCTGTAAGCTGGCAGTACCCTTTTTCCGGATAGAGCTTATCAAGTACAAAGGTATCAGTGACCTTAAGTACAAAGGCAAGGAGAAGCCCTATCACATAAGAGAGCTTACTTCCACCAAAGGACATTACCATTGAAGTTGAAAAAGCTCCGATCGCCATGCAGGCCATGGTCGTAACCAGCCAGTAATTAGCAAACTCCGGTATCGAGTAATCCATGAACCCTACTGTGAATGCAAGGCTCATTATCGTCGAAATACAAAATGCAAAGAACGAATATATTGCTCCCTGAAGCATTCCTCCAAAGACTGCGGACAAAAATGCGTCTGTTCTTTTCACTCCCGATATCATCTTGTTTCTGATGCAGCCGTTTGAAAACTCTCTGTCTGATATAAAAAGTGTTGCAGCAGTCACAAGAAATGCTGCTATGGAAGGAAAAGTAAAGGCCACTGTGTCAGCATCCATAGCGGTTTTCAGAAAGAATACATACAGCGCTTTAAAAATTATAAAATGGAATATCTGATAAACAGCAATCACGCCAAGAGCAATTCGGAATGCTCTGCATAAAATTATGTTTCTTGTATCAGCATACAGATTTCTGAACATCCTCTGATCCTCCTAGCAGTGAAAGATAAAATGCCTCAAGACTCTCGTCGCGCTCCTGCATGTTTATGATCTTGCAGCCGGCCTGTTCAAAGTCCTTAGCCACATCTGAGAAAGTGAGCTCTGCATATACATCGGCTGTATTGGAATCAACCACCTTGTAATCAAGGCTCTTCTCTTCAAGTATCTTGGATAAGATTCCCACATCGCTGACCTTCATGCGGACAGATTTGCGGCACTCATCAGCAAGCTCCTTGCTGGTCATCTGTCTTACGATATGGCCCTTATCGATGAAGCCGTAGTTGGTAGCAACCTTTGCAAGCTCATCAAGAATGTGACTTGAGATAAGGAAGGTGATTCCTCTTTCTCTGTTGAGCTTAAGGATAAGCTCTCTCACCTCGATGATTCCCTGAGGATCAAGTCCGTTTATAGGCTCGTCAAGAACTACGAAGTCAGGACTTCCGCAGAGGGCAACTCCAATTCCGAGACGCTGACGCATACCAAGTGAAAAGTTCCTTGCCTTCTTTTTTCCTGTATCTGCAAGGCCTACCAGCTCAAGTATCTCATCGACACATTTGAAATCCGGAAGTCCGAGCATCAGGCACTGCTGAATCAGGTTGTCTCTTGCTGACATATCCATGTAGATCGCAGGAGACTCGACAACCGCTCCCATTCTGCGTCTTGCCTTTGCAATATCCTTATCGTTATTTGCTTTTCCCATGAGTTCGTAGGAGCCATCTGTAGGACGCTGAAGACCTGTCATAACTCTTATAAGAGTAGTCTTTCCTGCTCCGTTTTTCCCAACAAATCCGTAGATAGCCCCCTTCGGGATTTCCATATTTACATCAGAAAGGGCTGTAAACTTTCCGTACTTCTTGCTTATTCCATTAGTCTTAAAAACGTATTCCATAGTAAAACTTTCCTTTCATGCTGTTTAAGTCATTCGTTTTCGTAGCTCTCATCTACGCATATAAAAATACCACCCTCCTGTCAAGAAAGTGGTATAGAGAATGTCAAGATAATGTCAAGATTCGTTATATTGAAAACCAATCCCGTAAATTGTTTCTATATGATCTATATTGTCCAGTTGCTGAAGCTTTTTCCTGACGTTGCTTACATGCTGTTTTAATGATCTCTCGGTGCAATCCGGAGTATCCTCACTTATTCTGTCAAGGATGGTACTTCGTCCAAGAGGTCTTCCGGAATTGTTCATAAGAAGATTTAAGATCGCGGTCTCAGTCCTTGTGAGGCTGACCTTGGTATCTCCGTTTGTCACTGAAAAAAGGCTGTTGTCCAAAGAGATATTTCCAACACTCACAACGCTGCCATCATCTGTGACCTTCTTGTTATCTGTAGATTCCGCCAGGCGAAGGTGAGCCTCAATCCTTGCAAGAAGCTCCGATATAACAAATGGCTTTGTCACATAGTCGCTGGCACCCTTTTTAAGAAGGCTTATCTTGGTATCAATGTCAGACTTTGCACTTAGAACTATTGTAAGTACTCCATCAATTTTGCCAATCAGCTCCTCTCCTGAAATTCCCGGAATCATAAGATCAAGGAGCATCAGGTCCGGCTTTCTGTTTTCCAGAATCATCAGCGCCTCTGTCCCGGAATATGCTCTTGTCACCTCATAGTTTTCGATTTCAAGAGCTTCCTGAAGCATGTTTCCTATATTCACGTCATCTTCTACAACCAGTATATGACTCATTTTGTTCTCCCCAAACTAAATAGTTTCCCCCCTTTTATCCAGAGAATAGAATAGCACAATTCCGATTGCACCGAAACATACCAGTATATATAATTCTATTAAAAGGAAACTGAAATACGTGATTACTACTCTATAAACATAGCGGGCGAGTTAGGTTCTGGGTAAATCAAAATCTGAAGTTCATATAACTGTCCAGAACCTCAGCATATCTGCTTTTTGTAACAGGGATCAGCTCATCATTTCGAAGAGTGATCTCTGTTTTTGTGAGTTTATCTATAGCAGCAATGCTGACAGCTATTGATTCATGACAGCGCACGAAATCTTTTCCCGGGTGATTGTTCTCAAGATACTCCACAAAGCCGATTCGAAGTGTGGGCGTAGAAATAACCGCTCCATCATTCATGTGATATGAAACCACATGATTGCGATACTCGATATAAAGAATCTCATCGAGATGAAGGGTCTGTAAGCCTCCCTTGACCTTTATGGAAATGCTCCTTCCGTTTGAGATGTCCACATGGGAAAGTGCCAGATCCAGAGTTGTAAAAAGCTTCTCTTTTTCTATCGGTTTTAAAATATAATTGATAGGGTTAACGTCAAAGGACTCCAGGGCATAGGAGCTCTCTGAAGTAGCAAATATAATCTGCGCGTCAGGCTGATTCCAGCGAAGCTCTCGCGCCGCCTGAATCCCTGTAACCATAGGCATGACTATATCAAGTATGTAAATATGCGGTCTGAATTTCTCACACTCTTCGATAAGCGCATCCGGGTGATCAAAGCATTTGACCTCAGCTCTGATATTCTTTTCCTTCAGATATTCCTGAACAAGAACATCTACCCTCTCGCGGTCTGTCTTATCATCATCACAGATAGCTATGCGAAGTATTGATTCTGCCGCTGTTCCCTTATTTTCCATAACCCCTCCGAATTTTAATTTTTGTGTCCATTATTTTTCCCCTTAACTTTTTTCACTAATCCATAACCTTCTTGGGCCAGTTACAGATACCCACTTCTAATACAGTTTCTTCTTTTAGATGAAAATCCGCATATTTGCAGTACCAACACCCCCTAATGCTGGGAATTGCATCCTCTCTGGGAGTGTAAGCGGGGCAGATATCCTCAGGCCATACGCTCCCTTCTCTCTTTGGTACTTCATACACATCAGCTTTCTTATCCATTTCGTACCCTCCTGAGAATAATCTACCACAAAAAACAAAACAGACCTAGTAATCACTCATTTAGGTCTGTTTTGCACTGATTCAAATCACAATTTTATTTCTTCTTTTTCTTAGACTTTTTGGTCTTATCCTTCTTAACAGTAATCTTGCAGGTTGCTTTGTAGCTGCCTTCCTTAGTAGTTACTGTAATAGTTGCTTCGCCGCTTCCTACTGCTGCTACCTTTCCGTTTTCATCAACGGTTGCAACCTTCTTATTACTACTGCTCCACTTTACATCCTGGTTTGTAGCCTTCTTAGGCTTAAGAGTTGCCTTAAGAGTTACGGTCTTACCTTTCTTAAGTGTCTTCTTTGACTTGTTCAGCTTAACTCCGGTTACATTTACCTTCTTTGTTACTGTAACCTTGCACTCAGCCTTGAACTGACCGTCCTTTGTGGTAGCTGTTACAACGCAGCTTCCCTTCTTCTTTGCAGTAACAAGTCCTTCTGCTGAAACCTGAGCGATCTTCTCATCGCTTGATGTCCATGTGATGTCTTTATTTGTTGCATTCTCAGGCTCTACTGTAGCTTCAAGCTGGAACTTACCGGTCTTTCCGATCTTAACCTTTTTCTTGTTGAGCTTAATTCCTGTTACAGAAACTGTCTTCTCTTCTGTGTTTACTGTAGGTGTCTTATCCTCAGGCTTGGAGTCTGAAGGCTTTGTATCTGAAGGAGTCTCGTTTGAAGGAGTTTCAGGCTCTACTGTTCCGGGCTCATCAGGATTTGCAGGTGTATCCTCGCCGGGTGTTTCAGGCTTGTCATCTCCGGGATTTGTGGGCTCCTCTTCGCCGTCTGTCTTTCCTTTTATTGCCGCATCCTTTGAAGCATAGCCTATTTCCTTAGGTGTATTGAAGTATACATTTTCTGTATCAACAAGCATCTTATCATCAAGCTGTGAGCTTCCTGCTCTGTTGAAGATAACCTTAAGGTCACCCTTTTCAATGCCTTCTGTAGGTACATCTGTGTAGTACCATCCGTCTTCACCGCTGTACATACGTGTTCCCGGCCATCCGCCTATGAGGTTGTTGTATTCAGGAACGTTTGCCCATACGTATGCGTGAACCTTGCCCCAGTTATTATCATCGTAGTAGTAAATTCTTGTTACAGGAGTTCCTTCAGGATATGCAGGAACAATCTCCTCTTCGGGAGCGCCAAGAGCAGCCTCTTTTGATTCAAAGGTTCTGTCATCATATACGAATCTGTTCTTGATGTTAACAATAGTGAGGTCTGATGTCTGAGAACCCTTACCGCCGTTGTTGAAAATGATTCTGAAGTTAGCACCTGCTGCAGCGGGAACTGTTATCTTCCACCAGCCTTCGCCCTCTTCCTCGCAGGGTGTTCCGGGCCAGTCACCAAAGCTGTAAGCCTCCCAGGTGTATGCTGAAACTGTGTCCCAGTTATCCTTATTATAGAAATAAACCGTTGTGCTGTTAGCTGAAATTCCTGTTTCTTTCTCAGCATCTTCCTTTGTGTCAAACTGCTTAAGAGCCCATTTTCCATCGGCATTCTTGCCCATAAGTGCAAGATAATTCTTAAGTCCTGAGATCTTGAAATCTACAGTCTGAACACCATCTGCATTGAAGATTACGCTGTAAGCCTCGTCCTTGCGATCCTTGGGAAGCTTTAAGTCAGCGCGGATCCAGTAGCCACCCTCATCGTAGGTGTTCTTTCCGGGCCAGCCGCCTGCGAGCTGATCGCCGCCATCGAACCATGAATAGATATTTGCATTCTGCCAAAGATCTGTGTTAAGGAGATAAACAGAAGCTGTTATAAGTCCAAGTGCCTCATCGGTATCAGCTTTTGATGCATAGATATCCTTCTTCTCGGGAGTAATGAAGCCCTCTGCTCCGTCCTTAATCTCATAGCACTCAGTTTTGTCTGTTCCGTTTGTAAATACTACGCTGAAATTATCCCTGGCAACATTTACTCTGAACCATCCGTCATTCTCACTGATAGCATCGACTGTGGTCTCTCCGTCAATGATTGCCTGTACATTATTCCAGTTGAATGAATTGTTGAAATGGATTGTTGTGTAATCTTCTGTTGTTGCTTCTGTAAGTACTACTACTGCTTCCTTCTGTATTACACCATCGATCTTACCGTTTTTAACTGTGAAAAGATCATTTCTACCCTCAACCTTATTCACATAGTTGCCATCGGGAAGAGTTGTATCTCCGCTTATTGCAACAGGGTATGATGCTGTGTTTACAAGTACTGCTCCCTCTGCTGCAGCGTCACCTCTCTCAACCATGATCACGTGCATATCGCCGCCGGGATTTGAGAGGTTCTCGCCCTTGCCGTTCATTGCTGTTCTGAACCTGTTAACAGCTGTTACCTCAGGTGATTTGTAAAGTGCATTACCTGCCTGTCCGATCACGTTATCACCGAAGGGATTCTCAGCTGAGCTTCCGCTTGGTCTTGAGAAAAACAGCGGTGTGCCGTCTTTTCTTGCAGTGATGATAGCCCATGCTTCAAGAGTATCCTGATCATTGATTGCCTGGTAGGACTTATCATTTATATAGTTGTCGTGGGACTCAACCCAGGTTACAAGTCTGTTAGCGTCAGCTGCATAGTTTGCTTCGTCATAGATGCTGTAGCTTACCAGTTTTCCTGCTGAAACATTATCAGAGGATACTGCTGATCTGATTGATCCGCCATAGTTACTTGCTGTTGTGCCGCCAATATACTTCTGATATGCAGCAAGTCTGTCGCCATCGCCCTGAAGAACTTCTCCATATACGAAGAGGTTATCATAGTTTTTGCCGTTGCCTGTCTCAGCTGCATAAGCGTCAAGTGCTGCTGCCATGTTGGGATAGAAGGTATTTCTGCCCTCGTCGCCTGCATAGTTTGAAGGAACCGGATCATCAGGAAGTGCTATATGCTTCGCTGTATCTATACGGAATCCGTCAGCACCGCAGTTTACGCAATCATCAAGATAAGCATAGAAGTAATCCTGGAAATCAGTGTTCTCTGTATCAACATCATAGAGGCCGCCCATTGCGTTGTAGGTTACGCTGGCACGATCATTATAGCTGCTGATTCCCTGCTTATAATCCTTGTGGAAAAGATTGTCCCAGCCACCTGCTGCATCTATAAGATTCTGTGAAATCTCAGAATCAGTAGGAGTTGTGTGGTTAGGAAGAATATCTACGATAACGCCGATGCCATACTTATCAGCCTCGTTACACATCTCCTTGAACTCTTCTCTGCTACCAAGCTGGTAGTTACCGATAGTCCAGTCTGTGGGCTGATAGTGGTAGTACCACATTCCATCAGTTCCGTTGATATCGCCGTTAAGTGATAATGCGTTGTGAGTATCAAGACATGCATTTATCGGTGATGTCTGAACTGCTGTAAAGCCGGCCTCAGCGATTGCTGCCATGTTCTCTTTTATAGTGTTGAAGTTCCAGCAAAATGCATGGAGTATTGCACCATCATGAATTGATGCGCGATTTACGCTAGCACTGTTTGAGATATTTTCCTTCTCGTGCTTCTGTGAGTCTTTAGCTTTCTGTTTCTTTGCTTCTGCATCGTCTGTATCGTCTGCTGCAGGAGCTGCCCCTTTGACTGCTCTGTCTGTATATGTCTCGGGATCATCATCAGGGATAGTTTCATCGTCTGATGCGTTATCTGCTTCTTCTGTTTCTACATCAGTGGTGTCAGATGTATCTTCATCTGTTTTTTCTTCATTTGAAGTTGCATCTTCTGCAACCTTTTCCTCATCCGAAGTAGTATCGTCTGTAGGCTTTTCTTCATCTGAAGTAGTATCCTCTGCAGGCTTTTCTTCATCTGAAATTGTATCCTCTGCAGCATTTTCTTCCTGACCCTCAGGAACCTTCTCTCCGGTATCAGTCACGTCGTTCTCTGAAGTCCTGCTATCTTCCTTAATTGCCACATCTTCTACTCCACTTGCCATAGAAACAAGTGAAGCCCCCGGTGCTCCCATTGCCAGGGCAGCACTAAGCCAAACGGTCATTAACCGTTTAACCACATGTTTACCTTTTCTCATAACTACCTCCACGCAATAATTGCTTCTTTCTGACTGTTAATCGATTAACTCAAGTGACTAAATTATAGTTTTGATATAGCCCTCAAGTCAATTATTCAAACTTAATGGATTTGGAAAACGTTTTTCGTGGAAATTTCACAAAGATTATGAAATCAAGACCTTTTTACTCATAATGCACCTCCGAATCATAAGGAAAAGCCTTACTATCTGCATATATAAAGCTATCTTAATTATATGTGACTGAAGTGTTAAAAGGGTACTATACGGTTTTTTAATGTTTTTTTTATGCTTTCGTTATTCTTTTATACCCAAAAAATCGGATAATTGACTATGAGAGATACTTTTGGCACTCCAATATGACAAATTTTTATAGCGGATTAAGCAATGCTTCATCGAGAGGATACATACATGACAGAAATACCTATAGAAGCTCAGATAAAGCCTTTTATCTTTTTAATACTACTCATATGTTTTTTGTCCTTAAACATCATATATGCCAAGACCAATGAAAATCTTGGTAACAAGAGAGAGATAAATGCTTTTAAAGGCATGCTTGTTTCTTTTATGATTTATGTTCTTGAAGATTCAAGGCTTCTTATCGGAGATGCCTTTTATACTGCTCTGCCACGCCCGATAGTTTTGTTTATAATGTCTACCGGATTTGCATCTATGTCGTTTGCCTGCTTTTTCTGGTTTCTTCATGTAAGCGCTAATCTGAGCAAGCCCTCAGGTCTTTCAAAGATATGTTCCTTTGATATCAGGACAATTCTGATACACCTTCCTCTGGCTCTGGTCCTGCTACTTCTTTATACGCCCTTGTATGTATGCGTTTATGAGCTCTCAGGAAACACTCCTGTTTTCAAACCCATGCTTTCATTTATATTATTGATGGATTATATTTATCTGATATCTGCTACCATTATCTCAATCAGAAACAGAATACAGGCAAAAACAAAGCATGAGAAAAAGAAATATAACAGCCAGATTATTTTCATACTGTTCTTTACCATCAATGGCATTTTGATTGCATTTTTGCTTAACCTTCCTGCCATTGAACTATGTGTTATTCCTGTCGTTTTGAAGCTTTTTGTAGAATTACAAGATGCACAGATATATACGGATGCTCTTACCAAGCTTTACAACCGCAGACGTATGACTGATTTCATAAATGAAGAGATCGCCACCTGCAGTGAAGAACATCCGTTGACTATTATAATGATGGATTTGGACTATTTTAAGAGTATCAATGACATTCTGGGGCATGAGGAAGGCGATAAGGCTCTTGTTGCCATATCCAAAGCCATGCGTAAAATACTCCTGCCCAGAAATGCCGTTGCAGCAAGATGGGGTGGAGATGAATTTGTCATTGCAGGAAAAGATCCTGCACTCTCTTCAGAATTCAGAACTCTGCTCTCAAAGACCTTTGAAGATAATAAGATTCTAGGCTACACCCCTTCGTTCAGCACAGGAACTTATATCTGTACTTCCCATGCCACAACCTGCACTGAGGCTCTTGCCTATGCGGATTCTGCCCTGTACAAGGACAAGGAAGAACGTCACAAGACAGCAGGAGATTTCATACAAAAACTGCATGAAATTAAAATGAAGTAGATTATTCAAAACCTATATAACACAGCAATGCGGAACATTGCCTTTCAGCAACATTCCGCACCACCATATGAACAATATGAAAAACATAGGAGAAACTAAAACATAAACACCTGCCTAAAACATAGGCGAAGCTAACAACAGCTACCTGCATGTAAAATTTTAGTTAGTATAACCCATCAGATATTCATCTACTTCCTTAGCGCAGGCTCTGCCTTCTGCAATAGCCCACACAACGAGAGACTGACCTCTTCTCATATCACCTGCCGAGAAGATCTTGGTGCCCTCAACGTGGTAGCTGCCCTCAGGAGTAAGGACTGTTCCGCGCTGGGTCTTCTTAAGAGAAAACTCATCAGCAGTATAATCCTCACAGCCGATAAAGCCTGCTGCGATAAGGAGAAGGTCACACTTGATCTTCTTCTCTGTACCTGCAACCTCCACAAGCTTACCGTCCTTGAAGGTAACCTTTACTGTTTCTATCTGCTTAAGTGCTCCCTTCTTATCAGTCTCAATACTCTTGACTGTTGTCTCGAAGACTCTGGGATCACTTCCAAATACATGGATTGCTTCCTCATGGCCGTAGTCTGTCTTCAAGACCTTGGGCCACTCAGGCCATGGATTATTAGCTGCTCTCTCAACGGGAGGCTTAGGCATCATCTCAAGTGCTGTGACTGTCTTGGCACCGTGTCTTATAACTGTACCTATGCAGTCATTACCTGTATCACCGCCACCGACGATCACTACATTTTTGCCTGCAGCATCGATGTATCCGCCGTGCTCTGTAAGTGCAGCTGTAGTTGTATCACCGGAATCCACAAGTGCCTTGGTAGTACTTGTAAGGAAATCTACCGCATTATAAACGCCCTTAACCTTTGCAGGATCAGCTACCGCAAGAGGACGCTCCTTCTTGGCACCGCAGCACAAAACAACTGCATCAAAGCTGCCAAGAACATCAAATGCTTTCTTGTCCTTGCCTACATTTACGCCTGTATGAAAAACAACTCCCTCTTCCTCCATGAGCTTTCTTCTGCGCCTGATCACGCGCTTATCAAGCTTCATGTTAGGGATACCATACATGAGAAGACCTCCGATCTCGTCCTCTCTCTCAAACACTTCGACCTTATGACCTCTGTGATTGAGCTCGTCAGCAACAGCAAGTCCTGCAGGACCGCTTCCTACTACTGCTACTGTTTTTCCGCTTCTGATCTGCGGGATGAAGGGCTTGATATATCCCTTCTCGTAAGCTGTTTCCACCAGATACAGCTCATTATCATGAACCGTTACAGCATCTCCATACTGTCCGCACATGCATGCCTTCTCGCAGAGTGCGGGGCATACACGACCTGTGAACTCAGGAAAATTGCTGGTCTTGTGTAGTCTTGCAAAGGAGTGCTCATCATGACCTCTATAGAGTTCGTCATTCCACTCAGGTATCAGATTGTGAAGAGGACAGCCTGTAACCATACCGCCAAGATTCATAGCGGACTGGCAAAAGGGCACGCCGCAGTTCATGCAGCGTGATGCCTGTTCACGTCTTTTTTCTGTATCCAGGGGCTTATGAAATTCATCAAAGTTCTTAATTCTTTCAGCCGGTGGTACATCCGTATTATTCTTTCTTTTATATTCTAAAAAGCCTGTATCTTTTCCCATTTTATGTAAGCTCCTTAAATGCTTCGAGTACTGCGTGCTCGTGATCTATTCCCTGTTCCTCGTATTTTCCGATTGCTGTCAGCATCTTCTGGTAATCGTTCGGAATTATCTTCTTGAAATCAGGTATATAATTCTCAAAATCTGCAAGGATCTCAGCACCATACTCAGAGCCTGTCTCTGCGACATAATCCTCAAGAATTTCTCGAAGCTCTGCAATATCGTACTTTTCAGTGAGCTCACAAAGAGAAGCCATATCCTTATTCATTCTGAGGTAAAGTGTATGCTCCTTATCAAGGACATAAGCGATTCCGCCGCTCATTCCGGCTGCGAAGTTTTTACCGGTCATTCCGAGAATGACTGCTCTTCCGCCTGTCATGTACTCAAGGCCGTGATCGCCACAGCCCTCTGAAACTGCTATGGCACCGGAGTTTCTTACACAGAATCTCTCACCGGCAACACCGCATACATAAGCCTTTCCGGCTGTTGCACCGTACAGAGCAACATTACCGATAATGATATTTTCATGAGCCTTGTAGGTTGCTTTCTTTGAAGGTCTTACAATTACCTTACCGCCTGAAAGTCCTTTACCGAAGCCATCGTTTGCATCACCGTAAAGCTTAAGTGTTACGCCCTTAGGAAGGAATGCACCGAAGGACTGACCACCGCCGCCATGGGCTTCAACCACAACTGAATCATCTGGAAGCGCATTCTTGAAGTCTGCCGTTACTCTGCTTCCAAGAAGAGTTCCGAAGCTTCTGTCAGTACTTGAAATATCAACCTTAATATTCAGTACAGGCTTCTTTGTAGCTGCAACACCATCAACAACTGAGGTTTCAAGACTCTCCTTAAGAGCTTTCTTAGCCTTGTCATATTCAGGAACAAGTACCTTTTTATCAAGAGTCTTCTCAAGTCCGAAGTCATATACATCAGCAGGATCGAAGTGGTTCTTCTCTCTGCCGGGATAAGCATTATTTAAAATCTTTCTAAGGTCAGCTGCGTCCTTGCATCTTGCACCGGGAACGCTTCTCATCTTGAGACAGTCAGTTCTTCCAACCATATCAGTGAGCTTCTTAAATCCAAGCTCGCTCATGATCTCACGAAGCTGTCTTGCTACAAAGAGCATGAAGTTCATAACATGCTCAGGCTTTCCTGCAAATCTCTTTCTGAGCTCCTCGTTCTGTGTGGCGATACCAACAGGACATGTATCCTTGGAGCATACTCTCATCATCATGCAGCCCATGCATACAAGGGGAGCGGTAGCAAAACCGAATTCCTCGGCACCGAGAAGTGCAGCGATTGCAACATCTCTACCTGTCATGAGCTTTCCGTCAGTCTCAAGGACTACTCTGCTTCTAAGACCGTTATCAAGAAGTGACTGATGTGCTTCACTTACTCCAAGCTCCCAGGGAAGTCCTGCGTGGTGAACTGAGGATGAAGGTGCAGCACCTGTTCCTCCGTCATAGCCTGAAACAAGAATTACCTGTGCGCCTGCCTTTGCAACACCTGATGCGATTGTTCCAACTCCTGCCTCAGATACAAGCTTTACTGAAATCCTTGCCTTATCGTTTGCATTCTTAAGGTCGTAGATCAGCTGTGCCAGATCCTCGATTGAATAAATATCGTGATGAGGCGGAGGAGAAATCAGCGCAACACCGGGAGTTGAGAAACGTGTTGAAGCAACCCAGGGGTAAACCTTCTTGCCCGGAAGATGACCACCTTCACCGGGCTTAGCGCCCTGTGCCATCTTGATCTGAATCTCTTTTGCACTCTGAAGGTATCTGCTGGTTACACCGAATCTTCCTGATGCAACCTGTTTTACTGCGCTGTTTCTGTTAGTACCAAAACGGGCTACGTCCTCACCACCTTCACCGGTGTTGGACTTTCCGCCAAGCTTATTCATGGCAATCGCAAGAGTCTCATGTGCTTCCTTTGAAAGTGAACCATAGGACATGGCTCCTGTCTGGAAACGCTTTACGATCTCTTCCTCGCTCTCGACCTCTTCAAGGGGTACAGGCTTTCCTGCAGGAACGAAGGACAAAAGTGCGCGGAGTGTATGAGGTCTGTCCTCATCATCCACCATCTTTGTGTATTCCTTGAAGCGCTCGTAGTCATCCTCACGGACAGCTCTCTGCAGTGTAACGATGGTCTTGGGACTGTACATGTGATCCTCGGTATCCTCACCGCTTCTAAGTGAATGGAAGCCGATAGAATCAAGAGTTGTATCTATTGAAAGTCCCAGCGGATCGAAGGCCTTGTTGTGACGAAGCTCAACGTCCTCTCCGATCTCCTTTATTCCGATTCCGCCTACTCGACTGATTGTTCCTGTAAAGTACTTATCTACAAACTCACTTGAAAGACCGATAGCCTCAAAAATTCTTGCTGACTGATATGACTGTAATGTTGAGATACCCATCTTTGCTGCGATTTTTACAACGCCGCCAAGAAGTGCCTTGTTGTAATCAGCAATTGCTGTGTGATAATCCTTATCGAGGATTCCGATATCAATGAGCTCTGCGATACACTCCTGTGCAAGATAAGGATTGATAGCTCTTGCACCAAAACCGAGAAGTGTAGCGATCTGGTGAACGTCTCTGGGCTCACCACTCTCAAGGATAAGAGATACAGCTGTGCGCTTTTTGGTTCTTACAAGATGCTGCTCAACAGCAGATACTGCAAGGAGTGATGGTATAGGCATGTGGTTTTCATCAACACCTCTGTCTGAGAGGATAACGATGTTCACGCCGTCTGCTACTGCTCTGTCAACTGAGATGCAGAGCTGCTCCAGTGCTCTTTCAACCGGTGTATTTTTATAATATAGAAGTGATACCTTGCGCACATGGAAGCCAGGCTGATCAAGAGCCTCGATCTTCATGAGATCCACGCCTGTAAGGATGGGGTTATTCACCTCAAGCACCCTGCAGTTATCACTTTTTTCCATCAAAAGGTTACCGTCAGATCCAATGTAAACCGTAGTGTCTGTTACGACCTTTTCTCTTAGTGAGTCGATGGGCGGATTTGTAACCTGTGCAAATAACTGCTTAAAGTAACAGAAAAGAGGCTGATGATGCTGTGAAAGCATAGCCAGCGGAATATCCGTACCCATGGAAACCGTGGGCTCTATGCCGTTCATAGCCATCGGCATTATCTGATTTTTTACGTCTTCATAAGAATACCCGAAAACCTTGTAGAGCTTATCGCGCATCTCCTGTGAGTTTGTGGGTATCTTTTTATTAGGAATCTCGAGAGATCCAAGGTGAAGAAGATATCTGTCAAGCCACTCACCGTAGGGCTTTGATGTTGAATACTTCTTCTTGCACTCCTCATCTGAAATGATGCGTCCTTCCTTTGTATCAACAAGGAGCATATGTCCCGGTGAAAGTCTGGACTTCTTAAGGATGTTCTCCTCAGGAATATCAAGTACACCAACCTCAGATGCCAGAATAAGCCTTCCGTCCTTTGTGACATAGTATCTGGAGGGACGAAGACCGTTTCTATCGAGGGTTGCGCCGAACACTTCGCCGTCTGTGAAAAGTACAGCTGCAGGACCATCCCAGGGTTCCATCATTGTTGCATAGTAGTGGTAGAAATCCTTCCTGTCCTGCTCCATGAAATCATTGTGTTTCCAGGGCTCGGGAATTGTGAGCATCATAGCAAGCGGAAGGTCCATTCCGTTCATGTAAAGGAATTCAAGTGTGTTATCAAGCATCGCAGAATCAGAGCCTGAGGATGCGATAACGGGATATACTTTTCCAAGGTCATCTCCGAAAACGTCAGATGACATGGTCTCCTCACGGGCGAGCATTCTATCGCTGTTACCACGGATTGTGTTGATCTCACCGTTGTGGGCGATCATCCTGTACGGGTGAGCTCTCTGCCATGAAGGCGTGGTATTAGTTGAAAAGCGGCTGTGCACAAGTGCTACCGCTGTATGATAATCAGGTGAAAGAAGATCCTCATAGAAGTTTCTAAGCTGACCTACGAGGAACATACCCTTATAGACGATAGTTCTGGATGAAAATGAGCAGATATAGGTATCCTCTGAGGATTTTTCATACTCACGTCTCAGCTGATAAAGTCGTCTGTCGAATTCTATGCCTCTATCCGCATCAGAGGGTCTCTCAATGAAGCACTGACTGATGTAGGGCATGCAGTTTCTTGCTACTTCTCCCAGAATTTCAGGGTGGATCTCAACGTCTCTCCATCCGAGAACATTGAGATTTTCCTTCTCTGCAATAACTTCAAGCATGCGCTTTGCAAACATTCTCTTCATGGAATCCTGAGGGAAGAAGAACATACCGATTCCGTAGTCACCGGCAGATTTAAGCTCTATCCCTGCCTTCTTTGCTTCCTTTGAAAAGAATTTGTGTGAGATCTGGACAAGGATTCCGACACCATCACCCACTTTACCTGTTGCGTCTTTTCCGGCTCTGTGCTCAAGCTTCTCAACAATGCTCAAAGCATCGTCGAGCACTTTATTGTCAGCCTTACCGTCGATATTAATAACTGCGCCGATACCGCAGGCATCGCGCTCATTCATCCATGTTTCCATTATGTACCGCCTTATATATTAGTATGAGGCTCCGAATAATAACATGCTAAGTACACATATTTGTTCGTGTTGAACAAAGTATGTGCACTTAGTCTGTTCCTCCATCGGAGCTGCTTATTACTATAAACAAAGTAGAATCATCTAAGTGAGAACAACATCTGACCATAGGTCGGGTAGCTTAAGTATTTATCAGGGATAAGGGCCTCAGCTTCATCAACATACTTACGAAGTTCATCCATGTCAGCAAGGATTGTCTCCTGATAGTAAGAAGCTGTGTCGAGGACCTCAGTCTTTCCTTCTGCTGTCTTGGTGTCTTCTGCAAGCTTATCAAGAGCTTTGCTCATCTCTGCAGATGCCTTATCAAGTGTCTTTAAGATGCCTGTCTCATGCTCTGCACATGCACCGTCGATGAGGCTCTTTTTCTGGATAATCTCCTTAGTGAGATCCTTCTGGTAAGCAACAAGACCTTCTGTGAAGTCTTTTCTTACCATCTCCTGCATTGTGAGAGACTCGATGTGGATTGACTTTGAGTAGTTCTCAAGGAGAATCTCATATCTTGAGTGAAGCTCTTCCTTAGTGAAGATGCCATGCTTTGTGAAGAGGTCGATTGACTCATCACTGATCCAGTAAGGCATTGCATCGGGAAGTGACTTAAGGTTCGGAAGTCCTCTCTTTGCTGCTTCCTCAACCCACTCATCTGTGTAGCCGTTTCCGTTGAAGAGAACTCTCTTATGCTGTGAAAGCTCTTCCTTTAATACTTCAAGGATCTTCTCCTTAAGCTCGTCTCCGCTGTATGCTGAAAGCTTTTCATAAAGCTTTGCGATCTCTTCTGCTACTGCAGTGTTAAGTACGATGTTAGCGTTTGCTACAGAAACTGCTGAACCGGGCATACGGAACTCGAACTTGTTTCCTGTGAATGCGAAGGGTGATGTTCTGTTTCTGTCTGTGTTGTCCTTTGTGAAATGAGGAAGTACGTTAGCACCCATAGCCATCTGTACCTTGCCCTGGCCTTCGTATGCTGTTCCTTCTTCTACGCCCTTAAGAACGCCTGCGAGCTCGTCACCAACAAAGATTGAAATGATTGCCGGCGGTGCTTCGTTTCCACCAAGTCTGTGATCGTTTCCTGCAGATGCAACGGAAAGTCGAAGAATCGGCGCGTACTCATCAACTGCTGAAATAACAGCCATTAAGAATACAAGGAAAGGAATGTTGTCGCTGGGATGCTTTCCGGGATCAAGGAGGTTCATTCCTGTGTCAGTGCAAACTGACCAGTTGTTGTGCTTACCTGAACCGTTGATTCCCTCGAAGGGCTTTTCATGTAAGAGGCATGCGTAGTTGTGCTTATCAGCAACCTTTTTCATAACCTCCATAGTAAGCTGGTTGTGATCAACAGCGATGTTTGCTGTCTCAAATACGGGTGCAAGTTCGTGCTGTGAAGGTGCAACCTCGTTATGCTTTGTCTTAGCGGGAATGCCCAGTTTCCAGAGCTCCTCGTCAAGATCATGCATGTAAGCTGATACCTTGGGCTTGATTACGCCAAAGTAATGGTCCTCCATCTCCTGTCCTTTTGTTGCAGGTGCACCGATAAGGGTACGACCTGTAAAAAGAAGGTCCTTTCTCTTTTTGTAGAAGTCCTTATCAATAAGGAAATACTCCTGCTCAGAGCCGATTGTGGTGTTTACGCGCTTTACATCTGAATAGCCTAACAGGTGGAGCATTTTAACCGCTTCCTTTGACAGAGCTTCCATCGAGCGCAGAAGAGGTGTCTTCTTATCAAGCGCTTCTCCGCCGTATGAACAGAAAGCGGTAGGAATGTAAAGTGAACCATCTTTTATAAAGGCAGGAGATGACGGATCCCATGCAGTATAACCACGTGCTTCAAATGTTGCACGAAGACCGCCTGAAGGAAAACTTGATGCATCGGGCTCGCCCTTTACAAGTTCTTTTCCTGAGAACTCCATGATGACTGTTCCGCCATCAACAGGAGAAATGAAGCTGTCATGCTTCTCAGCAGTAAGCCCGGTCATAGGCTGGAACCAATGTGTGAAATGTGTTGCACCGTTCTCTACTGCCCACTCCTTCATAACAGCTGCAACGCAGTTAGCTACGTCCAGCTCAAGGTGAGTTCCCATCTCAATTGTCTTATGAACAGCTTTATAAATATCCTTAGGAAGGCGCTGTTTCATTACCTTGTCATTAAAAACCAAACATCCAAATTCTTCTGTAAGTTTGCTTGCTTCTATCATTTTTCTCCTCCTTAAATCCGGTTCCTCTGTTGTAGAACCTCACTTAATAATTAACAATTTATTTTCCGCTGGCGCCGTAGTTTGAAAGAACTCTCGCGGACGGGTCGTTTACGTCACAGCCCTTCCAGCTCTTATTCGGCATCCAGAAATCAATTACCATGTCGGATTGATCTGTGTAATACTTTTCAAAGATCTCTCTATATAAAAGCGATTCCTTTGTAAAAGGTGTCGCATGTGTGTACTTCTTTACTTTTTCAGCATATTCCTCATCTGTGTAATGAGCCTCTGCATATTCCATGAGGTCGTCTCTAAGTGAGTGTCCAACCGCATCAGAGAATGCAGCCTTTTCTCTCATCAGTATTGAGTGAGGAATAAACTCATCAGGTTCAAAGGCTTTTCTCAAAAGGTACTTGCCCATTCCGTAGGTG
The DNA here is from genome assembly GCF_000424125.1 of Butyrivibrio sp. FC2001. NCBI lineage: Bacteria > Bacillati > Bacillota > Clostridia > Lachnospirales > Lachnospiraceae > Butyrivibrio > Butyrivibrio sp. FC2001. The sequence goes on from NZ_KE384134.1 coordinate 225,988, forward strand.
TTGAGCTTCTTTTCAGGATCAATGCTCATAACGTAATCCACGAAATCAAGATCACCGAAGGGAACTCTTGCTTCGAGAGAGTTGACGCTTATACATCTGTCTGCACGAAGTACATCGTACATGTGAAGCTCTCTTACTCTCTTCTTTGCTTCCTCCTGGAAGGCTTCAGCACTCGGAGCGAAGTCCGTGTACTTGTATCCGAAAAGCTCATCAGAAATCTCACCTGTTAAAACAACCTTTATGTCGGTGTTTTCATGAATCCATTTACAAAGAAGATACATTCCAATTGAAGCTCTGATCGTTGTTATATCGTAGGTTCCAAGTGCCTTAATTACAGGCTCCAGTGCACCGAGAACATCTTCCTTGCTGATTATCACCTCGTGGTGATTGCTATGGATATAATCTGCAACCTCTCTTGCATATTTCAGATCGATGGCATCTATATCCATTCCGATTGCAAATGTCTCAATCGGCTTATCAGATAAGCTTGCTGCAACTCCACAAACCAGAGATGAATCCAGACCTCCTGAAAGAAGGAATCCAACAGGAGCGTCTGCATCCAGTCTCTTCTTTATTCCGTTTAGGAGCTTGTCGTGAATATTTTTTGTAATAGTTTCTAAGTTATCAGTTCTGACTTCCTTTACCTGAGTCAGATCTCTGTAGCATGTAAACTTGCCATCCTCGTAGTAATGTCCCGGAGGGAACGGCATTATCTTTTTACATACACCTGTAAGGTTTTTGGGTTCTGAGGCAAACAGTATGTAGCCATCCTCATCATATCCATAGTAAAGAGGTCTTATTCCTATCGGATCTCTTGCTGCAATGAAGTCTCTCTTTTCCACATCATAGATGACCATTGCAAACTCAGCGTCGAGAAGTGAAAACATCTTAGTTCCAAGCTTCTCATAGAGTGGAAGTATGATCTCACAATCGCTGTCACTCACGAATGAGTAACCTAAAGATTTGAGATATTTTTTCAGAGCATTGAAGCCATATAACTCACCATTACAGATAACAGCATTACCATTAAGTTCGAAGGGCTGCATTCCTTTGCAATTAAGTCCCATGATTGCCAGCCTGTTAAATCCAAGCCATCCACCCTTCACCTTAAGAGTCTTGGATTTATCAGGTCCTCTCGATGCTGTTCTCTGGAGCATTTCTTCAAAATACTCCTTACTAATCTCTTCTCTTGCATATGTGAGAATTGCGCACATATCTGTTGTTCCTCCTACAGTTACATTTATTCTTACTCGGCATCAGCCAGAGCGAGTACACCTTCTTCGCCTGTTCGAATCTTAACTACGTTGTCGATGCTGTAAACGAAGATCTTACCATCACCGATCTTACCGGTGTAAAGTGTTCTCTTAGCTGCTTCGATAACATCCTCTACAGGAATCTTGCTGACTACAACCTCAAGCTTGATCTTGGGAAGAAGTGTTACATCCATTTCGACACCGCGGTACTTCTGGCCTGAGCCCTTCTGTACGCCACATCCCATAACCTGAGTTACTGTCATACCTGTTACGCCAAGATCGTTCATGGCCTTACGAAGCTTGTCATATCTTGAAAGCTTTGTAACGATAACTACTTTATGTATAGCTGCATCTGTCTTCATAGGCTGTGTAACAACCGGAACAGAAGCATTCTTCTGGAATTCTGAAGCCTCATCGTAATCGCTTACGCCAAGATCTGTATTCTCATTTACACTCATGTTAAGAGTTCCTGAAACATCCATAAGTGCGAATCCTGAGTAAGCTGATGCAAGGCCGTGCTCTGTAGCATCAAGTCCTGTGATCTCCTCTTCTTCAGAAACGCGAAGACCAAGTGTAGCCTTAATTACTGCAAATGTGATTGTGATTGTTACTGCTGTCCATGCTGCAACTGCAAGGAATCCTATAAACTGAATTCCAAGGAGTTTAAATCCGCCGCCATAGAAAAGACCAACCATCTCATTTCCTGAAGCATCAGCGATGCTGTAACCGGGAGCTGTATTTGTTGCGAAAAGACCTACTGCAATTGTTCCCCAGATACCGTTTAAGCAGTGAACTGCAACTGCTCCAACGGGATCATCAACGTGAAGCTTATAATCAAGAAACCAAACACCGAAGCAAACAAGAAGACCTGCTACGATACCAATTACTATTGAACCAAATGCATCTGTCACGTCGCAGGGAGCTGTGATTGCTACAAGACCTGCAAGTGAAGCATTGAGACACATTGAAACATCGGGCTTACCATACCTCAGCCATGTGAAGATCATGCAGGTTACTGTTGCAAGTGCAGGTGCGATTGTTGTTGTTACGAAAACTGAACCAAGCTGATCAACTGATGTACATGCTGCTCCGTTGAATCCATACCAGCCAAGCCAGAGAATGAAAACACCAAGAGCTGCTGCTGTAAGGTTGTGTCCGGGAAAAGCGTTTACCTTAACTACGTCGCCGTTTGCATCCTTCTCGAACTTACCAATTCTTGCTCCCAAGAATGATGCACCGATGAGAGCTGAGATACCACCAACCATGTGGATACATGTGGATCCTGCAAAATCGTGGAATCCCATCTGTGCCAGGAAACCGCCGCCCCATGTCCAGTGAGCTTCAATCGGATAGATGATTGCTGAGATAACTGCTGAATATACACAGTAGGAAATGAACTTTGTTCTCTCAGCCATGGATCCTGAAACGATTGTTGCTGTTGTTGCACAGAACACAAGGTTGAATACGAAATTGGACCAGTCGAAATTTGCATAGCTTGTGAAAATATCAAATCCCGGCTTTCCGATGATTCCCATCACATCTTCACCAAGTAATAAACCAAAGCCGATAAGGATGAAAACCACAGTACCGATACAGAAATCCATCAGGTTCTTCATGATGATGTTTCCTGTATTTTTTGCTCTTGTAAATCCTGCCTCACACATTGCGAATCCGGCCTGCATCCAGAAAACAAGAGCTGCGCCTATCAAAAACCAAACTCCAAAAACACTCGAATCGATTGTACTTAAAATCTCTTCACTCATAACATGCTCCTCCACTAGGAAATGAAAAGCGGCGCAGACAGGGAGGGTGTATCACCCGATGCCCCATTGCACCGCTAAATAATTTATTTTATTGCATGAATACCTGTATACAATTGTATACGTCTCCGGAGTAGTATTCGAAAGGTACAGAAAAGGCGCCTTAGAGTGTTATCTCTAAGACGCCTTTGTCTTTTATAGTTTGTGATTGTACGCTTGTGTATACAATCTGTCAAGGAGTGATTTTAATCTTTTTTCAACTTTTTATCACGTTGCGATTTTAACTTACTAAAATCCTCTCTGTCTTAAGTCATTTACAAGCTGAACGTAAAACTCTCTTACATCAAAGCATTCGAAGTTCTCTCTGTTAAGATCGATCATATCAGCGTGGGATATTCCTCTTCCGCCTCTGGGCTCCAAGAAAGTATAATTCTGTCCCCAGGGAAATGACTTCTCACCAACAAGTCCATCATTTCTTCCGTCGAAGTATCTTACAAGGTTATAGGACAAGTTCAGCGGGAATCTTCCACCTGTGGCTGCTGCCATATATGAACCGATACTCTGATAATATACCTTGTCTGAATCAGGTGTGATGCTGTTGAATTTCTCGCAGGCCTCGTGAGTTAAATCTGTAACTGCCTCAATAAAGTTGGGATTGGGGTCTCCAAGCTTTGAAAGAGCTGCGTTGTAGGTAGCTGCAACCTTATCCTTAATGGGCTGTCCGATTTTACTGAGAAGATAATCTGCAAACTCGCAGCCTCTGTGAGGTGTGTTAACGGTTGTAAGACTTGCAACCATATCCTCCACGCCGTATCTTGCGATTGCGGCACGTGAATCCAGACCTCCTTTAGAGTGGGCGATGATGTTCACCTTTTCACAGCCTGTCTCAGCTATGATCTGTTTTATTCTCTCTGCCAGCTCCGCACCACACTTATCAACTGATGCTGCTGACTGCTGGTTACCATAGAAAACTGTAGCGCCGTTGAGCTGAAGCTCACCTGATATTCTTCCCCAGTAGTTAAGGAAGGCAGGCTTGAAATCCCTGAAGAACACGCCGTGAACCATAAGCAGAGGATATCTTGTTCTGCAGATCTGCTGAGCATGGCGCTGCTCGTTAACACCTATCTTATAGTTTTCAAAGTATGCTTCGTTCTCTGCTCTCTTTATCATTCCGGGAACAAAGGCAAATATAAGCGGGAAAAACCATGCGCAAAAATATGAAATAGTCTTATTAACGATTCCCGCCTGGGACGAGTTGGTAATGATCCTTATGCATCCATTCCAATAAAGAATGGACATTGTAAGAAAAATCATGAGCGCAGACAAAAGCCATGGTACCCAGAAGCCGTAGGTAACACTCATGATATGAACAACAAGATCTGCCACCCATATAACTGCATTGATAACCGATGCCACCATATAGAACCTTAAAAGCTCAGCGCCCTTAAGGCACTGTCTGAGCTTTCTTGTGCGAAGGCTGTCCGCCTCAAGACTTGGAACAATATTGATAAGAATAAATAATGCTCCGAAGATCAAATAAAGAACAACAGACTGCAGTGACCTTGGAATAAGTATACCCAGACACGGAAATATCACGGATACCGCCGTAGCAAAAACTCTATATACTTTTTTCATATTCCCTCCTAAATGAACTACTAATCAAAGTCCCAATTCTTTCTCAAAATATCCTGCCACCTCTTTGATGACTTCCTCTGAAAAGGCAGGCTTTAATCCCAAATAACAGCCATGGACATCATGGTCTCAGCTTTGTCATACCTGTTTTCTCCCAAATGTTTATTTTTCCAGATAGCTCACCACAGCCTCAAGGTTATCAACGACCACCTCTGAAAGCTCCTTCATCTCATCATCTGCAGGTCTAAGATCAGGAACCATAATAGGCTTAAGCCCTCCTCTGTGAGCTGCTCTTATTCCATTAAAGGAGTCTTCGATAGCGTATGCCTTCCCGGGTGCAACACCTATCTTCTCACAGGCAAGGAGGAAAATATCAGGCTCAGGCTTACTCTTTGAAACCATATCCCCTGTAACTATCTCATCAAAATAGTCAAGTATCTTAGCATCTCTGAGTTCGTTAACAACCACTTCCTTACGGGTTGAAGAAGCCAGTGCTATTTTTTTGTTATTCTTTTTAAAGAACTCCATGATCGTGGCTACACCGCTCTTCATGGGGAGCCTTCCGCCATCGTACTTCTCATGGAACATTACAGATGCCTCTTTAGCAAACTTATCATAAGGAAAATCCTCGCCGTAGAATTCAAGAGTAAGCTCTTTTGTTTTTTCAGCGTTTGTTCCTGTGCAGGCAAGGAAAAGTTCTTCCATATTCTCATAGCCATATTTGTCTGCAATTTCAATCCAGCAATCCATAGTTGCTCTCTCAGAGTCAAAGATCACTCCATCCATATCAAAAACTACTGCGTCAAATTCCTTCATAGTCTCCTCCTTAACTCATGATTCCCTCATGTGCTATGTACACGAAGTATATTATCCAATATCAACCCCATATTTTCAACGGTCTACATATATTTTTGCCGTAAATTTTCCAGCAATTTCTCTGCATCAAAAAGACTTCCCACAGCTTGATGTGGGAAGTCTCTATAGTAAAATTACAATATTCTTATATCCGTCAGTGCCACCTGATCTCCCGACAAAGCTACATAGACCTTGCCGTTACCACCGTTAATGGTGGTGATATTTTCAATTGAGATTCCAAGGTTCTCCGTGACTGTGGTTATGGTGTTGCCCTTTCTCTTAAAGAGGACTTCACACTCCATACCCTTTCTGCAGGTATCCTTCCAGACATTCCAGTTCCTGAACTGCTCTTTCTTTTTGATGGACACCTTATTATTGGCGAATTCCTTGATCTCGTCACTCTCACCATTTAGCTTTATCATGGCGTATTCACGGTAGCCCTCGCCGTACACCTTTTTATCATCAGAATAAAACAGAACAATATACGGACAGTGCCATACAAGTGTCGCGGAAGGAAGGCTCACAGAGTGGAACTTGAGCTTTAAGTGATCTTTTATTGCTATGCCCTCTGTTGAAGCTGACCTTGGCCTGTCAATCTGAATATTGGGTACATCGGAAACCATTCTGTCTGTGTAGTCCAGCTCATCCTCTATCCTCGGGATATCCTCTGCCCTTGTAATGTCTTCAGTATTTTCAATATTGATACCCGTTATGTAACAATTTTCACCGGTGATTCCGATATATGCTGACTTAGTCTTATCGGGAAGTGCCACAATGACCTTTACGGTTCTTCCCTTGCTGTCCATTACGAGCATAAGGTGATCTTCAAAACGACGGGCTGAAATAAAGTAGTTTTGCTCAGCGCTTTCAGTGGTAACTGCTTCACTCTCATGCTCTGTCACCTTAATGAGAATATTTCTGGCATTGGTAGTTACACTGTGACCATCAAACCAAAGCTCACCATACTCAGTGTACTTAAAGGCTTCGATCTCCCTCTCCCTGTTGTATACATGCCTGTCAAAGGAATCAAACAATATAATTGAAGGCTGGCTGAAGGCTCCTGCTGCCGTCTCACTCTCCATACACAAAAAGCTTATATTCGTAACCGTATTCTCTATCGCTATACCTGCTGAAATCTTATCCCTGTACGTTCCACACTGAAGCTCTGTCTCAATCTGAACTTCCTCTGTCAGTATCTTGTTATTAACATCTGCATCAAGCAGCTTGATCAGAATATCAGTGTAATATGGATCAAACTGCTCACCATTTCCCTTTATAAGCTCTTCACGGATTATTGGCATAGGTAGTGCGTCCCTGTATTTTTTGGGTGAAGACATTGCAACATACGCATCTGCCAAATAGATTATTCTTGCAACCTCCGGAATGGCATTCCCTTTTAACCCTTCAGGATATCCGCTTCCATCATATCTCTCATAGCAGTAACGGGCATAAAGACTAAGGTATGGATATTCCGTTATGGCAGAAAGTATTTCTGCACTGAGAAGTGGCTTTTGCCTGATCAATTCTTTTTCGTAAGCATTCAGTTCATCCTTTTCCGTTATGCTGTCAGGTAAACCGATCATTCCTATGTCGTGAAGGATAGCTGTATAATATACTTCCTCCTGTTCCTCTGTGCTCTTTCCTGCTGCATTTGCAATTCTTCTCGCAACCTCCGCAACCTTAGCCGAGTGACCGTTTAAAAATTCATCCTTCTTCTCAACAGCCTTAACAAAAGCACCTGCGGTCTGCTCAAACAGACGCTTCATGCTCTTTTGTTCCTTTTGCAGGGTTTCCATCTCAAGGATATGTGATTTGACCACGGTCTCATTGATATCAAGATATGAAAATACATATAGCGATACAGACACCATGACCATAGCCATGTTTACAATTGATATTCCGTAGGTAAAAATCTGAACAATTCCCATTATGATGGGCACAAAGATATACAAAAACAGAGCGGTATTGATAAATATACTGAATTTATTCCTATACTCAAAACAAACTGTATATTGAATTAGCGGACCGATAACCGGTACCACATAGGCCATAAGAAACCATGGTCCCCTCTGATAGTGATTAGAAGCATCAAACGTATAAATAATTCCCGTAAAAGCTGAGATGACTGCCAATAGCATTCCGCCTATTGATGCAATACCTGTAAACATAAGCCTCTTCGGGATTATCCTAAGTTTTCCATATTCATTAATAAGGTCGATAATGTAGATATTAAAATTAAAAACAATACCGGAGGTCAGAAAAAATACCATAAAGTTAGAAACTCTGACCATAACATATCCGGTGTGACTCATGTCTCCGGCATAAATGTATGCCAGTCTGTCAAAAAAGAGCAAAAAAACCGCAACAAGCTCCATCCCGATAAGGATCCACTTTCTCCTCCTCGGAAGGAACTTTGTTATCAACAGCAAAAGCGCCATTGTCATGCAGGATGCACACAAAGCCAGCATGATATCCATTTGGTTTGTTTTTATAAACTCATACATCAGCTAACTACTCCTTTAGTCACGTCCTCCCAAATCCCTGTCCTACTGATGCAGGATGAAAAATTCCTTAAGCTTTTCAAGCAGCTCATCTCTTCCTATATTCTTAAGGAAATACCCTTCGGGTCTAAGTGCCACCACAGCCATTACGCTTTCCTTATCGCTCTTTCCCGTAAGGAACATAACCGGAATCGTTTTTGTTTCCTCTTCGCTCCTTAGCATTTCCAGAACCTGAGGTCCTGTCGTAACCGGCATCTCATGATCTAAAAGAATAAGGTCCACCTTGTTTTTTGCAAGCCATTTTATGGCCTGCATACCGGAGTTAGCCATGGATACCTTATACTTTTCCTTTAGCCATTCGCGGACCAGCGTCAGATACTGAGGATCGTCGTCCACCACAAGAATGCTCTTCCTGAACTCTCCCGTAGCCATTTTCTTGAAATAATCAGTGACCGCTTTTACATACTCAGCATTATCAACAGGTCTCGAGAAGGTCTGATAGATAAGCTCTGCCGGCACCATCTTACTGACACGTTCTATATCCCTTTGCTCACCGATAAGGATCATCTGAAGACTCTTATCCCGCATTTCATCAATAAGAAAATGGACCGCATCCTCGCGAGGCATATCATTTTCATCAATATAGAAGGTTATCAGCGAAACTCCCTCTATCCCCTTGCTAATGTCATTGACAGTCCAGTGGACAAATGATGTAGCACAGCCTGCTGCCTGAGCCTTTTGAATAAGTACCCTGACAATAAAGGATTCCTTTTCTCCAATTACTACCATGCTATTTCCAGCCATAATCTTCTCACCTCTAAAATGTAGTATTTACTGCTTCATGAACCAATGTTTATTTTGCTATCAGCTCTTCCATTCCATCCCAGTCAAAATTTCTGAGCATTTTTTCAAGCTCTGTCACCTTAGTCGCATCCTCCTCCGGAAGTGCAAAGGTCTTGAGCTGTCCTATGATCATTTCCACAGCGTCATAGTCCATCTGTGGAACAACGTCCTTAAGTGCATCGTAGGCATCCTGCAGCTCTGCAGCTGATATAGCCTCTTTGTCTTCGCTCTCCTGCGATTCTGAAACAAGTCTTCCAAGCTTATCCTTGAATGATAAATAATCCGCCATGAACCTGTCATGATTAGCCTGAATAAAGCCAGTATCCTCATGATTGCCGGCATCCTCAAGGTCTGCAGCAAGCTTTCCAAGGTCTGTTGCACCGATGATCCTGGCAGAGCTCTTAAGTGCGTGAACCTTTATAGTATAAAGCCTTATGTTATTACTATCATAAGCATCCTGAATAACCCTGGCATTGCCATCTATAGTATCCAGGAAAAGCTGCAATGAGAATATGTAGCTACTGATTCCACCGGAGTTTTTGATACCCTCATCAACGGATATCTCAGGAATATCCTTAATCCATGAAAGCTCCTCGGGAATTTCCTTGAGATCCTCAATGGCATCAGATTCATCAGCCTTTTCCATCATCTCTTCAGGAATATGCTTCATGATGGTTTTTTCAAGCGCTTCGCAGTCAACAGGCTTGGTCAGATATCCGTTAAAGCCCTTTTCAATATAGAAGTCTGCACTGTTTGAAGCGTTGGCTGTAAGAGCATAAACAGGGAGATCCGGCCTCATCAAACGAATCCTTGCAAGGGTCTCTATTCCATCCATTTCAGGCATCATGTGATCAAGGAAAACAACATTATAGTTGTTCTCTGCAATTTTCTCCAGACACTCAGCTCCACTTGATGCTGTGGTCACAAATACCTTGGTCGCCTTCAAAAGTCCCTTAATGACATTCAGATTCATAGGACTATCATCCACCACCAGAACATCTGCATCAGGAGCAACGAACTTAGGAACATAAGGTCCCGCAGCCACAACCTCCTCATGCTCTACAAATATTCCAAGCGGAGTTGGATCTATAATCTTCTGATGAACTACGAAGGTAAACTCAGAGCCCTCTCCATAGACACTCTTACAGGTTAATGATCCACCCATAAGCTCTGCAAATCTTCTTGAGATATCAAGTCCAAGACCGGTTCCCTGAATTCCGCTGTTTTTCTCCTCATCAAGTCTCTCATAAGCTGTAAAGAGCCTCTCCATGTCCTCTTCTTTAATACCAATTCCGGTGTCCTTTACAACGAAATTGATCTCGCAGTCATTATCCTCTCTGGTCACCATCGTCACATTAAGAATAAATCCGCCATAGTTGGTATACTTAACAGCGTTGGTGAGGAGGTTAAGTACTATCTGCTTTATCTTACCATCATCTCCGTAGAGGCGCTTTGGCAGCATTTCATCCACTACAACGTCAAAGGTCAGTTCCTTCTGTGTACTTCTAATGCGGATCATGCTCACTATTGCACGGAGCATATCCTGAACATCATATTCCTCCTGAACCAGGTGCATCTTACCTGATTCAATCTTGGACATATCAAGGAGGTCACTTATGAGACCAAGTAGTGACTCCGCAGCATTTTTAATATCGAAGGAATAGTTCATCATTGACATGAAATATCCCTTGGGAACTCCGGTGGCATCCTCTCTCATGACCATCTCATTCATACCCATAATGGTATTGATAGGAGTTCTGATCTCATGTGAAATATTGGCAAGGAATCTGGTCTTTGCAGAGTTTGCTCTCTCCGCTTCATCTCTTGCCTTCTTTATTTCAACGTACTGCCTGTTAACTACGGTGGCCTTCATTACCTTATAAACTATGAAGCCAACCAGCGCAGACAGCAGTATTGCAAAAAGCATTCTGAATATGAAAAGCTCGGTAAATCTCGGCTTTTTTATAATATCAAAGGCTTCATCCAGAATTATCTCCTCTTCATTGTGGCCCATAACCTGAATATGAAGCTTGTAGTTACCATAAGGAAGGTCCGTATATTCAAGAGGGAACATCTCACTTCTGGGCTTGGTTATTCCATCATCCTGTCTTCCCTCCAGGTATAGCCTGACCATGGGATTGACCATGGTGTAGTCCATAATTGATGCCTGAATTCTTATTCTCTCCCCTGAAGGAGGGATTACATATTTGCCCTCATCATCGGGTAATATCTTTGTGTCACCACAGTATACTGAGTTGACTGCTACCTTTATATCTATACTCTCTTCCAGGAAGTCATTGGTATTTACCTTAATAACACCATATCTTCCGGACATATACAGATTGCCATTTTCATCCTGATCACTTCGTGAATTGGAGGTAATGGAATAGGGAAGTCCATTCTCTATCGTATAGAGTCTGTAATCAGAAACCGAATCACTCAGCATATCATCTGCCTTGATCTTGTAGATACCACAGGCAGAAAGCACCCAGGCATATCCGTTATCATCAAAGTAGATGTCGTAGTTGTTGTTATACGGGAAGGTAGAAATCTCATGTATAACACCATCCTTCATATATTGAATGGAGTTAGAGGTTACAAGCCAGTATAAGCCTCTCTTTTTATCCTCCTTGATCTTCATGATGACATCGCTGGTAAGTCCGTCATCTCTGCCAATTCTGTCAATTTTATCGCCGTCTATAACGTATATACCGTCGCCGTCCGTACCAACATATATTTTTCCGTCTGCATCCTCGATCACTGAAAGGAAAATCGTATTTTTTATTCCGTCCTCGGAGCAGACACATTTTACTATTTTTCCATTCTGAATGACCGCAAGACCACCGTTGGTGGCAACTAAAATGCTGCCATCTGCTGCCTCATAGGTAGCTCTGACCTCATTATGCGGAAGTCCGTTATATGATGTATAAGAAGTAATTTCTCCTGCACTGTTTACACAGACAAGTCCTTTTCCGCCGGTATATGTGGATACCCAGAGATTATTCTTACTGTCCTCCATGAGGCATCTTATCCTGGTATCCTTAAAGTAATTCGTAACCTTGTTGGTAATAGCCTCGTTATTTTTATCGATAATAAAGAGTCCCCAATCGGTTCCGACATAAAGCTTATCCTTATGAAGGCAGGTCGCATTTGTAACCAGCTTCCTAATGTCTGCAAGCTCGAACAGATCCTCAAAATTATTGGTAACAACCTTCATTATTCCCTGCGTGGATGAGGCAGCCCATAGGTTACCCTGATAGTCAGAGGTTGTCATCTCTATGGAGCTGTTCATGGGGAGATTTTTAACCTCATGAAAATGCTTCTGATCATCCAGATATCCTATTGCCTCCGTTGTAGACACCCACACACGGTCACAGTCATAGCTGATCCAGTGGATGTTTTCCAGCGGCAAAATGGATATTCTTTTCATGTTTATGTATCTTGCTCCAAACTGACCGTAGTATATAGCGGAGCCTGAAGTCGTGATATATACCATTCCGGGATTATTGGGATCAGCCAGAATACATGTGATTTTTTCCATGCCAAGCTCTTCATAGTCATAGAACTCTGTAACCTCACAGTTATCAATGGCAAAGATTACGCCATTCTTGGTCTGTCCGTAAATCCTTCCGTTAGTATCAGCTTCAAGCTTTAATATTCTCTCCTCGTTTATCCTCGCATCATCAAGGACTCGGAGCGCACCATCAGGTGATATATACGCAATACCTGATGTAGTACCGATAAATACATTTCCATTATTATCCTCAGCAAACGCCCTTATCGAGGATGAGGGAAGACCTTCCTTGTAGGTGTAATGAATACGTTCTTCGCCGTCAATCACTACAACACCGTTATCATTTGTTCCTACAAATATTCTTCGTCTGGAATCCTCAAAGATTCCTCGTCCGCTGGTAAGTCCGTCTGCGGTATCCAGCTTTTCAAAGGTTGAACCGTCATAGCGTAGTATTCCGCTGTAGCCACCAACCCAGATGGAGCCGTCACTGGCACCTAAGATACAATTGGCATCAGACGTAATAAGGCCATTCTCTGCATCATAAATCTGCGCAGAATACCCCACCTTATCAGTCTGCTTGGAGACCGCATAGCCCCCTCCTGTCTTCAACGCGCTCTCATCCTCAGCCATAACCTTAGTTCCGCCAAAAACGAGCGCAGTGACAGAAAGAGCCGCCAAATATATTCTTAATAGATTAGTCCTGTTAAACCTGCCAGTCACTGACAACCTCCATAGGTCATATCACCCACATAAAAAGGAGTGCGTGTAATTTACTGATTATACTTATTAAGAATTACCTTTATCTCAGGAAGTGAATCCATGAAAACTTCTACACATTTCGCATCAAACTGAGTTCCTGCACCCTCCTGCAGGATCTCAAGTGCCTTTTCAAGCGTAAACGGTGGCTTATACACTCTTCTGGAGGTAATCGCATCAAACACATCCGCAACCGCCATGATTCTTGCGGAAAGCGGAATAACCTCACCGTGAAGCCCTTCGGGATAGCCCTTTCCATCCCATCTCTCATGGTGGTAAGCAGCCATATTTCTGGCTTCCTTTAAGTAGCTACCACCCTTAACCGTATTAATAGCCTTCTCTATTATCTCTTTACCTGCTGTGGTATGAGTTTTCATAATCTCGAATTCCTCTTCCGTAAGCTTACCGGGCTTATTGAGGATTTTATCGGATATGTTGATTTTTCCTACATCGTGAAGAGGTGCAGATCTCACAATATCAGAGATAAATTTGGGATTGATCTTTTCAGGGTAATAGCCCTTATCCCTAAGTCCCTCCACAATTATCTTTACGTATGCTGAGGTCTTCTGAACGTGAGCTCCCGTGTCAGAGTCCCTGCTCTCGACCATGTCCGCCATGGTAAGAATAAGTCCGTCCTGCATCTTCATTGTAGAATCGGTCAGACGTCTGATATTCCTCATCTGCTCTGCCTGGTTAAGGGTCATATCGCAAAGAGTCTGATAAAGCTTTTCAACCTCATCACCGGTGTGAATTCCAAGCTCCCTGATCTTGCGGACGTTTTCATCAAGAGCCCTCTGCTCATCACCGCTATCAGCGAAGGAATCCATAACGGACGACATGGATCTTATGGGATATGATACATAAATATTTGTCATCCACAGCTCATGTGCCACAAGCAGTATGAAAAGTCCCGCCAATATAAGCAGCACCCTTATAATAAAATTTCTCATATAATCAGCATCATAGCCAAGAGAAACCTGACAGCCAACATAGCAGGCAGTCTTTCCGGAGCTGTTCTTCACAGGATAAAAAATGGTCTCGCTCCACTCTCTTATACCGTCTGAAACCAGTGGTTCAATCGCTTCACCGTTGAGAAGCGCAGGAATATAGGGAAGTATATCCTTTTCGTAGCTTACAACATCTCCGGGCTCATGGCCGCTCTGCTCTTCTGTATCAACATCGAATACAACCTGGCAGCCATTTTCTCTCATCACAACAGCATACAGGAAGTTAATTCCTGCCGCATTTTCCTTTATCTTTGTAAGCATATCCTTAGTTTCTTTATATCCTGAGGCTGCCTCTCCTTCCTTTACAAATTCCTCCACTCTGTCCGCATCAATTACTTCAGCCGCAAATCTGGCCGCATTATATGCATTTTCAGATCTGCTCTGTTTACCATCCTCAAAGTACAGATTGAGTCCGATCCAGGTCATGGCAACCACTATTGCAATAGAGGTCACAACAAGTGAAAGGGTCTCTCTGGTTCGAATGGAATACTTAATACCACTTTTATTTTTGTCAGCATTCTTCAGATGTATTATGGAACTCAAGCTCTGTTTAAGAGTGCTTTCCCTTAGCAGCGTTGAAACCTTTACAGGCATTATTCGAAGAACACCCAAAACTATGGCAACAGAGAATCCCTTATCAATAATATTCAGGAGAATATTAAGCATCGTCACTGCAAGGATGAAGGGAACACCAAAATTGTCTGAGAAATATTCAGCATTTCTGCTAGTCACAGTAGAATGTATCTCGCCAAGAAGATACTGGATAACCGTGCTTAAAAGTCCTGTTACCATAGCCAGTAAAAGGATTAGTTTTGCTATATCCTTCTGTTTTTTTAATGAATGTCTTTTCATAAAACTGAAGGTGTGAACGGCAATGAGCGCATTTACAGCAGAATAATAGATGGCATGTCCATTAAAGACCATGCAAAGAGTATTGGAAATAACGGCAGTCATTATTCCAAAGAAGGGTCCCACCGCTATTGTGACAAAAATAGTTCCCAGTGTGTCCATATAAAGAGGCACACCAAATTTATTCATAATAAAGTACAAAAGTACATTTATTATGACTCCGATGCATACGAATGAAGCAAGAAATATTCTGTTCCTGGCCTGACTATATACCTGTGATTGCATATAAAAAACCCTAAAGGCAAAATACCGCTATTTTTATCCATAATATTACTATTAAATCATACAATATTTGGAATACAAATTTAATAAAAAACCAATAAAATGTTTTTGAAATTTATAGGCCAAAAAAAGACAGCCACTGCCGTTATGCAATGACTGTCTGTATTTTTACTGTTATTTATGACTCAAATTCTTTTGCCACATCCTTAAGAAGTGATCTTATCTCAAGATGCTGAGGGCATGCTGTTTCGCAGCCTCCGCACTCAATACATGCACTTGCCTTGCCCTTACCGTCTGCAGTAAGAACATTTTCATAGTACATCTTCTGATTCCAGTCATTGAAGATCTTCCTGGTATTCATGCAGGAGAAAATCTCGGGAATCATGATATTCATAGGACAGTGGTTCTGCTCAACGCAGTAGTGACAGGATGTGCAGGGAATTGTATCAAGTCCCTTGTAAATACCTGTTACCTTGGCAATAGCGCCCATTTCTGTCTCATCAAGAGGCTTAAAGTCCTTCATGAAGGAAACGTTATCCTTCATCTGAGCCATGTCACTCATTCCGGAGAGGACAATTCTTATTCCTTCCTGGCTGGCTGCAAATCTGATGGCGTAGCTGGCATTTGAAAGACCTGCTCCCAGCTCATCAAAGACCTTCTGAGCTTCCTCGGGAAGATTTACAAGATTGCCGCCCTTTACAGGCTCCATAACGATCACAGGCTTACCATGCTTTCTGCATACCTCAAGGCACTTACGGCTCTGAACTCCGGGATCCTCATAATCCATATAATTGAACTGGATCTGAACGATCTCAACCTCAGGATAAGTTGTGAGAATCTTATCGAGAACCTCAGCACTGTCATGGAAGGAAAGACCCACATGCTTAATCTTGCCCTCTTTCTTTAAATCAAATGCTGTCTCATAAGCTCTGCACTTCTTGAAATGCTCAAAATTCTTGGCATTCTGCGCGTGCATCAGGTAAAAGTCAAAGTACTCAACGCCGCAGGCATCAAGCTGACTCTGAAAAAACGGTCTGATATCCTCTTCTTTATTAAAATAAGGCTCTGTAAGCTTATCTGTAAGAAGGAACTTATCTCTTGAATATCTGTCGGAAACTGCTACCTTAATAGCCTTCTCTGATTTGCCGTCAATGTAACCGTATGCGGTATCAAAATAGTTAAAGCCGTTTTCGATAAAATAATCTGCCATGTCTTTAAACTGCTCGATATCCACCTCTGTGCCAATCATCGGGAGTCTCATACACCCAAAGCCAAAAAATGTTTTAATCTGTGGAAACGAATTATCCATATCCTACCTCCAATACATAAAACTGCATACAATATTAATTTTACTATACTACTCTTTATATTGCATTATATTCATGTAAGGTTTTTCGGACGGATTCCTTTCCTCAGTTTACAAGCTCAGCGTCTTTAAGGGTGCAGTATTTTGTCCCGTTTTCCTCATAGGTTGCAAAAGTTCCCTCCACCGTAACTTCCATAGTATCTGTGCCCGGATAATCGCTATCTGCAAGCTCAAACTCTATACCCTGTGCACAGCAGGCTGTGGCATCCTGGATAATACATGCATGATAGGTTTTACCTGTGCTCTCGTCAGTGTAGATATCGTAAAGTCCCTGCATTTTCACCGTTTTTCCGATGTAGTTTTCAGGGTAGTACATCATCTGGAAGACTTCTCCGTAAACAATAGTCGGTGAAAGGATCGTGAGGTCTACCGTGGAGGAGTCCCCGGAAGAAGCAATTGATTCTTCCTGAGTAGTGTTCTCCTGCTGTGCTGTATCTTCTATAGTGATCTTTTCTGTAGCAGCATCATCTATTGTTTTGCCGGTTGCAGGAGGCGTTTTCTCCTTCCCGCAGGCTGTAGCCATAGCAAGCATTATCAGGCCTACAGAGATTATTCTTCTTGCTTTTTTCATAATGTATTTAACCTCCCCTTATGCCAGTCTGCGCTTTCCAAAGGACGTAGCGCAGCAGAGCGCGAATCCCAAAGCATCAGTTGCCACGATCGTTGAGCCCACAGGTGTCCCTGCAAGTATCGAGACTATTATTCCAAGAAGTGCACATATCACTGAAAAAATGGCTGAAAAAACAGTTACACCTCTAAAGCTTGTAAATAACCTCATGGCAGACAGCGCAGGAAAAATAATAAGCGCCGATATCAAAAGTGAACCTACAAGATTCATGGCAAGAACGATAATTACGGCTGTTACTATGGCGATGAGAAGATTATAAAAATCCACCTTTGTGCCACTTGCTCTGGCGAAATTCTCATCAAAGGTCACCGCAAAGATTCTGTTATAAAGGAATATATAGGCTGCCACCACAAGCACGGACATTATTATGCATAGCCACACATCCGTCATAGTGAGTGTAAGGATTGATGTGGAACCAAAAAGTGTGGTACACACATCCCCTGTAAGATTGGAGCTGCTGCCAAACACATTCATGATAAGGTATCCAAATGCCAGAGCCCCCACGGATATCATGGCAATTGCAGCGTCGCCCTTTACCTTGGCGTTATGCCCTGTTCTAAGAAGCAGGATTGCACTTATGACCGTAACAGGTAACACCACTGTCATCCTGTTTGACAGATTGGCAACACTGGCTATGGCAATTCCTCCAAAGGCCACATGGGAAAGCCCGTCTCCTATATAGGAATATCTTTTTAACACCAGTGAAACTCCCAAAAGTGATGAACACAGCGCTATCAGCACGCCCACTATAAGCGCATACCTTACGAAGGGATAATTCATATAAAGTATCAGTTTTTCCATATCACACCACCCTTCTCTCGCAGAGCTGCTCATAGCTGATGTAGAGCTTTCCTATATCACTTTTCACAAAGTCTTCTCTTGTCGCAAACGTAGCCTTCTCTCCCATGTGAAGTATATGTGTGGCGTTACCCAGTGCCCCATATATGTCATGAGATATCATGATGATAGTCATGCCTTCCTTGTTAAGACTCGATATCAGCTCATACATCTGCACGGTTATCTGAGGATCAAGCCCCGCTACCGGCTCATCCAGAAGGAGAATTTTCCCTGCGGCACAGAGTGCCCTTGCAAGAAGGACTCTCTGCTGTTGTCCGCCAGATAATTCTCTGTAGCACCTGTCAGCAAGGTCTGATATCCCCAGCTTTTCCATGTTGGCTAAGGCTGTCGCCTTTTCTTTTTTTCCGTAAAAGGGCTTTAGTCCAAGCTTTGACTGACATCCTGATAGTACTATCTCCTTTACAGAAGCAGGAAAATCCTTCTGAACTATGGTCTGCTGCGGCAGATAACCGATCTCGCTTTTGCATATACCATTTTCATATTGTATCTCGCCTGACAGGGGCTCACACAGTCCAAGAAGTGTCTTCATAAGAGTAGATTTTCCGGAGCCGTTCTCGCCGACTATACACAGGTAGTCTCCCTCATTTACTTCAAAATTCACATTTTCCATGACAGCTCTGTTGTCATAGCCAAGGGTCAGATTGCTGACAGTTAGTAATTTCATATATTTCTCTCTTTCGTATTGCTTTAATTAGTTAAGCGCCTCTTTTAGCACTTCAAGATTGCTCTCCATGATACCAAGATAGGTTGCGCCACCCTGAACATCCTCTGTGGTTGTGCTCTGCATGGAATCCATGGTCAAAACACCCTGATCCTTAGTACTGGTATTCTGTATGATCGTTTCTGCTATCTTGTGGTTTTGTCCCTCAATAGTGAGCACATTCTTTAAGCCAAGCTCGTCCACTTTTCCCGCAAGAAAAGCTATAGTTTCAAAGCTGGCCTCTGTCTCTGCGGAGCATCCCACAAATGCTGCATAGTACTTAAGGCCGTAATCATCAACCATGTATCTGAAGGGGAATCTGTCACCAAAAAGCACAGTATCCAAAGCTGCGTTTTTCACAGTATCTGCGTACTCTGCATCGAGAGCATCCAGCTTTGCAGTGTACTCCTCTGCGTTTTTCTTATAGATGTCTGCATTTTCGGAATCGATTTTCTCAAGGGCGTCTGCTATGGCAGCCACAAGAATCTTGGTGTTCTTAAGTGAGAGCCATACATGCTCGTCATACTCAGGTCCTTCTTCCTCTTCGCCCTCTTCTTCCTCCTCTTCTTCAGCCTCCATACCCTCTACAACCTCTTCTTCCTTTACATTGTCTCCAAGAGTATCAAGGAGGTTTATCACAACCATATCCTTATTGGTCTTTTCCTTAAGTGCATCATCTACCCAGCCGTCTGACTCTCCGCCAACATAGATGAAAAGATCGCACTCTGATATTTTCACGATATCCTCTGCAGTTGGCTGGTAGCTGTGAAGGTCAACTCCGTTATCAAGAAGCATGGTAAGATCTGCCCCCTCTGCCTTTTCACCGAGAATCTCTCTTACCCAGTCATACTCAGGGAAAATAGTGCAGACAATCTTAGGCGCTGAAGCCTCAGTGGTTGGAGTATCATTACTTGAATCCTCAGTGGTTGAAGCCTCATTGGCTGAGGTCTCAGGAGCCGGAATCTTGCCGGAAGCCTTTCCACACGCACAAAAACAAAGCATCGCTGCTAATGCAACCGCTGCTAATGATATAAATCTCTTCATAATAGATATATCCTCTCTTTATTCAATTTGTATTTAGGAAAATGAATGATTACTGCTTCAAAGGGCATAGTATCCCCTGCGCAGTATTTAAGGACAACTATTTAATCGTTCATTCGAACCATGGAACTGACAGGTGTGGAATACACCAGAACAATATCCTTTAAGATTAAAACAGTACCAAGAAGAAGTACTGCTAAAAAGGCCATGTAAAGCGCAACAAGTCCATCACCGAGCTGACTTAGGTTATTTTCACACTGCTGGATCATGGCGCAGACAGGGCAGCTCTCGCCATCGCAGTCATGGAATGACTCTACGGAAACAAACACAGCTGAAAACAGCACAACAAAAAGCATCGCAAAAGCGGTGTATGCTACAAGAAGTTTCTTTATGCTGTTCTTATTATTGCTTAAACTCTGCATATATCCGTCCCTATCTATTGCTCATGGCTAACAAATCAAACTGATTATATTTCCGTTTCCTTTTTATGTCAAACTTACAATCGTAATTTCACAAACAAAATACCACGTAACTGCTGCAACATGATAAAATAAAGTTATGTTTATAAATAAAAAAACACACTACCTCTCAACTTCATTATTTCTCGCTTCAGGCATTCATATTTTGGCGAACTTCGTGCTTTTCATAGTGAGAAAAATTATTGTTTCAGGGAATTTTACTGCCCCTGCCATGGTGAGCACCTTAGCATTTACGAGTCAGGTTGTGGTATCCACTATCATGATTCTGTTAATGGCGTTCGTCTTTTTATCATCCTGGTTAAAGCTGAAAAGATCCCTGTCTGTTGTGGATGAATCTGACAAGCTTCAGATGGCTGTTCTCCAGCAGGAGGTAATGGGTAAGGATATCCCTGCCCTCTCAGGCGAATCCATCATCGAGCTCATAGAGCTGTGGGGAGTCATCCTTGTAGGCGTGCGCCTTGTTTATGACATTTGCTCCATCGTATACAGACGCTTCATTCTTGACCTTACAGGTCTTAGCGCTTCGGCAGGAACCGGAGGTAAGGCCTTTGTTGCAATCTATAACAACACCCACGGATTCAAATATATAAGCATACTTACTGCCCTTTTGCTGGGTATTTTTATCACGGGCATTTTTCTTCATGATAAGCTGCTGAAAATAGTGGCTCTGTTCCTTATCTCCATTTTCCTTCTGGCTTTTGTGCTTCTCGGCATGCATACCGTGAGAATCGCAGGCTACAGCGTAGGTATAGTGTGGTCCTCCATCATTTTCCATTTTACGGAAACCATAGGACTCGTTGGTCTTGGCTTCTATCTCAGGAAAAAGTATATCGGCTTATAATTTTCCTGCCCATTTATTTCAAGAGCCGTCCTGGCGCCTACGAGAGTAAGCGCCAAAACGGCTCCTATGTTACATTTGCAGGAATTTCTTAACCTCAGATAATCTTTTCTTAGCCTCAACCCTTCCGGTCTGGTAAACCCATTCCAGCTCTGAGGGGTTGTTTTCTGTGCGGCTTATTCCCAGAGATTCCGGCGGCCTTATTACAAGGCTCGTTCCGCTCTCTTCTCTTTCAAGTATCTCCTGCATCTGACGATTGTAAACCTTCGGACGATTGATCATTGCCTCTGCCACAGCAGGGTATTTGCGAAGAAGAGATTTTATCAGACGGGGATTGTGCTCCTTTTTCTGATAGCCCTTGGGCTGGGTAAGGATAATGACATTTCGGTTATATCCCAGCTTTTCCATATGCTTATAGGGCACCGGATCCGTGATTCCGCCATCGAGATAGAGCCTGCCATCTATTTTGACTGGTCTTGATACAAAGGGCATCGAAGCAGAAGCTCTCATCCACTCTATATCCTTTTCCCTGCCATCCATGCAGTTGTGGAATGCTATTCTGCCTGTAGCAACATCCGTCGCACCAACATAGAATTCCATGGGATTTCTCTCAAAGGTGACGCGGTCAAAAACATCAAGCTTTTCAGGTATTTTGTGATAGCAAAAATCAACGCCGTACAGGTCCCCGGTTTTTATAAGAGACCATATACTGCAATATCTAGGGTCTCTGCCATATTTCTTGTTATATCTGATAGCCCTTCCTATCTGATGGGACTTATAATTGCATCCGAAAATAGCACCCGCTGAAATGCCTGCAGCTCCGTCAAAATGAATGTCATTTTCCATGAAAACATCCATGATCCCTGCTGTAAACATTCCGCGCATTGCGCCGCCTTCCATTATAAGTCCTGTTTTAAAATTCCCTGTGTCCATAATTTCCTCTGCTGTTTTGTCCATGAATGTCCAGATATATGTTACTTCTTAGCCTTGCAATATATACGGAAAGATTCAACCGCATAGGTCTGTGTCAGCTTATCATAACAAGTTTGATTGTAGCACTCTGGTTAGACTTTTGCATCCTTTCGTCCAGTCATGTAAAGCACTATTTTTGTATATTGTGTTTATTTTATAATTGGCATATTTCTTTTTCCGTCGTAATATTACCTCTGGTCAGACGACCATATTGGGTATCCGGGAGCATCTCCCACCTTTTCCACAGATTGTTTGAATGAACGTTGTAGGATATAATTATAGTAGTTGGATTCGTTGGTTTTCTTCTATTTCGTTACCTTGTATGGTCTTATGACACAGACATACAAGGAGGATTAAATTGAAAGAAGTAACTATTAACA
>NZ_AUJH01000011.1:0-226542 GCF_000424125.1 Butyrivibrio sp. FC2001
CCTGCGAGGCAGGAAAAACACGGCTCCGTGGTCAAGTGGTTAAGACATCGCCCTTTCACGGCGGTAACACGAGTTCGAGCCTCGTCGGAGTCATTCATTAGGAGCTTTAGCTCAGTTGGTTAGAGCAACCGGCTCATAACCGGTCGGTCCTGGGTTCGAGTCCCCGAAGCTCCACTTAAGAAGTCGCTATAGTAGCGACTTTTTGTTAATAAACGCCGGCGTGGCGGAACTGGCAGACGCCCGGGACTTAAAATCCCGTGGGTAGCGATACCCGTACCGGTTCGATCCCGGTCGCCGGCATGAAGAGAGAAGTGTAAGTAGATTGCGCTTCTCTTTTTTGTTATATTGAATTATATACATGTGAATCCAGATTTGTCTTTAGAGGAAGCGATAGACGATTTTGTCGAAAGAATGGAGAACAAGTAAATGAATCAGTTATTTGAACTTGGTAACCAATATGCAGCAAAGAGTGATTGGAGAGATTTTGCACTGACAAAAATATGCCTGTTTTCTTTAGGCGTCATAGCCGGCACCTGTATTGATCCTCAGAAAAAGAAATGTGCCCGGATAATGGCTGCTGGAGCTTTTGGGGCAACCTATATTATTCTGATGAAAAAAGTATACGAAATAGTAAAAGGGATGATGGAAAAGAGGTAGATTGAATGTTGAGTTTTGTCTTTGTGGCGCTTGGCGGTGCATTGGGAGCTGTAGCACGATATGCGATAAGTCTTATACCTGTGAAAACACAGTTTCCGATACTGACATTGGTAACAAACATTCTTGGTGCAATTCTTATAGGTTTTATCGTAGGAATAACAGATGAAAAGGGAGATGTAACGCCTAATACAGTTCTGTTCTGGAAGACCGGTGTATGTGGCGGATTTACAACATTTTCTACGTTTTCACTTGAGGCATTTAATCTGTTTGAGAAGAAAGCATACGCACTTGGAGGAGTGTATGTGGGACTAAGTGCTTGCTGTTGCATTTTTGGTATTTTCATGGGGAAAAAACTCTCAATGATAATAGAATAACATGACATTATATTGACATATGTCAGAATGGGTGTAATATTTTATCTGACATATGTCAATTTTGATTAATGGAGGATAGCTATGTCAAGAACACCAAAGTGCAGGAGAATATGTCGTTTTCCGGATTATTACAGCTTTATTCCTGAAGATGCGGAAAATGATATCTTTGAAACAATAGAGATGTTCCTGGATGAATTTGAGACTATAAGGCTTTTGGATTATGAAGGGTTAAACCAGGAAGAATGCGCTTTACGAATGGGTGTTGCAAGGACAACAGTGACGGCCATGTATGAGAATGCAAGGAAGAAACTTGTCAGCGCTGTTGTAGAGGGCAAGAGACTTTCCATTGCCGGTGGCAATATCGAAATTGACACAGAAAGAAACAGCTTACAGATAAGCATGAATGAAAAAGGAGATAAGACAATGAGAGTAGCAGTAACATATGATAATGGCAATGTTTTCGGACATTTTGGAAGAACAGAGCAGTTCAAGGTTTACGACATCGAAGATAACAAAGTAGTTGATTCCAGGATCCTTGGCACAAACGATGAGGGATGTGGTGCACTTGCTGGCATTCTTAATATCGCAAAAGTTGATGCACTTATCTGCGGTGGAATTGGTGGTGGAGCACAGAGAGCGCTTCAGGAAGCCGGCATCAAACTTTATGCGGGAGCAAGTGGAAGCACAGATGCAGCTGTCGAGGCTCTGATTGCTGGAACTCTTGATGCAAGCGGTGAGGCTAACTGCGATCATCATGACCATGAGCATGGTGAGGGCCATTCCTGCGGACATGGAGGCTGCCATCACTAAATGATAATACATCCGATACCACCTGTTTATGATGAAAATTCAAAGGTTTTGATTTTGGGAAGCTTTCCTTCTGTTAAGTCTCGGGAAGCTTGTTTTTTCTATGGACATCCACAGAATCGGTTCTGGAAGCTGCTTGCTTCAATCTTTGAGGATGATATGCCGGAATCAATTGAGGAGAAAAGGGCGTTTTTACTTCGCCATAATATTGCAGTGTGGGATGTTATCAAGTCCTGCGATATAGTGGGATCATCAGATGCCAGCATAAAAAACGTAGTTCCAAATGATCTTAGTATTATCCTTGATGCTGCCAATATCAGAAACATTTATGTTAATGGCAAGACGGCATATAAGTACTATGAAAAATATACTAAGAAGCTCATACAAAGAGAGGCTATATGCCTGCCTTCAACCAGTCCTGCCAATGCTGCATGGAATATGGAACGATTAAAAAGTGAATGGATGCAAATTCGAAACTAGAGCATTGTGTTTAGATATAGACATGAGTCATTTATGAAAAGTAAGAATTAGGGGAATCAGATTTGAAAGTAACTATAATACGCCATGGAAAAGTGAAACATATTTGGAAAAAGAGCTGCTCCTCAGATGAATTTGATGAAGAATGCAGGCTTTATGACACCGCGCCTATTGAAGAAATGACAAGAGTAGCTACTAATGAGGTTCCTACCATATATGTAAGTACTTTGGATAGGAGTACTCAGACTGCTAAGATGCTATATGGTGAGAGGGATTTTTGCAAATCCGAGCTTATCCATGAAGTTCCAATGAAAGCTGCCTTTGATACAAAATTAAAGCTTCCGATATGGGTTTGGTACTTTTTAGGACGTATTCAATGGATGACTGACAATAAAAGGCAGCCTGAGACTAGGAAGCAGACAGTAGAAAGGGCGGAACGTTTTACAAAGGATATCATCGAAAAAAATGAGGATTGCGTGTTGATATCACACGGGTTTTTCATGCATACGCTGATATCAGTAATGAAAATCAATGGCTTTAACAGCGATAGGACCAGTGCTTTTTATAAAAACGGCGAAGCTATTGTAATGATATTGTGAGAGTTTATGAATGCTATTTTCATGGTGGTTTAATGAAGTAGATTTATTAATGGATCAGGGTATGTCTTTGATGATGCAATTCTTACCATGATTTTTGCCATAGTACAGCATTTGGTCTGCAGTATTTATCACCTGTTCATATTTCATAAGGTCATTACCGCTTGCAAGGCCAAAGGTGGCTGTGAAGTTTATTGAATTATCTCCAAGCTTAACCTGGTGCTCTCGTATAGTATTTGTAAAAGATAACGAAAGTGGTCAGGATACCTATTAACTGGAGTAAAGCTTTTTTAAATCTGGTGGTGGATACAAGATGAAATATTACAGCTACCATGCCCAATGAGAAATAGATGAAACCACAGCTGCCAATGGTGAGAAGCTCGCAGACAATTGAGAACATCAGGATTTCAATAAAAGCAATCATGATGTTTCTGTCATTTCCACGCTTTGCAGTAACAAGTAAAATGATATAGATAATTGAACTGATGATATTGGTTAGTACAAGATAAGTTGCGCCACAGTACAGGTAGTAAAAAATGAAGTTACGTGAACATATAGGCATGTGGATAAAAATAAAGAGTTTTTATAATTGGCCAAAAGAGCAAGGAATTTTTTCATTGGAATTCTCCAGGCAAAAATAACTTTAAAAGAGTTACTTGTAAATATTTTAATTTTAGGCAATCTATAGTTCAATAGTTGTAAATATTAAAAGATTGTAATGTTGGCGAATAATATGTAAATTATAAAAATGCCTGTAAGAGGGAGTTTTAATTGTTGGAGGAAAAAATGAAAGTAGGATTATCAGCCTGTTCAAGTGGGCATTTAGCTGAGTGGGAAGGACAGATCACAGAGCTTGTAGATGCTTTTAGGGATATGGAAATAGAAGCTGTTCCGGCATCGCATATTATAAGAACTGTGGACGAATTTAGTGGTACTGATATGGAAAGAGCTGCTGATCTCATGAGCTTTTATAAAGATGATGAGATAGAAGCTATCTATGATATTTCAGGTGGTGACCTGGCAAATGGAGTTCTTAAGTATCTGGATTTTGAGACAATTTCCAAAACAAAGAAAATATTTTGGGGATATAGTGATCTGACAACCGTGATAAATGCCATATATACGATGACTGGAAAGCAATCGGTACTTTATCAGGTGAAAAATATTATATGGGAATATGCAACGATACAGAGGCAGCGTTTTTCAGATTATCTTTCAGGAGAAAACAGAGACCTTTTTGATATCGACTACAGTTTTTGGCAGGGAAAATCGATGAGAGGCGTTGTGGTAGGAGGAAATATACGATGCTTTACCAAGCTCGCCGGGACAAAGTATTTCCCTGATATGAATGGTAAGATATTATTTCTTGAATCCCTTGGAGGAGAGTCGGGGCAGATAGCAACGCTTTTTGCGCAGCTTGAAGATATGGGAGTTTTTGATAAGGTGGCTGGAGTTATACTTGGTACGTTTACAAATTATGAAAAAGCTGGTCTATCTTTATCGGTTTATGATTTGCTTAAAATGCATATTTCAAAGGAGCTTCCTGTTGCATGTACCAGGGAGATTGGGCATGGACATGATTCGAAGGCGATTGTAATAGGAAAGGAATACTCCCTTTCTTGTTAAAGAGATGTACTAAGCATTCATATAAAAGATGATATATTAAAGAGCTCGAAACGAGGATAAATAATGATAATTCAGTCCGGATCTCGGACGGACATACCTGCATTTTATTCTGAATGGTTTGCCAACAGATTAAAGGGAGGCTATGTCTACGTCAGAAATCCATTTAATATGACCTATATAACTAAATATGATCTGAATCCTTCCGTAGTGGATCTTATATGCTTTTGCTCTAAGAATCCAAAGCCCATGCTGGAGCATTTGGAGCTTCTTAAGCCCTATGGGATGTACTGGTATGTGACGATTACAGGATTCGGAAAGGATATAGAACCCAGGGTTCCGGATTCCATGGAGGTTGTGGAGACCTTCAAAAGGCTGTCGGAATTTGCGGGCGTAGACTCCATGGGATGGAGATATGATCCCATTTTTATTGATGAAAAGTACACCGCAGATTATCACATCGAGCAATTTGAAAAGATAGCCAAGGCACTGGATGGATATACAGAGACTGCGGTTATAAGCTTTATCGATCTGTATCAGAAGGTAAAAAAGAACTTCCCGGAAGCTAAGGCGGTTGAAAGGAAGGACAGGCTCTATCTTGGAGAACACATGGCAAAGATAGCCAAGGAGCACGGAATGGTCCTCAGACCCTGCAGTGAAGGAACAGAGCTTCAAAGATTCGGGGCTGATTGCAGCGGCTGCATGACTCAGCCAATTTACGAAAAGGCCATTCACAACACCATGGAGTTCCCGAAGGTGAAGGGTGCCAGATCCTCCTGCGCCTGCTACCTCGGCGGGGATATCGGAATGTACAACACCTGTCTTCATATGTGCAGATACTGCTACGCAAATTATGATGAAAAAACCGTAATGGACAATTATGCAAAGCATGATCCGGATTCGCCGCTTCTTATCGGCAATGTGAGACCTGAGGATGAGATTCACAAGGCAGAGCAAAAGAGCTGGATCGATGGGCAATTGAAATTCGTATGGTAAATGGAGAAGGATAGATAAATGGAAGAAAAAGAACATAAGAGAAGGGTTCATTACTCAGGTAAATACCCAAAGAAATTTGAAGAAAAATATAAAGAGCATAACCCTGAAAAGTATGCCGATACTGTGGCTCATGTTATAGCAAAGGGCTCCACTCCTGCAGGAATGCATATCTCAATTATGGTTAAGGAGATTCTGGATTTCCTTGATATTAAGCCGGGGCAGAAGGGACTCGACTGCACCCTGGGATATGGCGGACATACCTCCAAAATGCTGGAGAAGCTTCAGGGGAGCGGATGTATCTACGGTCTTGATGTTGATCCTATTGAATCCAAAAAGACAGTTGAGAGGCTTAGGGCAGCAGGCTTTGGTGAGGATGTTTTCCAGTTCAGACTGATCAACTTTGCCAATATAGATGAGGTTTCAAAAGAGGTGGGCAAGTTTGATTTTGTTCTCGCTGATCTTGGAGTATCCTCCATGCAGATAGATGACCCGAAGAGAGGCTTTTCATATAAGATAGACGGACCGCTGGATCTGCGTCTCGACCCCGACCATGGAGAGTCGGCAGCAGAGAGACTTCACAATATCACCAAAGAGGAGTTTATTGGAATGATGGTAGAAAATTCCGATGAGCCCTATGCCAAGGAGATAGCGGATAAGGTATTCTCACTTATGAGTAAAGGAAAGCCCATGGACACCACTAAAGAGCTCAGGGAAGCAATAGAGTCTGCGCTGTGGAAGGTTCCGAAGGAAGAGAAGGATCAGGCTATAAAGAAATCCTGCGCAAGAGTTTTTCAGGCGCTGCGCATAGATGTAAACAGTGAGTTTGAGGTTCTCTATTCTTTCCTTGAAAAGCTTCCGACTATTCTTAATCCCGGTGGACGTGTGGCGATTCTGACCTTCCATTCGGGAGAGGACAGACTGGTGAAAAAGTCCTTTAAGGAATTAAAGAAAAATGGCGTATACAGCGATGTTTCAAGTGATGTGATACGTCCATCCCAGGAGGAGTGCAGGCTGAATCCAAGAAGTAAATCTACAAAAATGAGATGGGCAATAAAGATATAAAAAATGACGTTATATGGTATAATGTAAATATATTTAAGCGATGATTTTGCATGATGTTTTACTGGATAAATAGCAAGGCTTATTGAAGCATAAGACGTGGTACGTATAGCACAGCGGAGACATAGAGATGAACTGTGATGCGATATGTAAACAACTGCTGAAATTCCTTGGGGGTAAAGAGAATGTCATAAACAGTGAAGCCTGTATGACAAGGCTCAGGGTTGATGTTCATGATCTTTCCAGGGTGGACATAGATGCAATAAAAAAAGTTGAAGGCGTGCTTGGAGTTATTGAGGGCGACACTCTGCAGATAGTGTTTGGCCCCGGTAAGGTTAATGAAGTTCATGAGGCATTCTCTCAGCTTCTGGGTGGCACAGATCCTTCTGTTTATGATGTTGCCAAGGAGAACAAGACAGCTCAGAAGGCTAAGCACGACAAACCTGTGCAACGCTTTTTAAAACGAATCGGTGACATTTTTGTTCCGCTCCTACCGGGAATCGTGGCGTGCGGACTTATCAATGGTATAACCAATGTCATAAAGGTTGCTTCCGGAGGAGCATTTAGCGGTTTGTGGTGGTATGAGAGTATTCGTACTATGGGATGGGCCGTTTTTACTTACCTTCCGATATTTGTTGGCTATACCGCGGCGAAGGAGTTTGGCGGATCTCCTGTGCTCGGAGGTATTGCGGGAGCGATATGTATATCCAATCCATCGATGCCGCTTCTTGCAACCTATGGCGACAGTCAGATAATACTTCCAATGACAGGGCAGCCGTACAACCCCGCTCATGGTGGTCTTATCGCAGCATTTATCGCCGGTGCAGCATTTGCATTTCTTGAGAAGAAGATTCGAAAGATAATGCCCAAAATGATTGATACCTTTATCAGTCCGTTGCTTGTTCTGATAATAGGTGTCGTAGCAATCGTGGCAATTATCCAGCCGCTTAGCGCTGTTCTGACAAAGGGAATTTATAATGTCATAGAATTTGTCTATGGCAAAACGGGATTTATCGGTGGCTATATTCTTTCAGCAGGATTCCTTCCGCTGGTGGCGACCGGACTTCACCAGGCACTTATACCTATTCATGCCATGCTAAATGACCCGTCAGGACCGACAGGTGGAATCAACTATCTGTTACCCATCCTTATGATGGCAGGAGGCGGGCAGGTAGGAAGTGGTTTTGCACTTTATTTTAAGACGAAAAATAAGAAGCTGAAGGGCTTCATACGTGATTCCATACCGGTTGGAATTCTGGGGGTTGGGGAACCCCTGATGTATGCGGTTACTCTTCCGCTGGGTAAATCTTTTATAACAGCTTGTCTTGGCTCCGGCTTTGGGGGTGTTGCTGCATCTCTTTTCCATATCGGAGCAGTAGCGCAGGGAGCTTCAGGACTGTTCGGACTACTTATTGTTGAGCCTGGAAAACAGGTACAATACGTGATAGCAATGCTCATTTCATATACTGCAGGATTTATTCTCACCTGGTTCTTCGGGGTGGATGAAAAGAGAATAAATGAAGTGTATGGGGAGTAAATACATAAACGTTTTTCTTATACAAGGGGGCTTCTGAATGAGTTTATTCAACAAAATTTTCCAGGGCAATAAAATTGAAATTGCTTCTCCTGTAAACGGAGAAATTGTACCTATATCACAGGTCAGTGATCCTACCTTTTCCGAGGAGATGGTGGGTAAAGGTGTTGCAATCATACCTTCTGATGGCAAATTCTACGCGCCCGCTGATGGAGCACTGATATCACTGTTCCCGACAGGTCATGCTTTTTGCATAAATACTGTTGATGGAGCAGAGCTTTTGGTGCACATAGGGCTTGATACCGTTAACCTGAAGGGTGAATTTTTCACGACACATGCGACACAGGGAACAGATGTTAAAAAGGGAGATCTTATAGTTGAGGTGGACCTTGATGGCGTTAAAAATGCAGGATACGAGGTCATTACACCGGTTGTTATTTCAAACCACAGCAAATTCTCAAAGTTTGAGAAGAAGTCCGGAGCCGTTGCTGCCGGAGATACAGCTATTCTTTTAAGTAAATGATATTGTAGTGACAATTTCATAAATAAAGGAGGAAAAGTGGTATGATGAAGTATTTGCAAAAGATCGGTAAATCTCTAATGCTTCCTGTTGCAGTTCTTCCTGCGGCAGGTATTCTCTATGGTATTGGTTATTGGATCGATCCGACGGGATGGGGTGCTAATAACATTTTAGCGGCGTTTTTCATTAAGGCCGCATCTGCTATTATCGACCAGATTCCTATTTTGTTCGCTATCGGTGTATCTGTGGGAATGGCACAGGATCATGATGGAACCAGCGCTCTGGCAGGTCTTGTTTCATTTCTTATGATCACAACACTCCTTAGCACCGGTGCTGTAGCTATGTATAAGCACGTTGACCCCTCTGAGGTTAATGCAGCCTTTGGTAAGATCAGTAACGCGTTTATTGGTATCCTTTCCGGTGTAATCGGTTCCTCGTGCTACAACAGATTCAAGGATACGAAGCTTCCGGACTGGCTGGCATTCTTTAGTGGAAAGAGATGCGTAGCAATTGTTACCGCTGGTGCTTCAGTAATTGCATCTGTAATTCTGTACTTTGTATGGCCTGTTATCTATGGCGCACTTGTTCTGTTCGGAACTACTATTTTAGGTCTTGGCCCCATCGGCGCAGGTATCTATGTAATGCTTAACAGAGCACTTATTCCTTTAGGACTCCACCATGCTCTTAATGCAGTATTCTGGTTCGATACAGCAGGAATCAATGACCTTGGTCTTTTCTGGTCAGGTGCTGAAGGCGCGGTAAAGGGCGTTACAGGTCAGTATATGACTGGATTCTTCCCTGTTATGATGTTTGGTCTTCCTGCAGGTGCTCTTGCAATGTATCACACAGCCAAGGATTCCAAGAAAAAGACAGCAGCGTCCCTTCTTATGGCAGGCGCTCTTGCATCATTTTTCACAGGTATCACAGAGCCCCTTGAGTTCGCATTTATGTTTATTGCTCCGGGACTTTATCTTGTACATGCTGTTTTGGCAGGTATTTCCGCTATCATCTGTGCAATATTGCCCTTCAGACTTGGATTTAACTTCTCAGCAGGTCTTGTAGACTGGGTACTTAGCTTCAAGGCACCGATGGCTGTTAATCCTCTGTTACTTATTCCGATAGGCCTTGTATTTGCTGTAGTTTACTACGTTGTATTCCGCTTCGTAATCGTGAAGTTCGATCTTAAGACACCCGGACGTTTCGAGGACGAGGATGAGGATGAAAACAATATCCAGCTCGCAAACGATGATTTCACAGCAATCGCACAGCTTGTTCTTGAAGGCCTTGGAGGAAAAGAGAACATTAAGGAGCTTGATTACTGTGCAACCAGAATCCGTACAGAGATAGTTGACTATACAAAGGTTGATGAGAAGACTATAAAGAAGGCAGGAATCGCAGGCGTTATAAGACCTTCCAAGACAACGGTTCAGGTTATCGTAGGACCTAAGGTTCAGTTTGTACATGATGAGATGAAGAAGATGCTGTAACAGGCAGATATAGAACTGATTTTAGTGTAAGACTGACAGTTTAAAAACTAAATAATTGATAATGAAAAGGGCATTTGAGATAAATCTTGAATGCCCTTTTTATGTCCTGGTTTGAAAAAGTTTACAGAAAAATCCGGGATGCTATTAAGTTATTTTGCATATTATCCGAAATATGGGATGAAAGCTGTAACTATGCCCTTTTATGAACACAAGGAGGTGTTTCATGAAGATACAGCAGAACATGGATGTGCAGAATTTCTTTATACGAAGTCAGTTTGGCGCTGATTCTGCGCTCAAATCCAAAAAGAATGATAAAAAGAATAAATCGAATCCACTGTCCCAGTTTGTAGATAAGGCATCTGATGAAACAAAGGGTGTTTCTGTGCAGATGAGGCATATGATAAGGAGCCTTAAGGAGGAGCAGACTGAGAAGACTTTGAATAATGCTTCCTCCAAGGATAAGCTGAATGGTTTTTTGCAGCAATCAGGTTCACCTGAAGCTGCTAAGGAAGAAGAGGTTTCTACGCCTCCAAAGTATAACTACAAGACAGTTGCAACCAAGATACAACAGGCGATGGTTTTTGCAAAAGAAGAAGAGGTGTCTGAAAAAGAGGATGAGATATTCGATGCCAGAATAGAAATGCTCGATGAAGTACTTGAAAATATGAAAGAAAGTGGAGTAGCATTATCTGATGATAAGCTTACTGAATTAAATGAGATGATTTCTGAATTCGGTGAGGAGGAGCTTGAGGAACTTGAGGAATCCATGGAGATGTTTGAGAATATGGAAATCGTGGATCCCCATATGAGTAAAGAGGACTTAGAAGACCTAAAGAGAAAGCACAGGGCATCGGAAGATAAAGCCATTATGAAAGCCAACATGGATTATCTTAAGGACATGATAAAGTATGTGTCGACCATGCCATCCATAGATATTCAGGTATAAAGGGTCCGGAGGAGTGAAAATATTATGGCAAAAGAAGAAAAAACAAACGTAATGAGAGTTCTTGATGGCAAGAAAATCGCCTATGAGAGCCATGCATATAAGCCGGATGCAACCATGAGCGGCGAGGAGATAGCCGGTATTCTTGGGGAGAACCCGGATAAGGTTTTCAAGACTCTCGTGACCCAGGGGAAAAGCGGGCAGTACTATGTTTTTGTCGTTCCTGTTAAGGAGGAGCTGAATTTAAAGAAGGCAGCATCAGCAGCTTCAGAAAAATCTGTTAGCATGATAAAGCAGAAGGAGCTGCTTCCACTCACGGGATATGTTCATGGCGGATGCTCTCCTATAGGAATGAAAAAGCAGTTTAAGACCTTCATTCACGAAACTGCAAAAAACTATGACAAGGTCTTTGTCAGCGCAGGGAAGGTCGGCTATCAGATAGAGCTTTCTCCTGAGGATCTTATTGCAGTCGTAGGTGCAAACCCGTCTGATATAGTCTGATTTTTCAAGAAAAAATTTAATTAGGATGGTCTATTTTTAATTGTAAAAAATAGGTATTGATTTCTGATTTACTATGGGGTATAGTTTTTATTGCAACGGAAAACGTTTTCCGAAAGGAGTGACTATGAATTTAAGTGCTATTTACCATAGAATGTCAGAGCAGTACTGCTATTCCATCGATCAGGACCAGCTCGTTATAAATATAAAGACCGGCTATGATGTGGACAGAATATATATCATTTACGGTGATCCCTATGACGCGGGAATAATGGGTGGATGCGAGCGCTGGAGTGGACAGAGAGAAGAGATATATTACAAAAAGAGACTCAAGGATCACATCTGGTGGACCACCACTTTAAGGCCTGAATTCAAGAGATGCAAGTATTACTTTGAAATTCATTCAAAGGATGAATGTATCAACTACTTTGAGGATGGCTTTTACACAGAGGAAGAGATGATGATGGATGGCAAGACTCTGTCCTATTTCATCATGCCCTGGATGAATCCTGCTGATGTTTGCAGGACTCCTGCGTGGGTTAACGATACTGTGTGGTATCAGATTTTTCCTGAGAGATTCTGTAATGGAGACAAGAGCATTGACCCAGAAAATGTACTTCCCTGGCAGTCAGGTAAGGTAGAGCTTCATGACTACTACGGAGGAGATATAAAGGGTATCAGGGATAAGATCCCATATCTTAAGGAGCTTGGTATTACGGGAATATATTTAAATCCTATATTCGAGGCCCACAGTAACCACAAATATAACACCAGGGATTACAAGAAGGTTGATCCGCATTTTGGAACAAATGAAGACCTTAAGCTCCTTGTGAAGGAAGCGCACGAAGCAGGAATCCGTATTATGCTTGATGCGGTTTTCAATCATACAGGAGCAGACCATCCCATGTGGGAGGACATTCTTGAAAAGGGTGAGGCCTCTGAGTATGCGGACTGGTACATGATAAACAAGTGGCCAATTGAGCAGGGAAGAGATACCAGAGATGGAAGATATTATTCCTTTGCCTTTGCAGAATATATGCCTAAGCTCAATACCAGTAACCCTGCGGTTCAGGATTATCTTCTTGATATTATCAGATTTTGGATAGAGGAATTTGATATAGACGGACTCAGGTTCGATGTAGGTAATGAGATATCCCATTCATTCCTGAAGGCAGTCCGATATATGACAAAGAGAATGAAGGACGACTTTTATCTGTTGGGAGAAATATGGCATGATTCCATATCCTGGCTTCAGGGAGATGAATATGACTCAGTAATGAACTATCCGTTATCCACAGCCATTGCAGATTTCTGGGTTTATAAAAACAGAGGCAGGGAGACCTTTGAATATGATATAAACAGATGCTTTACAATGTACTATTCACAGGTAAACGATGTTCTCTTTAATCTGCTGGACTCCCATGATACAAACAGGCTTTTTGAAAAGTGCGGAAGGAATGTTGACATATTCTATCAGCAGCTTGCGGTACTTTTTACTATGCCGGGAAGTCCCTGCATATATTACGGAACTGAGGTCATAATGGACGGCTCCTACGACCCCGATTGCAGAAGATGCATGCCGTGGGATGAGATAGATGCGGGTAAGTTTGATGCTGAAATCTCTGATATGAAGAAGCTTGTTAGCATGAGAAAGAGCATGGAGTCCTGCAAGAGCAGGAATTTCCATTTCCCCAATGATGTTAAGGAGGACAGAGTTATCTCTTACATCAAGCATGGTGAAAATGAAAGCCTGCAGGTTTATCTAAACTGCGAAGAAGCTGATGTTCAGATAGATATAAGTAAATTTAACGGAGTCGTTTATTCCCGCAAGTGGAATCAGACAGAGTCCGGAATAGGCACTTTGGAAAAGAACGGAATACTGATTCTTAAGGCATAAGAAAATGCAGCTGATTTTTTACGAAAACTACGAAACTTTCTGCACAAATCTGTTTTTGTGGTAAAATGATTTTTAATACTATATCGTAAAGTTTTGGGGGAAATATGGAAAAAATCAGTGTTGGGGCAAGGGATAAAATTGAACTTTTAACAAATAATATGAAGAACCGCCTGATCGGGAAGGATGATGTTATAAGGAAGGTTATAACAGTGCTTCTCTCGGGCGGTCATGTTCTTTTAGAGGATGTTCCGGGAGTTGGTAAGACCTCCCTGGCGAGGGCGCTTTCGGATTCTCTGTCATGCAGCTTTTCCAGAATTCAGTGTACACCAGATACAATGCCATCCGATATAACAGGACTGTCCATTTATCATATGGAAAAGGGAGAGTTTGAGGTTCTTCCGGGGCCTATTGTGAATCAGATAGTGCTGGCAGATGAGATAAACAGAACCTCTCCGAAGACTCAGGCATCACTTCTTGAAGCCATGGAGGAGAGACAGGTCACAATCGATGGCAATACAATTCCGATTCCGGAGCCGTTTATGGTTATAGGAACCCAGAACCCAATGGAGATGGCGGGAACCTATCCGCTTCCTGAGGCGCAGCTTGACAGATTCATGATGAAGCTCTCAGTCGGTTATCCTGCAGAGGAGAGTTCTGTACAGATAGCATCGGAATTTTTAAATGGATCTCTACATGCAAAGACTGAGCAGGTTCTTGACGCGGAGGATATCATTTCCATGAAGACGGAAGTGAACGGAGTTGAGATTCATAAGGATCTTGTGGATTATGCCGTGAAGGTTATCGAGGAGACGAGAAAGCATCACAGCATAAAGTGCGGTGCCAGCACAAGAGCGCTTTTGGACCTCCTCAGGGCGTCTCAGGCAAGGGCGTATATCGAGGGCAGGGATTACTGCATTCCGCTTGATATTATGGAGACAGCAAAGGATGTTCTTCCCCACAGAATGATTCTGTCAGCGGAAGCCAAGATGAATAAAATGACCCAAGAGACAGTTATTTTGCAGATTCTGAACAATCATCCGGTGCCGCAATGAAAGTAAATTATAAAAGACTTTTTGTTTTCTTAATTATCCTGATAGCAGCTGTAATTTGGGCATCATATATGGGAGGTGCTCTCCCGTACATGTGTCTTTTCAGCGTGCTTTTCTATTTACCGATTTCCGCTGTTTATATTTTGATAAGTAATCATTTTTTTCAGGTGTTTCAGGAGCTTCCTTCCAGAAGAGTTATGAAAAACGAGGAGCAGCCATATAAGCTTACTATAGAAAACGCCGGTCCCTTCAGAATAAATGATGTGCAGCTTCAGACTGAGGAGGAGCTTACGACAACGAGCTTCAAATCCGAGGATGAGAGCTCATCAGGTAATGAAAAAAAGCCGGTGATAAACTTAACTCCAGGGGAGAGAGTTCTTATAGAGGGGCTTATTAACTGTAAGTATGCAGGAAATTATGATGTGGGACTTTTAAGGGCGATGTTTTTTGATCCCTTTGAAATATATGGAGCATCCTTTTCTATTCCGGAGCCCTATCGGGTGACCGTAATGCCTATGATAACGGATATTGCAAACAGCGCTCTGGATTTTGAGAATCTGAAAAATTCAAGCAGGATTAAGAGCATTATCTTAAGGGAGCCTACCCCCGGAAATGACATGAGACCCTACAGACCGGGGGATCCGATAAAACAGATTCACTGGAAGGCTACAGCCTCAGCGGGTGAGCTTATAACAAGGACGCCGGAGGTTCTTGACCTTAAGAGGATAGCACTGGTACTTATTGCAGAAAATGGTATATCCCAGAAGAATGAGCCGCAGTTCATAAAACGGAGAGATTATTTTCTGGAGTTTGCGGTGTCAGCCGTGTACTACCATGCGCAGAAGGGTGAGAGCATACATGTGGTATATCCAAGGGGAGAAATAAAGAATATTCAGGTGGCATCCTTGGAGAGCTTTTCCGGGTTCTATGAGGATATATCTAAAGGACCTTTTTATAACAGAGAAAGTGACATAGAGAAGCTGGAAAAACAAAGCGAGAGTATGGCGGAAAATGAGCAGGACGGCATTATCATCACAGTCAGAGAAAGTGAATACGGCACAGAACATTTTCTGGAAATCAGAAACGGCAATTGAGCGTATCCTTCTGGTATTATCAGGAGTTTTACTGTGGAAACCGGGATTTTGGCTTATCCTGCTTGTTTGCTATGGGCTTTTTGAGGGGGTTCTTTTACTTGGAAGATATGCTCAGAAAAAGGGGATTCTTATCGGAGCTCAGGTGGTTGTGACAGGGGCTTTGCTTCTGCTGTTCCATGAGATTCCTGTGATATATCAGGCGGAGGATGCAGAAGAGGAGGGTTCCTATTTGTCTTCAATAGGTATCATAGCGTCGCTGGCACTGGCTGCTTACGTGATCCTTGTACTACTATCAAAGATTCCTGTGGCAATGGGGGTGCTCATAGTGGCAGTGGATGTCTATATCGTGATAAAAAGCATTTATGGATATCCCCTTGAAAGGGCAGCAGTTGCAGCAGCAATAACACTTACGATTTTGGAGCTGTGGAGAGCTACTGCATTTTTGTCGGATAAGATAAATAAAAAAGATCGGGAAGTCAGTTATATGGGCGGAAGGCGGGAGAGTCTTGGCTATCGCTGGCTTGTCCTCTTTGTACTTTTAGAGGTACTGGTTTTTTCAGTTCCTGTTAATGAGAAGCCGATTGACTGGAGCTTCGTGTACAGGATAGGATATCGGGTGCGGGATGGCATAGAGACTCTTGCTGAAAATACAGGCTATTACCTCTCCGGAATAGGAGAAGGATCCCAGTATCAGAGTGGATATAGCGGCTTTTCGCTGGTGCCGGGAGAGATAAGCGGAAGCACCCGTGAGGAGCTCTATATCACAACGGAGGGGACAAAGAACAGCCTCTATCTTGCAGGTTATATAGATGGAGATCAGGCAGGAATTTCCGAGGAGATGAAGGGCGAGAGACTCCTTGATTTCCTGTATGCGCTGTATTCTCATGATGTCACCAGGGAAGAGGCAAGGTGCTTTGGACGGGTGATGAAGCTTACGATTGAATTTGGATACCTCAGGACCAGG
Source organism: Butyrivibrio sp. FC2001 (assembly GCF_000424125.1). Lineage (NCBI taxonomy): Bacteria > Bacillati > Bacillota > Clostridia > Lachnospirales > Lachnospiraceae > Butyrivibrio > Butyrivibrio sp. FC2001. The sequence continues at coordinate 16,576 of NZ_AUJH01000011.1, forward strand.
GATATCATCAGACCCGCAAATACGCTGATCATCGATTATCTGAAGAAGGATGAGATTGCGGAGGATGGGCTTCAGTTTAAGAAGACACACAAAAAGGGCTGCAGGTATGATGTGTCGTATCTGAATGTGGATTACGGCAGCAGGTATCTTGAAAAAATCATGAGAACGGCAGCTAAGTCTGAGATGCCTTCCTATAGTGAGATGGAGGATTATTGCGGAAAGCTGTATGACTTTCAGCTTAGCAGATGTGTCACTGAGGCAGAATATAAGAAGTGGACCGAAAGGAAGGAGGATTTTACAGAGTATCTTGATCCGGGAGAGCTGGCAACCTCAAGAATGAAGGAGCTTGCAGATGATATCACCAGGGATGCGGAAAATGAGTATGACGCCTGCAGACGAATAGAGAAATACTTAAGGCAATACAAGTATTCAACAAATCCCGGAAAAGGACAAAGTGCATCAGAAAATAAGCAGGCTTCCGGCGAGGATAATTTTATAGAGAGATTTCTCTTTGAGACCGGGGAGGGGTATTGCGTTCACTATGCTTCTTCCATGGTGGAGCTTTTGAGGCTTAGCGGGATTCCTGCCCGTTATGTGGAAGGCTATTGCTACACTTTTCCTGAGGTAAGGCATGATATCTTCACTGTGACAGGAGACAGAGCCCATGCATGGGTTGAAGCCTATGTTGATGGTGTGGGCTGGGTTCCCTTTGAACCTACCACGGCAAGGAGAACTTCAATTGATTCTTCCTGGAACTATACATTTACTGAGGAAGAGCAGGCAGATGAAGCGGATGTAACTGCAGAATATGAAGCAGAACAGTTTGTACCTGATATTCCTGATAATACGGCAGCTAATCTGACTGGAGATGAATCCGGGGATGAAGAAGAGCCCAAAAGACATGTAATAGATGTAACGGTCATGGCAAAGACAATCGGGATAATACTGGCAGGACTTGTTATCTATGCGCTACTTATGTGGGCAGCGATTGTTATAATCAGGGCTTTGAGATATAGAAATTCGCCCCTTGCTGGTAAGCTAGAGAAAAATATAAAGGATATTCTCTGGTTTATGGACAGAGAGTTCATAGGTAAGGGAGAGCAGGCAAGGGTTCTGGAGGATTATGTTCTTGCGCTTCCTTCAGGAGAAACAGTAAGAGGAGACCGCCTTGAGATCACCGATCTTAAAGAGCTGTCAGGGCATATTTTTTCCGTTTATTACAGGCAGAGGTTTGCCGGAAGATCTGCAACAGGAGCTGAAGTCAGAGATTCCGAGTATTTAAAGAAGCATCTTATGAAGAGATATATACAGAAAAAAATACCCGGTAATAAGCTTAGAATGAGAATGAAGGCTGAGAGATGAGGACTATAGCAGCGTCATCTTCACATTTTTTCCAATGATCTCATCAATTCCGCTAATTGTGGCAAAGCAGTTAAAATCAGAGAGAATCTCGCGGACCTGTTTTAATTCATATTGAGAAACGACAAGATAGAGAGCTTTGTTGTCACCTCCGATGTAACCTTCAGTGTTCCATTCGGTACAGGTGCGGCCAAGCTCTTTATATATGCGATCTTTTATTGAGTCAACATCATCGTGGGTGAAGATGAAGCAGGCTCTCTGTGCATCGAAGCCCTCTTCAACTCTGGTCATTACAACGGATACAAGGACATAAGTGAGGATAGAGTACAGACCCTTGTTCCATCCATATAAAAATCCAATGATCATGTACAAAACAATATTAAAATACAGAACCTGACGACCGATGGGAATGTGGATTTTGGGACTGAGAATGGAAGCGATTATTTCCGTGCCGTCAAGGCAGCCGCCGTATCTTAACACGATTCCGACACCGACACCAAGGATCAGTCCGCCGAAGGAGACGGCAAGAAGATGTTCGTTGGTTACGTTCGGAGTAGTTTCGAAAAATGCCACAGCTATGGCAAATATTGTCATGGCATAGATTGATCGCAGGACAAAATGAGGTCCCTTTTTCTTCCAACCAAAAAGGAGGAAGGGGACATTTAAAATCCAGGTCAGGATACTCAGTTTGAGACCAGTGAAATTAGAAATGATCATGGAGACACCGACTATGCCTCCGTCAAAGATTTTGTTCGGAGCCAGGAAGTCTTCAATTGCGAAAGCTGCTATGGTTGCGCCTATACCAACCATTATGTAGCTAAAGATATCTGTTTTTAAGTTGTTATTATTTTTCAGCATACTCAATACCAGTTCCTCCCCCGATTGAGGCATCAATAGTAACGGCAAAAAATAATCAAATATCGATATCAATTCAATTATAAAACGTGATTAAGGGGTATAAAAGCAAATAAGTATAAAGAAAAAATAAACATATCTTCGGCAGGAATTTAATTATTCAATATCGTTAAATAATTATTGGCAAAAAGTGATAATAAGACCGCATTTTTTGGTAGGCGTACCGTCATAATTTACAGAATAATATGAATTACGACATTGTGCACTTTGGGGGGATTGCACAAAAGCACACATTTTTATAAGGAGGTTTAAGAAAGGTATGCACAAAAAGATGTTGGGGTTGTCTTCATTGCTCATGGCAGGAATGCTGACAGTTTCATCTGTAGGAACGGGGGCGTTACATGTTTATGCCGCAGAAGAGCCGGCAGTAACAGATTCTGCAGATGAAGAGCAAAAGGACGAGGTGCAGGATGACGCAAAGGACGGGGATGTTGCTAAGGATCCTGAGGAAGTTCAGTCTGACGAGGAGGTAAAGCCGGAGGAGACTAAAGCTGAGGAAGAGGAAAAACCTGCTGCTGAAGAAGCAGAGGAGAAAGCTCCTGAGGCGGTGGATAACAAGGAAGAGGTGACACCTACAGAGGATAAGGCAGATGAAGATAAGGATGAAGCTGCCAAGGAGAAGACTGAAGGTGAAGATGCTCCTGAGGCCGGCGATGAGGTTGAGCCCAAGAAGGAGTATGACGTAAGTGAGAATGCTCCTACACTTTATCACAGATGGAAGAAGAATGAGGTAAAGGGTAGGATAGAGTTTTCCGGTCAGTATGATGAATACATCTACGATTTGGGCGAAGATATATCTGCTGAACAGTTAAAGAAGATAACAATCAAGATTAAGGATCAGGAAGGTAAAATAGCCGTTAAATTACATAATGCTGCTACCATCAACGATGGAAAATCTCAGGTTAAGGTAGACTATTTTAATGATCCGCAGGACGAAATTGTTTTTACAAATGATTTTGATGGTTCTGTAAGATATATTGGCATAATGTCGTTGGAGGATAAAGAGTATGGAGTTACTGTTGATGATATAAAGGTTGAAAAGGATGATAAATCTGACGAGCCCGGTGAGTATGAGAAATTCCTTACCTTCGAGGGCGAAGACCTCAAGTTCATCGAACAGTGGGATGGAGAGGAAGTAGAAGGCTCCGAGCTTGTATTTGATCAGGAATGGCGTGAATACAGACTTGACCTTGGCGAGACAATTCCTGGAGAAGATGTTAAGTCTGTGACATTTACATTCGCTGAGCCTACAAAGAATCTTGCAATAAAGACCTATGGAGGCTTAACAGACGAAGGTAAGCACAAGGAGCTTAAGGCTGATTACGGTAAGAGCGGAAAGACAAGCTATACTTCATATCCCGGAGTAACAGGTGACGTTGATGCTGTTGCAGTTATGGCTATGAGTGAACAGGAATTTCCGTTTACCTGCAAAGTTGAGAAGGTTCAGGTTGTTGTTGATGTAACACCTGAGGAACTCAGACCCAAGAGCGGCGTTGAGTATGATATCGTTGATCTTCGTGATCCGGTGACAGCACTTCTTGGTGATGACTTCATTATCGGTACTGCAGCAAGTTATGATGAATTTGCAGATGATATGGAGATGGAGCTTGCTTATAAGCACTTTAATGGCGTTACACTTGGTAATGAGCTTAAGCCTGATTCAATGCTTAAAAAGAATGCCAAGATCATAACAGTAGAGATCGGTGGTGAGGAAATACAGGTTCCTGAGCTTGACTTCACAACACCTGAGGATCGTCTCGACAGATTCGTTAAGTGGAATGAAGAGCATCCTGACAAGCAGATCAAGATCAGAGGTCATGTACTTGTATGGCATTCACAGACACCGGAGTTCTTCTTCCATGAAGACTACGATACAAGTAAACCTTATGTAACTCCTGATGTTATGAATAAGCGTCTTGAGTACTACATCAAGAGCGTAGCTGAGCATTTTACTGCTGAAGGAAGCAAGTATGCAGGAATGTTCTACGGATGGGATGTTGTTAACGAAGCTGTAAGTGACAGCAGAGGGACCTACAGAAATGGTGATGAGAACTCATCATGGTGGAGAGTATATAACTCACCAGAATTTATCCAGAATGCATTCGTATATGCAAATAAATATATGGATCCGAGCATTGCTCTTTTCTACAATGATTACAATGAGACAGTTTCAAGTAAGGTAGACGGTATCTGCGAGCTTCTTAGAACAGTTAAGGCAACACCCGGTGCAAGAATCGATGGTATGGGTATGCAGGCTCATTATCAGATCGATGCAGGTCAGCCTTCAATTGCACAGATCAAGGATGCAGCAAAGAGATATGCTAAGATTGTTGATCAGATTCAGATTACAGAGCTTGACTTCAAGGGTGCATCAAGTGCTAAGGATGCAAGACTTGCACAGAGATACAAGGATGTATATGACACAATCAGAAGACTTAGAAATGAAGGCGTAAACTTCACAGGTATGACAATCTGGGGAATCACAGATAAGCATTCATGGCTCCAGACTGCAAACAACAACGGTGGTGGTTCAAACGGAAACTCCAAGCAGTATCCTCTTCTCTTTGATGACTACTACAAGGCAAAGGAATGCTTCTATGCGATAGCAGAGGCAGGAGAGCTTGAGCCTGAAGTAAAGAATATTACACTTGTTCAGAAGCTTAGCGATGATTTCACAGCAGGAGAGTCCTACGAGTTCGGTGAGGGTGAGACTAAGGCTACATTCGTTCCCATGTGGAAGGATGGAGAGTTAGATGTAAAGGTAACCGTCACAGATGCTACAGATGATGCAAATGACAGCTTTACTGTTTTCACAGATGACGGAGCAGGCATCAAGTCTACAACAGTTAAGAGATCAGAAGCAGCAGCTACTGAGACAGGTTATGAGAAGGTACTGGTTATTGATGTAGATGCAGACGCTCTTATGGCTAACGCAGTTAAGATGGATGTTACAGTTACAGACGGTAACAAGACATTTGCATTTGGAGATACAACACTTAAGCAGGCAGAGTCAAGCAAGTACTTTGCAACAACAGTTATTAAGCCTCTTCTTCCTGTAGGAAAGGGAACAGTAGAGATAGATGGTGATGCTTCTGATGATGCATGGAAGGATGCTACAAAGGTTCAGCTTTCAATCAACACAGGTTCTCCTTCAGCAGCAAGTGCCAAGATCCTTTGGGATGAGGAAAATCTGTATGTTCTTGCAGAGGTTAAGGACGCTGACCTCAACAAGGATAACTCCAATGCATGGGAGCAGGATTCAGTTGAGTTCTTCATCGATGAGAACAATGCTAAGACAAACTCCTATGAGGCAGATGACAAGCAGTACAGAGTAAACTTTGAAAATGTACAGAGCTTCAATGGTACAAAGTGTAAAGAAGAGAATATCAAGTCAGCAGCTACAGTAACTGAGGATGGATATTTCATCGAAGCAGCATTTAAGTGGACAGACATTACAGCTGTGACAGGAACAAAGGTTGGATTTGATGCTCAGCTCAACGACGCTGATAAGAGCGGAAAGAGAGTAGGAACAATCAACTGGGCTGACAATTCAGGTCAGGGATATGCATCAACAGCAGGTCTTGGAACACTTCTCCTTACAGATGATACTGCTAATGTTGAGCCCGCTAATGATGAGCCCGCTCCTGCAGTTGAGGCAAAGGTTGAGGTTGAGGCTCCTGAAGGAAAGGTTCTTACATACAATGGTAAGGAACAGGTTGGTGTTGTTGATGGCGAAGGCTTCACACTTACAGGCAATAAGGCTGTTAACGCAGGCACATACAAGGCAACCGCAACTCTTAAGGATGGCTTTACATGGAAGGGTGGAAGCACAGATAAGAAGACTATCACATGGACAATAAAGAAGGCTGAAAACACAGCTTCTGTAACAGGAAATACTGTTAAGATCAAGAAGTCCAAGGTTAGCAGGAAGTCCGTTAAGTATGCATTATCCAAGTTCGTAAAGGTTGATAAGGCCGAGGGTGATGTTACTTATGAGAAGGTTAGCGGCAACAAGAAGATTAAGATAAACAACAAGACCGGAAAGGTAACCATAAAGAAGGGAATCAAGAAGGGAACCTACAAGGTAAAGGTAAAGGTTACAGTAGCAGGAAATGACAACTTCGAAGCTACAGAAGAAACAGTAACATTTAAGGTTAAGATTAAAAAGTAATAAGTAATTATGTAATCGCCTGACCGGCCAAGGCTGGTCAGGTGTTTTTCTATGATTGTTTTTTAACAAAGTTTGTAAATTTCTGATATAATAAACTGAATTTATACAGGGAGGTTTCTTATTTTGGAACAAGATAATCGTAGCTCATTTTCAGGGAAGATTGGTTATGTGCTTGCGGCAGCAGGTGCATCTGTAGGACTTGGTAATATATGGAGATTTCCATATCTCTGTGCCAGGTATGGAGGAGGAATATTCCTTCTGGTCTATATTATTCTCGCACTGACCTTTGGATACACAATGATAATTGCCGAGACAGCTATCGGACGTACTACCAAGAAGAGCCCGGTGGGCGCCTTCAGGGAGCTTGGCAAAAATGAACAGATGCAGATTGGCGGATGGATAAATGCCATCATACCTATGCTGATCGTGCCTTACTACTCTGTTATAGGTGGCTGGGTATGCAAATATCTGTATGAGTACATCACGGCAGATGCTGCAACAATAGCGACAGATGATTTTTTTGTAAACTTTATTACTGACGGTTCTAAGGCAGAGCTTTGGTTTATAATCTTTATGCTTCTGGTGGTTCTGGTAATTATCATGGGCGTGGAGAACGGCATTGAAAAGGTGTCAAAATTCATTATGCCCATTCTGCTGATATTGGCTGTGGCTATTTCAGTCTATTCTGTATCAAGACCCGGAGCTCTTGCAGGTGTTAAATATATGCTTTTACCGGATATGAAGCATTTTTCATGGATGACAGTGGTTTCAGCCATGGGACAGATGTTCTATTCACTGTCCATAGCCATGGGTATTCTTATTACTTTTGGCTCCTATGTGAAGGATGATGTAAGTATTGAGGAATCAACAAAACAGGTTGAGATTTTTGATACAGGAATCGCTGTACTTGCCAGTCTTATGATCATACCTGCAGTATTTTCATTTTCAGGCGGAGATCCGGACAGCCTTAACGCAGGTCCTTCACTTATGTTCATTACAATGCCCAAGATTTTTGCAAGCATGGGCTTTGGTAAGGTGATCGGAATTCTTTTCTTTGCACTGGTTCTTTTTGCAGCAGTGACAAGTGCTATCGCTCTTACAGAGAGTGCTGTTTCTACATTCACTGATGAGTTTAAGTGCAGCAGAGGAAAAGCTACAGGAATAATGGTTCTTATAATGGTAGGCTTGGGAAGTCTTTCCTCACTGGGAAATGGTCCGCTTTCAAACATCACCATTTTTAAGATGCAGTTCCTTGATTTCTTTGACTTCCTTACAAACTCAGTTATGATGCCTATAGCTGCATTCGCTATCTGCATGCTGGTTGTTAATCATATGGGAGTTGAGAAGGTTGAAGAAGAGGTTACTCTGAACGGACATCCTTTCAGAAGACGCGCGGTATTCAGGTTTATGATCAGATTTTTATGCCCACTCTTTGTAATCATCATTTTGTTCAGCTCAGTGGCTCAGGTTCTTGGTCTTATAAGATTTTAATTTTTTTACTTTAACTGTAAGTTTGTGCGTGATATAATCATAAGGGCTTTCGGGTAACCCCGAAGGCTCTTTTTTTGTAATTTTTTATATGGTCTCATAACGGAGGAGATGAATATGGGAGAAAAAGGTAGAGCTATTTATGATGCGTCCACATTGGGGAAGAAACGGATGATGATTCTGGGACTTCAGCATATGTTTGCAATGTTTGGCGCGACGATTCTGGTACCGATACTGGTCAATGGTTATTTTCATGGCGAGGGACTTTCGGTACAGGTAACACTGTTTTTTGCAGGTGTTGGAACTCTTCTGTTCCATATATTTGCTAAATTCAAGGTTCCTGCATTTTTGGGTTCTTCATTTGCTTTCCTTGGAGGCTTCGCTACTGTAGCTGAGCTGAACACAGGTAAATTTGCAAATATGACATACGGTGAGAAGCTTCCGTATGCTTGCGGCGGTATTGTTGTAGCAGGATTTCTTTATCTTGTTCTTTCATTATTTATTAAGCTGGTGGGAGTTAAGAATGTTATGCATTTCCTTCCTCCTGTAGTTACAGGTCCCATCATCATTTGTATAGGACTTTCTCTTGCACCCTCTGCAGTTAGTAATGCAGCAGTTAATCCTTTCCTTGCAGTAATTGCACTGGCTATCGTAATTGCCTTCAATATCTGGGGAAAGGGTATGTGGAAGATCATTCCTATCCTTATGGGGGTTGTTATTTCTTATCTTATTGCACTTGCAATGCACCTGCTTGGAATGACAAATGTCGACGGCAGCGCAATTTTGGATTTTGCTCCTATCGCTTCTGCAAGCTGGGTTGGACTTCCTCCCTTCATCATTGCCAAGTTTGACATCTCTGCAATCCTCGTAATGGCACCTATCGCTCTGGCTACAATGATGGAGCACGTTGGAGATATCTCTGCTATATCAGCTACAACAGGTAATAACTTCCTTGAGGAGCCCGGACTTCACAGAACTCTCTGGGGTGACGGCCTTGCAACTGCTCTTGCAGGATGCTTCGGAGGCCCTGCAAATACTACTTACGGTGAGAACACCGGAGTACTTGAGCTCTCAAAGGTTTATGATCCCAAGGTAGTAAGACTTGCAGCTTTCTATGCTATTATAATCAGCTTCATTCCTAAGATCACAGACGTTATAGGAACAATGCCCACAGCCATCATCGGTGGAATAAGCTTCGTTCTCTACGGAATGATCTCAGCTATCGGTATCAGAAATGTAGTAGAGAACAAGGTTGACTTCACAAAGTCAAGAAACCTTATTGTGGCTGCTGTTATTCTCGTAACAGGACTTGGCTTCACTGAAGGATTTACCTTTACAATTGGCAATACTTCCGTTACTCTTACTTCACTTGCTCTTGCAGCTATTTTCGGAATTGCACTTAATGCAGTTCTTCCCGGAAATGATTACAGCTTTGGTGAGAATTATCAGGGCGATATCAACAGAGGTGTAAGCTTTAACAATATTCCTAAGGAAGACTAAAACGGAATATTAAACTTTTCTAAACAAGATATAGTAAGCACCATATGTGGTATGATTACCATATATGGTGCTTATTTTCTTATATTAAGGGGGTTACGTATGCTGAAGGATTTCGTAGCAACTGATATTCCGGAAGAGGAAGAACTGAAAGCTAAGCTGAAGGAAGAGCGTTCAAAATTATCCGCTTTTCAGATGAAGATAAAAGAGGCAGGACTTCCTGTAATGGTACTGTTTGAGGGCTGGAATGCCGCAGGAAAAGGGGCTGTTATAGGTAAGGTAATACGAAACATCGATCCCAGATTTTTCAAGGTGGCAACGTTAGACAGAGAGCCCAGCCATGAGGAAAAGAGATATCCCTTCTTATATAGATATATGAAGGAGATTCCTGAGGCGGGAAAGTTTCAGTTTTTTGATACCTGCTGGATGGAGGAAATAGTTGACGGAGTTCTCCAGGGCAGTATGGATGAAGAGACCTATGCCACAAGAATACATTCTATAAATGTAATTGAGAGGCAGCTCTGTGACAATGGATATCTTGTTGTGAAGTTCTTCATGAATATATCCAAGAAGGAACAGAAAAAGCGCATGGATCACCTTCTGGACAACAAGAATACCAGCTGGCGTGTGACGGATGCGGATATCAAGCAGAATAAGCAATATGATGATATTCAGGAGGTCTATGACAGATACCTGTCTGATACAAACCAGTCAAGAACTCCCTGGTATATCATAGATGCAACGGATAGAAAGTTTGCAGAGCTCCAGGTTTTGCAGTTCCTTAATCAGGGAATAGACATAGCTCTTAAGAATCACGCACTCAATGTGCCGATTTTACAGAATACCTTTCCTATGGAGAAGGTTCAGAAGCTGTCTGATATTCCGCTTAATGATAAGTTCCTTACAGATGAGGAGTACAAGCTTGAATTAAAGAAGCTTCAGAAGGAGCTAAAGAGCCTTGGTCCCAAGATATACAGAAAGAAAGTGCCTGTAATCATCGCTTATGAGGGCTGGGATGCAGCAGGTAAGGGCGGAAATATCAAGAGGATAACGGCTGCGCTTGATCCCAGAGATTATGTGGTTGAGCCCATTGCAAGTCCGGAGCCTCATGAAAAGGCAAGGCACTATCTCTGGAGATTCTGGACAAGGCTGCCAAAGACAGGGCATATCACCATATTTGACAGAACCTGGTACGGCAGGGTAATGGTTGAGAGGCTTGAGGGCTTCTGTTCGGAAAATGACTGGCAGAGAGCCTACAATGAGATAAATGAGTTTGAGAAGGAGCTTCATGACTGGGGCGCAGTTATCATCAAATTCTGGGTTCAGATTGATAAGGATACTCAGCTTGCCCGCTTCACAGACAGGCAGAACACGGCTGAGAAGCAGTGGAAGATAACGGATGAGGACTGGAGAAACCGTGAAAAATGGGATCTCTATGAAGGGGCAATTGATGAGATGATAGCAAAGACCAGTACGAGCTTTGCTCCATGGCATATCTTAGAATCAGTTGATAAGAAATATGCAAGAATAAAGGCGCTCAGGATTGTGATAGATGAAATAAAAAAGGCGCTGAAATAATAAGAAATAAAATAACCCGTCAGGTGGAAAGATTACCTCCTGACGGGATTTGTTTTAATTGGACATGGCATTTTTCTGAAGTGCCCGCTCTCTATACTCCTTGGGAGTAAGATCTGTTTTCTTTTTAAATATACAGTTGAAATAACTCTGTGAGCTGAAATTCAGGAGCGTACTGATCTCCAGATAGGACAGCTCTGTATTTGTCAGCAGGTGCTTGGCTTCGTTCACCCTGAGATCCTGCATGAAATCTGTGATGGAAGAGCCGGTCTCCTTATTAAACAGTGCGGACAGATATTTGGCTGAGATGTGAAGCTCCTTGGCAAGCTCATCCAGACTTATCTTGTCAGGAAGACGCTCTATGATGCGCTGTATGCACTTGTTTGTCATAGGTGAGTAGGAATCGTTTGTATATTTACCCATGTCATGTGAATTGCGGGCAAACTCGATTGCACATTTCTCCACAATGCGGGAAATCATTTCGTAGCTCTTGGCTTCTACCAGCTTCCTGGAATATTTCAAATATCTGTTATAGCAGGAAACGCTGTCGTTTCCGCTGTCATGTGAAGCAACTCTTGCCAGAGTAAGAAGCTCGGAAGCTATTACCTTGCAGCTCTGAACAGATGCTTTATTAGGGAAGAGAATACTTGTGGTATGCTCGTCCTTAAACATTGAATAAAGCTGATAGGTGTTGCCGTTGGTGATATAAATCTGGAAAAGATCTTCAAGTCTGCAGATCTCTGAAACCTCTGTGGATTCTAATGCTTCATATTCTGAAGCGGATTCAAATTCACTATTTTCATCAGAGGAATACTTCTCTATTACAGTAGATAAATTACCGGTTTCAAAGGTGGGCGGTGCCACATCAATAACCTGCTTAAGGAAATTGGTGATCTCAAGCTTGAAATCCTCGGTTCCCATTACGGGAAGAGCTCGGGAGAGAACACGCTTTTGTTCTGCGAACAGATTACCTGAAAAGCCCAGCTCCGGCCAGATGTTTTCTGTGGGATTAACTGTAAGTACGGGACCAACAACCATTGTATAGGTGCTATGCTTTCCTATAGAATAGGAAAATTCAAAATACATTACATAGGGATTATCCAGATTGAGATGATAACCTTCTATTGAATGTGCGACCATGAAGTTTCTGGCAAGAGGGCGCACGCACTCAAAAAGGTTGAGGATAGCAGCGGTTGAAAAGTTGGTATACGCCACATCCAGATTCTGATCAAAGAACCATATCGGGACTTTTTTCTCTTGGTAATAACTCTCCAGTCTCCATTTAACCAAAGAAGTATTTGTCTGCATAAAGTATTTTCCCTGACCCCTCAAAACAACTCTTACGCTCCCAAAAACATACTAATATGGTAATAAAAATACCAAGGTAAATTTTACATTAAAATGTGCGAAAAAACAAATTAATTGAGCAATATTTGTTATAACCGCAAGTATTGATTGTGAAAAGTGATATATAAAAGGTAGTTAAATTTGGATTAAATGTTAAAAATGAACAAAAGCGGAAATTTTTTTATAGATGTGGAATTTTTGATATAAAGACTTATGAACAAAATATTAAAATTCTATTATCAAAATATGAGCATGAGCTCACGATTAAACGAAAGGGAGGTAAGTTATGAAAAAGAACTTACAAAAGGTCATGTCACTTTTGTGTGTATCCGCTATTTCACTTTCAATGATCGCTGGATGTGGCGGCGGAAACAACGGTGGCACAACAACTGAGACTCCGGCAGCAACAACTGAGGAAGCTTCAACAGAAACATCTACTGAAGCTGCTGATGCTACAGCTGAGGAGAGCACAGAAGCAACAGAAGAGACAACAGAAGAGACAACAGAAGAGACCACCGAGGAAACTACAGAAGAAACAACAGAAGCTTCTGCAGACGGTGAGTCAACACCCAGAAATGAGACTCTTTACGAGGCCGGTCAGCAGTGGGGAACAATCAACGACTGGAACCCGATGTCAGCTAACTCAAACAACGGACTTGCTCTTTCAGCTAACGAGTCAGCTCGTGAACTTGTTTATGAGACACTTTTCATGTTCAATTCACTTGATGGCAAGCTCTATCCTCTTCTTGGATCAGAGTACAGCTGGAACGATGATCAGACAGAGCTTACTGTAAAGCTCAATCCCGATGCTAAATGGAGCGATGGCTCAGCTTTCACAGCTGAAGACGTAGCTTATACTTACGACACACATGTGAAGTATCAGTCTTCACAGGGTGCTGATTTCTCAACTTATGTTGATTCTGTAGAAGCTGTTGATGATTCAACAGTTCTCATCAAGGCTAAGGTTGAAAACGGCGTTGCTGTTAACCCTCTTAAGGTTACTTCAATCCTCAATACAATGTACATGATGCAGAAGGCTTATCTGCAGACTGTAGAGGAGAGAAACGGTGAGGATGCTGATAAGGTTAAACAGGATACTATGGAAGATCTTGTTCACACAGGCCCTTATGCTCCTTACATTTCTAACGACCAGAAGGCAGTTCTTCAGAGAGATGACAACTATTGGGGACAGGCAGACTCCATGTGGGGTAAGCTTCCCGTTCCGAAGTACATCGCTCACACAATCTATAAGGACAATGCAGCAGGTCAGGTTGCGCTTTCTCAGGGCGAAGTTGATGTCTGCCAGCAGTTCATCACAGATGTACAGAACCTGTGGCTCGAAGATAATCTTCCGATTTCCACATGGCTCGATGATGCACCTTACGGCGCATGCGAAGTAATGCCTTCAATGTTCTTCAACACAGAGAGAGAAGGACTTGATCAGAAGGAAGTTCGTCGTGCAATCGCTATGGCAGTTGATTATGAGCAGATCATTGCATCCGCTATGTCAGGCCAGTCACCTACATTTGCTGAGTATCCGAGATCAGTTGTTGGACCTACAGACGGCGAGAGAAAGTATGTAGATTTCGATGCTATCGCAGATCTTCAGTGGGATAACGCAGACGTTGACGGCGCTAACAAGCTCCTTGACGATGCAGGAATCGTTGATAGTGACGGCGATGGAATCCGTGAGTACAACGGCAAGAACCTTTCCTTCAAGGCTGAGTGCCCTACAGGATGGTCAGACTGGAACGCTTCTATGGAAATCGTAGCAGCAGCCGGCGAGAAGATTGGTATTGATATCCAGACATACTTCCCTGAGGCTTCTTCCTTCTACGATGACATGACAACATGTAACTTCGATATCTGCATGTGGTCAACACCCGGCGCAGGCGTTATGAACCCTTACTCAAAGGGAATGTTCTACTTCTCAGAAGAGTATGCAAAGCTTGCATCTAACTGGAGTGGTAACTTCGGTCACTACATGAACGATGATGCTGAGAAGATCCTTGAGGCTCTTCCTGCAGAGACAGACGAAGCTAAGCTTAAAGAGTACTATACAGAACTTTCAAGAATCCTTCTTGATGAGTGCCCTGCAGTTGCTCTTATGTATCGTCCTACATTGTTCTATGCTGTAAACGAGTCTGTATGGACAAACTATCCTGCAGCTGATGATGGAAGAAATATTCCTCCGACAGACTGCACAGACGGTTATGGTATTGCAGCACTTTACGAGCTTGAGCTTGTTGAGTAATACATAAACTAAATACTAGATTTAGGTAAACTGGGGCTGCCGTTAGTGGCAAAAAACGCTTGCGGCAGCCTTTTTATACGAAAAAATAAGCAAAAAATGGTAATGTAACCGGCGTATGATTGCAGAAGGGAGGTTTTTCAATTGAAAGGGTATAAAAAATACTATGGTCAGAAATTGTTCTGGTATTTTCTGACACTCATTTTCGCCGTAATCCTCAATTTCATTCTGCCGCGCCTGATGCCCGGAAATCCTGTTTCCGCTATAGCATCAAAGGCAGTAAGCGGTATGACAGATTCAACGGCTATTCAGAAGGTTTTAAATGATTATGCAGCAAAGTTCGGTATCAACGAACCTATGTACAAACAGTTCTTTATGTGGCTTGGAAATGCATTAAAGGGTGATTTTGGTGTTTCCTTCAGCCAATATCCCAGACCTGTATCCGACATTATTGCCAAGGCTGTTTGGTGGACAGTAGCTCTGCAGCTTCCTGCAATTATTGTTGGTTGGATACTTGGTAATCTCCTCGGAGCGATTGCTGCTTATATCAAAGGTGCTTTTGATAAGGTAATCCTTCCTGTTTTCCTTTTCATCGGAAATATACCGGCATTCGGAATGGCAACAGTTCTTCTTTATCTTTTTGCTATCAGACTTAAGATCGCACCTTCATCAGGTGGTTACGGATATGATCTTATTCCGAATATGAGCTGGACATTTATTAAATCGATTATCGCGCACTACCAGCTTCCTTTCTGGTCAATCGTTCTTATAACAATCGGCGGACAGGCAATCGGTATGCGTTCAATGTCAATATATGAGTTAAATGCAGACTATGTAAAATACTCAAGATTCCTTGGTATCAAGGACAGAAAGATCGTAGGTTATGTGTTCAGAAACGCTATGCTTCCTCAGATCACAGGACTTGCTCTTTCACTTGGAACAATGATGGGTGGTGCTCTCGTTGCAGAGATGATCTTCTCCTATCCCGGACTTGGAATGACACTTCTTACAGCTGTAAACGGTCAGGATTATCCGCTGCTTTCAGCATGTACACTTATTATTACTATCATGGTTCTTATAGCTAACCTTGCGGTTGAACTCCTCTATGGTGTTATCGATCCTCGAGTTAAGGCTAACCAGTTAGATTAAGAAAGGGGAATGAAAGATGAAAAATACAATTAAACAGATTTTCCATTCCGGTAAATTCCTCTTTGGTTTTGTAATTTTTATGTTCATACTGCTTACGGTTATCATCTATCCTATTTTTGTAACAGCTGATCCGCTGCAGATGATAGGACAGGGTAACTTCTTTAAACCGGGTACTTATGTATCTGTTGAGGAATCAACACTGGAAAAGTCATATACATTACAGATTCCCAAGCAGTTTTCAAAGCTTGAGATGGTACTTGATATTGATACAAGAGCAAATATTCAGGACTTCCTTATTAAGCAGGCAGGCGTTGCTGAAGCAGATATCGACGTAACTAATGCTGAGGAGCTTGTAGCATTATGGAAAGCTAATTATGATCCCAATACAAAGTATAAGGGACTTACAACAGCTAAGAGAAAGGCTCTTAAGAGACTTGATAACCAGATTACAGCAGCTATGAAAGAATCCGGAGTTATCATTGCAGAGAAAAATGAAGAGGGTGAGCTTAAACAGAGTAAGGTCATCAAGGATACAGATTATGTAAACATTAGCGATGTTACAACAAAGACCTTCCTTCTTGGAACTGATAACTTTGGTCGTGACGTTTTGACAGAGCTTGTTGCAGCAGCAAAGTCTTCATTAAAGATTGGTCTTCTTGCAGGACTTATCGCTACAGCAATTGGTCTTCTCCTTGGACTTCTTGCAGGATACGTTGGCGGACTTGTTGATAACATCATCATTTTCATCACAAACCTGTTTACTGTTATTCCTTCTTTCGTAATCCTTATCCTCATTTCTTACTCAGTAGGAGATAAGGCAAGAGGTATTGCAATGGTTGGTATTATCATCGGTATTACATCCTGGCCCTGGACAACACGTTCAGTTCGTTCACAGGTAATATCACTTAGAAACCGCGATCACGTTAACTTATCAAAACTGTCCGGACACAGCATGTTCAGGATCATCTTCACAGATATCCTTCCTTACATCGCTTCCTACGTTGTAATGGCTATGATCCTTCAGATCTCATCAGGAATCCTTGCTGAGGCACAGCTTTCCATGATCGGTCTTGGACCTGCTACAACAAAGACAGCAACTCTGGGACTTATGATGCAGTGGGCTATGCAGTATTCAGCACATCTGAATGGTTCATGGTGGGCATACTTCCCGGTAGTAATTCTGATAGCGCTGATTTCATTCTCCTTAAACCTTATGAACACAGGAATGGATCAAGTATTCAACCCGCAGCTTCGTGATTGATGGAAAGGAAAGGTTAAGTATGGGAAAAGTAATGCTTGAGGTTAAAGACCTCAAAACAAAATATGTAACCAGATTCCATGAGGATGTGTATGCGGTTGATGGTGTTTCCCTTAAGGTAGAAGAAGGAAAATCACTTGGTATTGCCGGAGAGTCCGGATGTGGTAAATCAACACTTGCACTTTCACTTATGGGTTACTATTTCGCCCCACTTCATTATATAAGTGGAGATATCATAGTAGACGGTCAGACAATTTCAAATATGAAGCCCGACGATGTACGTCGTAAGATACTTGGTAACGAGATCGCATACATCCCTCAGGCAGCTATGAATGCTCTGAACCCTACACAGAAGATTATTCGTTTCGTTGAGGATGTTATTCATGCTCACGGAATCAAGATGACAAAAAAAGAGATTTACGATATGGCAAGAGAGCGTTTTGCTGAGCTTGGTCTTCCGGAGGATGTACTTGAAAAGCATGCAGTTGAGCTCTCAGGTGGTATGAAACAGCGTACCGTTATTGCAATATCAACAATTCTTTCACCTAAGGTACTTATTGCCGACGAGCCTTCATCAGCTCTTGACGTTACATCTCAGAAGATGGTTATCAGAATGATGAGACAGCTTATGGAAAAGGGCTACATCAAGTCCATGATCTTCATCACACATGAGCTTCCCCTTCTGTACAATGTAACAGATGATATCGCAGTAATGTATGCTGGACAGTTCGTAGAACTTGGAACAGCCAAGGAGATGGTATTCGATCCGGTTCACCCTTATGCTAAGGGACTTATGGGATCCATCATCGTTCCTGAGGAAGGAATGAAAGCGCATGAGCTTACAGCTCTTCGCGGAACACCTCCGAACCTCAAGAACCCTCCGAAGGGATGCAGATTTGCTCCCAGATGTCCATATGCAGTACCTACATGTACAGCTATGGCACCGGATGAAAAAGAATTTGAGAATGGCAGATGTTATCGCTGCCTGATGTCAGTAAGAAAACTTAGGGAGGTATATGCTAATGGCAACGAATCAAAACCAGAGCCCGAAACAGAATTTGACTGATGCTAATAAGCCGGCACCGAAGCCTTGCCTCTCAGGAAGAGGATTAACAAAGGTATTTGGCCTTGGTAAAACTCAGAAAGTAGCAGTAGATCATGTTGATTTTGACTTCAATGAAGGCGAGATCGTTTCTATAGTAGGTGAGTCAGGAAGTGGAAAGACAACTCTTTCAAAGATGCTTCTTGGACTTTTGAGCACAACTGAAGGAACAATTGAATATCAGGGAAAGCCCCGTGATATAAGCACAAATGCTAAGAAGAAAGAGTATTGGAAAAACATCCAGCCCATCTTCCAGGATCCGTTTTCATCCTACAATATCTTCTATAAGATTGATGCGGTTCTTGATGACTGCTTAAACATGAGAGGCTTCAAGAATCTTCCTGAAGAGCAGAAGATACAGATGAAGACAGAGGCCTGTAGCTTCGTTAACCTTAAGTATGCAGAGCTTACAAACAAGTATCCCTTCGAGCTTTCAGGTGGACAGATGCAGAGACTTATGATCGCAAGAATCTTCCTTCTTAAGCCGAAGATCCTTATGGCCGATGAGCCTACATCCATGATCGATGCCTGCTCAAGAGCAACAATCCTTGATATGCTCTTAAAGCTTCGTGATGAGATTAACATGACTATCATCTTCATCACACACGATATCGGACTTGCTTATTACATTTCCGATAAGGTATATATCATGGAGCATGGTAAATTCGTAGAGTCAGGCTCTGCTGAGGACGTTATCATTAATCCTCAGGCTGAATATACAAAGAGACTTATCAGCGACGTTCCGAAGATCTACGAGAAGTGGGATCTTGATACGGTAGTCAGCTGATAAAAACCGACAAACTTAAGCTTTTGACCTACCTTATAATGATTAGTGTATGCTTCAGGTACCCCGCTGTTATGGCGGGGTATTTGAGTTTAGGCGAAAGGTGATCTGATTTTGATTTATCACGTTAAAAGACTAAAATTTTGTGTAGATTTTTTTATATTAAATGGCGTATAATGCGGTTTATGGAGTTTCGTTGTGAGCATAGGCTCACGGAAGGAGGATAAATGAGCACTAGAATCGGTATTATCGGATATGGAAATCTTGGAAAGGGAGTGGAACTCGCTGTAAAGGAAGCAAAGGACATGGAGCTTGTTGCTGTATTTACAAGAAGAGATCCCGCATCTTTAACAATAAAAACTCAGGGCATCCCTGTTGTTTCTGTAAGCGAAGTTGAGAACTGGAAGGATAAGATTGACGTAATGATCCTTTGCGGCGGAAGCGCTACAGATCTTCCTGTTCAGACACCTGAGTATGCAAAGCTTTTCAATGTTGTAGACAGCTTTGATACACACGCAAGAATTCCCGAGCATTTTGCAAACGTTGACGCAGCTGCTAAGGAAGCAGGCAAGGTTGCTGTTATCTCATGCGGATGGGATCCCGGAATGTTCTCCCTTGCAAGAGTTTACTCAAATGCAATCCTCCCTGACGGAAATGATTACACATTCTGGGGCAAGGGTGTATCACAGGGTCATTCTGATGCCATCAGAAGAATCGAAGGTGTCAAGAATGCAAAGCAGTACACAATCCCTGTTGAGAACGCACTTGAAGCAGTAAGAAGCGGAAAGAACCCTGAGCTTACAACAAGAGACAAGCACACCAGAGAGTGCTTCGTTGTCCTTGAGGACGGCGCTGATGCAGCTAAGGTAGAGAAGGAAATCAAGGAGATGCCCAACTACTTTGCTGATTACGACACAACAGTTCATTTCATCAGCGAGGAAGAGCTTCTTAAGAACCACAGCGGAATGGCTCATGGCGGTTTCGTATTCAGAACAGGTAAGACAGGCGCTGACAAGGAACATAATCATGTAATTGAGTACAGCTTAAAACTTGATTCTAATCCGGAATTTACAACAAGCGTACTTGTTGCAGTAGCAAGAGCAGCAGCTCGTATGAACAAGGAAGGCCAGACAGGCTGCAAGACAATACTTGATATTCCTCCGGCATACCTTTCAGATAAGAGCGGAGAAGAACTTAGAGCACATCTTTTATAATTTTATGATACCTAAAAGGAAGGCTTTATGTCTTCCTTTTTTGATTGCAATAAAACACACAAAAGTTTACTATATAAAGAGAACTATCTTTTCAGTATTTTACGTGACAAATGATGATTTTTTAGGAGATGAATTATGCCAAAGGGAACAAATCAGAAGCTTAAACTTTATTATCTGTCAAAAATACTTATGGAAGAGACTGATGATGAGCATGGACTTACCATGCCGGACCTTCTTAGCGAGCTGGAAGCCTATGGTGTATCAGCAGACAGAAAGAGTATTTATACGGATATAGAGGCTCTTAATGACATAGGTCTTGATATTGTCGGTGAAAAGAGTGGCAAGTACTATGTTTACCACATAGGAAGCAGAAAATTTGAGCTTGCTGAGCTAAAGCTCCTTATTGATGCTGTTCAGTCCTTCAAGTTCATTACTGAAAAGAAGTCAAATACGCTTATTAAGAAGCTGACTACCTTTGCAAGCATGTATGAGGCTTCGCAGCTTGAGCGTCAGCTTGCCGTTCAGGGCAGAGTAAAGACCATGAACGAGAGTATCTACTACACAGTTGATGATATTCATGCTGCAATTCTGAATAACAAAAAGATCAGCTTCAGGTATATGACCTGGGATACGAATAAGAAACTTGTTCCCAGAAAGGATAAGACATATGTAATAAGTCCCTGGAGACTTACCTGGAATGATGAGAATTATTACCTTATAGCCTTTGATTCCGAGTCAGGTATTATCAAGCATTACCGCGTGGATAAGATGGACAGGCTTGAGATCCTTGATGAGAAGCGCGAAGGAAAAGAACATTTTAAAGCCTTTGATCTTGCTGCATATACAAACAGAGCCTTCGGAATGTTTGGTGGCGATGGGACAATGGTTACCCTGTCTATTAAGGATGAGATGATAGGCATTCTGATTGACAGGTTCGGAAAAGATATATCTGTTAAGCCGTCTAAGAAAAAGGGATGGACAGATGTCAGAGTTGAAGTGGCTGTGAGCGATCAGTTTTTCGGATGGATATTTGGACTTGGTACCAACGTAAAAATCACGGCGCCTGCTTCTGTAGTAAAAGCGTACAAGGAAGAGATAGATAATCTCATAGAATTCTACAAATAAAATAATGCTCCCATTTATGAAACTGTGCTATAATTTGTCTGCATTTTTGCTAATGTTTCATTAAATGGGAGATTTTTTAATTATGAAAAAGGACAAAATCAAGCCGATGCTGTTTTCCGTGATGAAAAAGTACACGGCGAAACAGTTTACTACTGATGTTATTTCCGGAATAATTGTTGCGATCATTGCGCTTCCGCTGTCAATAGCCCTTGCGCTTGCATCAGGCGTTGGACCGGAGGAAGGCCTCTATACTGCAATCGTTGCAGGCTTTATTATCTCATTCCTTGGAGGAAGCCGTGTTCAGATCGCAGGTCCTACAGCAGCATTTGCAACGATCGTTGCGGGCATAGTTGCCACAAACGGAATGGAAGGTCTTATGATGGCCACCATCATAGCCGGTATTCTACTTATTCTTATGGGACTTTTGAGACTTGGAACTCTCATCAAATTTATCCCCTACACAATCACAACAGGATTTACCGCAGGTATCGCGGTTACTATTCTTATTGGACAGATCAAGGATTTTCTCGGACTTACATATCCCAAGGGAACAGTTACTATCGAAACAACTGAAAAGCTTGAAGCTATTGTGAAGAACATAGCGACTATCAACTATCAGGCCCTGATAGTAGGTGTGGTTTGTCTTGCAGTTCTGGTTATCTGGCCCAAGTTCTTTGAGAAGATTCCGGCTTCACTTATAGCTGTTATCGTGGGAATCCTTATGGTAAAAGTACTTGGAATGAAGGTTAATACCATAGGTGACCTTTATACAATAAACGGTGGACTTCCTAAGTTCCATGCTCCTGTATTCAGCTGGCAGCTTATAAGAGCCTCATTTTCAAACGGTTTTACAATTGCTATCCTCGCAGCTATCGAGTCACTTCTTTCAGCTGTAGTTGCAGATGGCATGATAGGCTCACACCACAGATCAAATATGGAGCTTATCGCTCAGGGTTGCGGTAATATCGGTTCAGTTCTGTTTGGAGGTATTCCTGCAACAGGTGCTATTGCAAGAACGGCAGCCAATATTAAAAACGGTGGTAGAACACCTATAGCAGGTATTGTCCATTCAATAGTTCTCTGCCTTGTGCTTGTAGTACTTATGCCTTATGCAGCACTGATCCCCATGCCTACCATTGCGGCAATTCTTTTCCAGGTTGCTTACAATATGTGTCAGTGGAGACCTTTCACACATCTTTGTAAGACAGCTCCTAAGAGTGACATTATCGTGCTTGTATCTACTTTTGTTCTTACAGTAGTATTTGACCTTGTTGTGGCTATTGAAGTTGGTATGGTTCTTGCTTGCCTTCTTTTTATGAAGAGAATGAGCGAAGAGACTTCAGTTCGCGGATGGACTTATGTGGATCCTGATGATGCAGACCTTGAGAAGCAGGATCCTGACAGCATTGACCTTAAGGTAATACCTAAGCATGTTCGTGTGTATGAGATTAACGGCCCTATGTTCTTTGGTGATGCTGATGCTCTTGCCAATATCACCACCAAGGAATTTACCAAGTGCCTTGTTATCAGAATGAGGAGTGTTCCTGCACTTGATGCTACAGCTATGAGATCACTTGAGATGCTCTATGATGACTGCAAGAGTAAGGGTGTACGCCTTATCTTTTCACATGTTAACGAGCAGCCCATGAGAACTATGGAGAAGGACGGCTTTGTTGAAAAGGTAGGAAGAGAGAACTTCGCTGCACATATTGATGAAGCCCTTGAAAAGGCAGCTGAAACAAAATAAATGAAAAGATATAACCCCCCAGGGGGCTTATAATATATTCTTTGTTGTACTAAACTTCTATTCGTGACTAATGATCATGAATAGGAGTTTTTTATTATGAAGAAAAAAGTTTTATCTATTTTACTTACCGCAGCTATAGCGCTTAGTGCAGTAGGCTGTGGAGGCACAGGTAATACAAATACCGAAAGCTCAAATGAAAGTGCTGAGAGCACAGAGACTACCGGAGATCAGTCAGATGCTGAGACAGGTAGCGAGGGAGCAGATCATGCTGAGGCAGATAGTCAGGATGCAGCAACTGAGGAATCAGCAGCATCCGATGGAACAAAGATCCTTAAAACTGCAGCATCATTTGCATATCCCAGCCTTGATGTGCACAAGGAATACTATGGCTGGTATACATCAATCTATGGTGTTTCCGAGGCGCTTTTCAAAATGAATGAAAATATGGAAGCAGCACCATGCCTTGCTAAGGATGCTACAGTTGACGGTAGTGTCTGGACAATCACATTAAATGATGGCGTTGCATTTTCTAACGGAACACCCCTTACAGCTGAGATGGTAGTTAAGAATCTTCAGAGAGTAGCAGAGGTGAATGAGCGCTTTGCTTATCTTGCAGATTTCGAGATGTCAGCAGTTGATGACAAGACCATCACAATTGATACAAAGGAAGTTTATCCCACACTTCGTAACGAGCTTGCCAGCCCTGAGCTTGGAATGGTGGATCTTGATGCTACAACAGATTTTGATAACGATCCCATTTGTACAGGTCCTTTTGTAATTTCAAGCTTCCAGCCTGAGGGTGACGTAGAAGTTGCAAAGAATGAGAATTACTGGGGCGGAGATGTAAAGCTTGACGGCGCTGTATTCTACTACATGCAGGAGGATGATCCGAAGCTTCTTGCAATGCAGAGCGGTGAGATCGATTGCTACAACAGCGTATCTTCAGCAGCACTTGCCGTATACGAGCAGGAGCCTGAAAATTACAACGTGGTATCTATTCCCGGTGCAAGACTTCAGTTCTACATCCTTAATGAGAATACTCTCGATGATGCTGTAAGGCAGGCGATTAACCTCACTGTAGATAAGGATAAGATTGCTGAGTACTTATCAGGAACAGTTTCACCTGCAGTAGGACCTTTCAGCACAAGCGCTGAGTATGGTAAGGTTACGGTACCTGCTGTGGACACAGATAAGGCTAAGGAGGTTCTTGAGGCGGATGGTTACACACTTGGAAGTGATGGCATCTATGAAAAAGATGGCCAGAAGCTTTCCATCAATATTAAGTACTATGCAGCAAGATCTCTTGATACACTTGCGCTTCTGATTCAGGAGCAGCTCAAGGCAGTTGGAATTGACTCAGTGCTTGGAGTGGAGGAAGATCCCGATTCAACATACATTGCAAACAGCGACTTTGATCTTGCGCTATATTGCATGATCGCAGATAAGTCAGGTGATCCGCTTTATTTCATCGAATCAACTCTTAAGGACGGTTCATATTATGACTGCGGCGGATTTGATGATGCTCATTGCGAGGAGCTTATAGATCAGCTGAAATTTGAGACGGATACCACAAAGAGAGCAGAGCTTGCAAATGAGATTGTTCAGATAGCAATCGATGATAACGCCTTCGGATATGTTGGACTTTTCAATAACACAACAGTTCTTCGTCCCGGTGTTACAGGCTTTGCTGAGAATATTCCGTTTGATTTCTACGGAATAGATGCGGAGACAGATATTAAATGATAAAAAAGGCGATTGTAAAAATTGTCAGTTTGATTTCCATATTGATAGTTTTGAGCTTCTTTGTATTTGCACTTCTATATCTGGCACCCGGTGATCCCGCAGAGAAGAGACTTACCTCTCAGGGAGTTGCGGTAACAAAGGAAGTGCTTGACGCAGAACGTGAAAGACTCGGTCTTTTAAAGCCATTCCTCGTTAGATACGGGGAGTGGCTTGTCCGCGTTATCAGAGGAGATTTCGGAGTGTCCTTTAAGGACGATATGCCTGTAGCACCAAAGCTTTATGCAGGACTTAAAAACACGACTATTCTCGCTATGACAAGTCTGCTCCTTTCTCTTGCAATATCATTTTGGTTATCAATTCTTTCAGCAATCCGAAAGAATGGTATTGCGGACAATATCATAAGGCTCTTTTCCTTTATTGGTAATTCGCTGCCAAACTTCCTCATATCCGTTTTGCTCATGTATTTTTTGTGTATAAAAATCAAGCTTTTTCCGGTAATTGCAAAGGGAAATGTTCAGGGGCTCTTCATGCCTGTAATGTCACTTTCAATTCCCATGACCTGCAGGTTTATCAGGCAGATGCGCACGGAATTTCTGACACAGATGAAAGAGGATTATGTTGTCGGAATGTGGGGCCGGGGTGTAAAGGGAAGATACATAGTGATTAATATTTTGAGAAATTCCATCGGACATATTTTCACTATAATAGCGTTGCAGATCGGAACGCTTATGGGAGGAAGTGTTGTAATTGAGACTATTTTCAGGTGGCCAGGCATAGGTAAGCTTGTTATGGATTCAATTACGGCGAGAGATTACCCTGTAATAATGGGCTTTGTAATAATAATGGGAACAATATATGTGGTGATAAATCAGCTATCAGATATACTTAGTCACTGCATGGATCCAAGGACTAATTTATGAAACATGGAACGCGTAGAGAGAAAAGGCTTAGAAACAGAATAATTGCCACGGCTGTGCTTGCACTTTTGATAATTCTTGCGACTACATTTGCTGGGATTCTGGCTCCAAATGATCCTTATGCCACAAGCGCATCCTCTATAAGAATGGCACCGGGGGCACAGTATCCCTTTGGAACGGATAACCTTGGGAGATGCGTTTTTTCAAGAGTTTTGTATGGCGGAAGAACTACGATTGCTGCTACCTTTCTGCTGGTATTCATCTCGTTTTTGATAGGAACCGTGATAGGAATGTTGTGCGGATACTATGGTGGAATTCTTGATACAGTGCTTATGAGACTTGCGGACATTATGCTAGCCTTTCCTCAGATGGTGGTTGCAATTGCAGTAGCGGGAATATTAAATGCCGGAATGACAGGAGCCATGGTGGCCCTTGGAATTACTATGTGGGTCAGCTTTGCGAGACTCGCGAGGAGCCATACCTTTTCAATAAAAAATGAGGCTTACATTCAGGCTGCCTTTTTCGCGGGAAAGAGTGATTTTTATATAATCATGGTTCATATATTTCCCAATCTTCTGGCGCCTGTTCTGACAAATGCACTGACTCAGATAGGAACGACCATGATAGGTTTATCGGGCCTGTCGTTTTTGGGGCTTGGTGTTGTACCGCCAAAGGCTGAATGGGGCTCCATGATAAGTGAAGGAAGGGCGTATATTCAGATAGCGCCATGGGCAGTGCTTTTCCCGGCATTTGCGACGATTATCACAATTATTATCTTCAATTATCTTGGGGATGCTGTGATGGATTACATGGAGGTGTGACAAATGGCAGAGAGTTTACTTCAGATCAGGAATCTGTCCGCCTCCTATGATGAAAGCTTTGTGCTGAAGGGGATTGACTTAACCGTGTATAAAGGCGAGATACTCTGTATCGTCGGCGAGAGCGGATCCGGAAAGTCTACACTGATAAAGGCAATATGCAGTGACAAGAGCGTCAGGGTGACGGAGGGGGACATTTTATTCAGAGAGAAAAGATGTGGTCATGAACTTCTTGGCAGCAGCATAGGACTTGTTCAACAAAATCCTGAGGGAGCATTTAATCCGCTAAGGGCCTTTGATGTCCAGTTTAAGGAATCCTTGAAGAGTCACAAACGTGAACTCGATAAGAAAAAGCTTTCCGGGATTTTTACAACCCTTGGACTTAAGGATGCTGAAAAGCTGCTGAAGATGAGACCCTTTGAAATGAGTGGAGGCATGAATCAGAGAATGGCCATAGCAGCGTCTCTTATACTAGAGCCAGAGCTCCTTTTGTGTGACGAGATAACCAGTGCTCTGGATGTGTCAACCGCTATTGCTGCTGTGGATGAGCTATTAAGGCTTCGCAGTGAGCTTGGGGTTACCATCGTTTTTGTAACTCACAACCTTGGAATAGCAGCCAATATTGCGGATAGAGTGGCTATTATGTACCAGGGGAAAATTGTTGAGATTGGAGATGCCGGTGATGTCCTTAGGAATCCGAAGCATGATTATACAAAGGGACTTTTAAGGGATGTTCCGAAGCTAAAACTAAGTTAAAGGCGATGTAAGATATGGTTTTACTTGAGGGTAAAAATCTTAATAAATGTTTCAATGATAAGCAGGGGTACACCAATGCCCTGAAGGATGTGAGCTTTTCGTTAAACAAGGGCGAAGTCCTTGGCGTAGTCGGCGAGAGCGGCTCGGGAAAGAGTACTCTTTTGAGGGTGGTTTCGGGAATGATTCCGCCAACAGGAGGATCCCTCCTTTATAAGGGTGAAGAATATACAGGGAAAAAGCCCAGGAAGACAGGCGAGTTCCTTCAGGTGATCTTCCAGAATGCAAAGAGCTCCTTTGACCCGAGAATGACTATGGAAAAAGCCATTTTGGAAAATGGAAGAGGAAAAAAGGACAGGGCTGAGATCTTAGAGCTTCTTAAGCTGGTTGGCCTCGAGGAGAGACAGCTTTCAAAAAGGGCAGGGGAGCTTTCCGGCGGTCAGTGCCAGAGAATGTCAATTGCAAGAGCTTTTTATTCGGAAGCTGAAATACTTCTCTGTGATGAAATAACCAGTGCGCTTGATGTATCTACCCAGGCGAGGGTAGTTGAGCTATTACAGAAATTAAAAAGTGATGGGAAGTTGTCAGCGATTTTCATATCCCACGACATTGCACTTGTCAGCATGATCTGTGACAAAATCATGGTGATGAAGGATGGAAGCTGTGTTGAACAGGGAACAGCTGCTGAGGTTATTGGCAGCCCTAAGGATGAGTATACAAAGCTACTGATTGACAGTGCCATAAGACAGAGTGTATAAAGGAAAAATATGTTTAGTAATAAGAATTCTATAAGTATAAAAAATCACGAATATTGGATTGATAGAGCCAGTGGGTACTCTGAGGTCAACAGGGAAGAGCTTGATGGCGACCAGAGGAAAAGGTGGTCTAAGCTGCTTGATGAAGAAATAATGGAGCATTTTGGTATTTCTCCGGATGATAGAAGAAATATCAGAATTCTTGATATTGGTGCAGGCCCCGGTTTTATTTCTATAATTCTCGCAGAGCTGGGATACAGCGTGACTGCGGCAGATTTTGCCAGGACCATGCTTAAGGAAGCAAAGAAGAATGCGGGAGAGCTTGCAGATAGAATTGAATTCAGGACAGAGAATGCCATGGAACTGGGATTTGCTGATGACAGCTTTGATGTGGTCTTTTCAAGGAATCTCACATGGAATCTTCCGGATCCTCAAAAGGCCTATGGTGAATGGATGAGAGTTCTTAAAAACGGAGGTATGATGCTTGTTTTTGATGCCAACTGGTATGCTTATCTTCGCGATGAAGATAAGAAGGCGCAGTATGAGCAGGATAGAGTCAATGTGAAGGAAAAGGGCTTTGGAGATTATAATATAGGTGACAATTTTGATGTCATGGAGCATATAGCTGAGAAGCTTCCGCTTACCGGGATAGACAGACCTGCCTGGGATGTGGACTATTTTCGTAAAAACAGGGTGAAATCCGTAACAAGTATAGAAGACATAGGTTCAAGGGTTTACACGGAAAAAGAGCTGGTAAACTATGCATCGACTCCTATGTTTATGGTAAAGGTTGTTTTATAAATGAGTGAATTAAAGTACATTCCCTTTGAGGAAGAGTCAGAGGGTATTAAGGATAGAGTAACGAACTATTGGACAGAGAGAGCTGAGAGCTTTTTCGAACAGAGACAGCATGAGCTTAACAGTTCAAAGGCAGGAAAGTGGCTGTTTGAAATAAAGAAAAAGATGGGAGAGGCTTTCGGAGACAGAACTCTTAAGATTCTTGATGTTGGCTGCGGCGCCGGATATTTTCCTGTGCTTCTTGGAAAAGAAGGACAGGAAGTAACGGGGATAGACCTTACGCAGAAGATGATAGATGAGGCAAGGGAGCTTATCAGGCTTAACGGACCATATGAGAAATCGGTTGAGGTCAAAGTGATGGATGCGGAGGAGCTTTCCTTCGAGGATGAGACCTTCGACATGGTAATCACAAGGAATCTTACCTGGACACTGCCCCATCCTGTGGAGGCGTATAAGGAATGGCTTAGGGTACTGAAAAAAGGAGGGCTTCTTCTTAATTTCGACGCTGAATACGCCAAGGGTGCGCATAACCTTAAGACATTAGAGAATCTGGCTCACAGAAATATAAGCGATAAGCTTAAGGACGAATGCCATGAGATATATCATATGCTTACAATAAGCGCTTTAGACAGACCTGAGTGGGACAGGGAGATCCTGGAGAGACTGGGATACTGTAATATCCAGTGTGATACAGGATTTGCGGATAGAATTTTCTCTGAGAAGGATGAATTCTATATTCCGGATAGGATGTTTATGATAAGTGCAAGGAAATAGAGCCTGAGTCTGCCGTGCTTGGCAATAAGGCAGGGACTTCACCAGGTGTAGGCGATTGTGTTTGGAAATAATGGAACATATTAAGTGATTTGGTACCCTTTTATACTGATATTTAAACCTTTTTTGAGACTGATTGGAAATATTAGAGCTTTTTTGTTGATTTGGTATCCGTGCTTTGTAAAAATATGGGTACCAAATTACAAGAAAGCTTGTAATATTTCCTTTTTTCTTCAAAATACCTTTTAAAGAAGCTATAAATGGATACTAAAGTCGCGAAAAGAGGTACATATTTCCTTCTATTGAAACACAGTGAATATTATCCTTTTTTATGTTCTGATCTAACGTGATAAGCTATACTATATCTAAGGAAATAATGGTGGTTTGAGATATAATTAAGAAGAAATATTGGATTTTTCGGGAGGATAGAAATGGCAGAACTAAAGTGTCCGCATTGCGGACAGGTATTTTCTGTGGATGATACAGAGCTAAGCTCGATTGTGAGCCAGATAAGGGATGAGGAGTTTAACAAGGATGTTGAGAAGCGAATAAATGAACTTCAGCAGCATCTTGGGGAAAAGCACAAGCTGGAGCTGGATGCAGTTAACTCTGATCTGAAGCTTAAGATGCAAGCGGAATTTGAGAAGCAGCTACAGCAGCTTCGTTCAGAGCATGAAAAGGAACTCAGTAAACTTAGGGAGGAGGTTTCCAAGGCTGAGCTGGAAAAGCAGAAGCTTACGGGACAGATTGAGAGAGCTGAAGATAAGCAGAAGGTAGCAGTTCTTGAGGCTGTAAAAGAAGTTGAGGATGAAAAGCGTGACCTTGAGAGAAATCTTCAGGCAGAAAAAGAGAAGTCTCAGATTCTTCTCGCCCAGAAGGATGAGCAGATAGAATTCTATAAGGATTTAAAGACAAAGATGTCCACTAAGATGGTTGGTGAAACCTTGGAGCAGCACTGTGAGATACAGTTTAATCAGCTTAGGGCAACCGCTTTTAATAATGCATATTTTGAGAAGGACAATGATGCCAGATCCGGAAGTAAGGGTGATTATATTTACCGCGAGAACGACGAATTCGGTAATGAAATCATATCTATCATGTTTGAGATGAAAAACGAGATGGATACTACTTCCACAAAGCATAAGAATGAGGACTTCTTCAAGGAACTTGATAAGGACAGAAGGGAGAAAAACTGCGAATATGCCGTTCTGGTATCTCTTCTTGAGTCTGACAGTGAACTCTACAATGCAGGAATAGTGGATGTTTCCTACAAATATGACAAGATGTATGTTGTAAGACCCCAGTGTTTTATCCCGATGATCACACTGCTCAGGAATGCTGCAATGAATGCACTCATGTACAAGCAGGAGCTTGCAGAGATCAGGAACCAGGATATTGATATTTCCAATTTCGAGGACAGTCTTTTAAAGTTCAAGGATGACTTTGGAAGAAATTATGAGCTTGCTCATTCTCACTTTGATAAGGCTATAGATGAAATTGATAAGACTATACAACACCTTGAAAAGGTTAAGAAAGAACTTCAGGGTTCAGATAATCAGCTTAGGATTGCCAACAATAAGGTGGATGAGGTAAGTGTTAAGAGATTAACCAGGGGGAATCCAACAATGCAGGCAAAGTTCGAAGGACTTCAAAAAAAGTAAGTATAAAAAATTAGAGGGGGAGTGCTTTGGATAAAAGAAAACGGTTACAGAGGAAGGGCAGAAATCTTGGGGTTATTCTGCTGTCTTTACCCACACTGATTTGGTATGTAATATTCTGTTATTTGCCTATGTTCGGAATCGTAATTGCTTTTAAGCGATATAAACCGATTCCGGGCAAAGGGTTTATTTATTCGCTCTTTCAGAGAAGTCCCTGGGTGGGATTAGATAATTTCAAATATTTGTTTTTAAATCCGCAAATGCTTTTGACGGTACGTAATACGCTTGCGTATAATCTGATTTTTCTTGTCATTGACACTATATTGCCTGTAGCGCTGGCTATAATGCTGTCATATTTATATTCCCAAAGGCTTTTAATGGCAGTTCAGACTGCAGCTATGCTTCCACACTTCCTTTCCTGGGTAGTGGTAAGCTATTTTCTCTATGCTTTCCTTTCAACAGACAGAGGATTTTTCAATAATTTCCTGATAAATATGGGAAACAATCCGGTCAGATGGTATCAGAATCCGGATGTATGGCCTGCGATCCTTATAATTACACATACCTGGAAGGCTTATGGATATGCGCTTGTGATGTATATGGCATATATCACAGCTATTGACCAGGAGCTATACGATAGTGCCATTGTTGATGGGGCAGACGTATTTCAGATGATAAATCATATAACACTTCCTATGTTAAGGCCAATAATACTGATTCTTCTTATTTTGAATCTGGGTAATATCCTTAACACTGATTTTGGGTTATTTTTTCAGGCTACAAAAAATTCAGGTTCTATTTTGTCATCCACACAGACTATTGACGTATATACCTATAAGGCCTTGATGGAAAATGCGAACTATGGATATAGTGCTGCAGCCAGCCTGCTCCAAAATACAGTAGGATGTTTCCTGCTGATCATTGCTAATTATGTTGCAAAGAAAATCAGTCCGGAAGAAGGAATATTATGAAAATAATACGACCGCGAAACAATGTGATCATCAGCCTTCTGGCAATAATAATAGCTATTGTAACCATATTACCGATTGTTTTCGTATTCATCATTTCTTTTTCATCTGAGCAATCTATTGTAAAAAGGGGATATAGCTTTATTCCGGAGGAGCTCTCGCTTGAAGCATATACATATCTGATGGCAAGTATAGATGTTATAGGAAGAGCGTTTCTGCTTAGTCTTTTCATAATGGTCGTGGGAACTGCATTATCCCTCTGGCTTATAAGTACTATGGCATTTGCAATAAGCCGAAGTGAATGCAGACTGCAAAAGCTTTATATGTTGTTAATTATAATTCCTATGTTTTTCAGTGGCGGCCTGGTGGCTTCGTATGTTGTAAATACACAGTTTTTGAGTATGAAAAATACAGTGCTTGCACTTATACTTCCCGGAGCATGTTCGAGCTGGTACATTCTGGTAATGAAAACGTACTTTAAACATCAGATACCTGAGGAACTACTGGACGCAGCACGTACTGACGGTGCGACAACCCTCAGTCTTTTTTTACAGATAGTATTACCGCTGTCAAAGCCCATTCTGGTGACAGTAGGTATATTTGAGGCATTTGCGTATTGGAACAGCTGGTATTATGCGATGCTGTATATAAGTCAGAGCCACAGTGAGTTATATCCGCTGCAATACGTTCTTTATTCCATACAAAAGAATATTGAATTTGTTTCACTTAATGACAGGATATCAGGCGCCGTAGTCAGACAGCTCCCTACTGAATCCTTTCGTATGGCGGTAGTTGTGGTAATAACGATTCCTATATTGATCGCTTATCCGCTTCTGAATAAATATCTTGAAAAGGGGATAATGGCAGGCGGTTTAAAGGGGTAACTTTTCATAAACTAAACATATTTTTGCATGACGCTAATGAACAGGAGGACTTTAAAATGAAAAAAAGACTGGCACTAATTCTTGCAGGAGCTTTCATTGTACTTGCTGCATGTGGAAAAACGGAGCAGAGTACTACAACACAAGCTGACAAGGCACCGGAGCAGGATGCGAAAACAGAAGAGACAATAGAGCAGGCGGCTGAGGAAAATCCGGCAGAGGACTTGGGGGAACCCATTCATCTTGTGTGGTGGGTTTATGATGAAGGCGTCCCGAAAGATCTTGATAAGGTACTTCAGAAAGCCAATGAGATCAGTGCTGAAAAGATAGGTGTGACTGTTGAGATGCAATTTAAAAATGAAGAGCAGTTTCCGCTTGATATGACAGCCGGTGAGTACTATGACATGACCTTTGCCTGTGACTGGTGCAATGATTTTGATGATAATGCAAGGCTTGGTTATTTCTATGACATTACGGATATGGTTCAGGAGACTGCCCCGGAGCTTTATAAGGCAGTTGATCCATGGTGGGAAATAGGAACGCTTAACGACAGAATTTATGGAGTTCCCATGCTTAAGGATCTGGGGGCAGAGGTCTTTTTCAGACTTAACAGCGATTATTATGAGGGTGAAAAGGGAATGACTATTCCTGAAGATATGACCTTCGAGGATCTGGAACCTCTTCTTGAAATGTGGAAAAAGGATAATCCTGATGGATACCCACTTTATATGGGAAGACACGGACTTAGTGGTATGGATAGTGAGCATGAGACAATTGTCTCATCCTATCTTGTAATTCCTTACAGTAAGGCCGGTACTCCTGAAGGCACCAGGATAATCCCTATCTGGGAGGACGAGGACTATATGAACATGCTAAGATGCCTTCACAGATGGTATGAAAAGGGATATATAAATCCTGATGCTGCCACTACAACCGAGTTTCCTTACTCGATCTTAGCTCCGGTCAGAACAGGAACCGCCTGGACCGGATACATGGGATGGTCGGATCCTGAAGCAGTAGGTTTTAATGTAAAGCTCTCACGTTTTATCGGACCAAACATATCACGTGCAACTGAGCAGGGGGCGCTGTTTGCTATAAATGCTGCTGCTCCGGAAGAAAATGTAAAAGCATGTCTGAGATATATGGAGCTCCTATACACAGATGTTACGTTTAGAGATATTTTGGCGTACGGAATAGAAGGAGAACATTTCAATTACTATGAAGGAACTGTAATCAGGACAAGCGAAGGATCTGAAGGGTATTTAATGGATAATTTTGTCACAGGTCCATCAATAAGTGCTTCTGTGGTTTCAGCAAGCAAGGAGTTAATGGCAGATCCTGATCAGTGGACTAAGGTCTATGAAGGCTATAAAAACGCTAAGCAAAGTGATACCAGAGGATTTAGTTTTAATGCCGAAAACACTGAAGCAGAGATAGCTGCGATGGATGCTCTTTGGAATAGCTGTTACTATGATCTTGTAACAGGAACGATTGATCCTGACGCTAAGATGGAAGAACTAAAGGGGCTTATGGAGGATGCAGGGCTATTGACTGTACAGGATGAAGCGCAAAAGCAGCTGGATGAATATCTTAAGAGCATGGAGTGATTTTGTCTGATATGAAAAACAAGGATTACGCCTATAGAGAGTTTTTTTCTAATTATGATTACTACTGGCTTAAATATACGATGGAAAGAGGCGCATCGGAGAGGGTATCTTCTCTTCTTGTGGGTCATTCTCTGCCAAGGTTTGCAATAAATGACAGGGATATTGACGGACTTATCAATCTGTCATTTTTGTCACAGGATTATTACTACTCAGGAAAAATTATAGAGCGTGCGTTGGATGTTATCCCCTCACTAAAGACAGTGATTTTGGGAACAAGTTATGTTTCACCCTTTATAGACTTATCCAGGATGAAGAATAGAGATGAGCTTTCGCGAATTGTGAAGGTATATGACAGGTATTTTCATGATCATCATAATGCTGACATGGTCTCATGTGAGGATATTCGTAAAAAGCTCCTGGATAATAATGTTCACGCTTTTGATGAGGAGTTTGAAAAGGAAGAGTTCTTTAAAATGTATGATGAGAGAAAGGATGACTATTTTTGCAGGGAGCGTGACAGGCAGAGCCTTTCGGATGTTGTATGGGGGGAGCTTTCTGAGGAGAAGCGGCTTGAAGAGACAAAAATAAGAGCAGATTTCCATAACAGGCTTTGGGAGCATAGGAACACCTATGACGAAAATACTAAGATACTGCGAAATATAGCGAACCTGTGCCATGATAAAGGAGTGCATTTTTTTATGATGGTTTTTCCGCTAAACAAGGACTACAGGGAGCTTATTAATCCGGAATACAGAGTCCATTATCAAAGACAGATTGATGGCATACCGGTGGAATATCGTCCGAAATGTTTTGATTTTTCTGATATATCTCAGATAGATTCTGTAACGGATTTTGTGGATGCGGATCATTTAAATGATATAGGTGCAGCAAAAATGACTGCGATTTTTTTGAATACGTTGGAGAATGCTAAATGATAGGAATATGGTTTAATCATGAGGACTATCGCCTGCGATCGCGGAAGCATACTGATTTTAGCGTGTTGAAGATGGCCGGAATAACAGATGCATATATACTCATCAAGGGTATGGAGGATGACATAAGAATTACTGAGGACTTATTTTTGCAGACGCAGTTTCTTTTCGATGAAATGAAGGTGCTTGGTATAAGAACTCATGGTAATTTTATGTGCAGCCATGACAAGTACTATTGCAGAAAATACCCGGATAGAGCGGATACTACCTTGCCTGGTGACAAAAGTAAATACAGGATATCACATGTTGATCCCTATTATCTTGAGTATCTTGAAAACGCGATTTTTACTGCAAACGATATATTTGACATGGATGGAATCCAGCTAGATTTCCTGCGGTATGGAATTGTTGCAAATGGATGGAGCAAATTAGAGGAACAGATTTATGAAGAACACGGATTAAATGTTCAGACATTTAAACGGGAGCTCCTTGAACATTATGATTCTAATAAGGCAGGATATAATCTGTTACCGATAGTGTCACGCTATTATCAAAATGACGAGCAGCTTATATCCTTTGTAAATGGAAGGAGAAGCGTAATAAAAGGTTTTGTGAGATCCTTGTCTGAAGCTATAAGAGAGAGACTTCCTGAAAAGGAGCTCTCGATAGCAATGATGCCAGAGGGGTTACTCCCGGATCAAAAGGGATTTGCACTTTTTCATTATGGGCAGGATTACAACGACTTTGCACCCTTTGCAGATCGCCTCTTTCCAATGGCTTATGCCGGTGCCTATGGGGAAAAATCTGATTGGGTTGGTAGCGTTGCAAAAGGCGCTTCACTATGTTTAAAAGGTGCAGTCATGGGGCTTGAATGTACTGAACCTCGCACTGCTATGGATATACAGGGCGACCTGAATGAGGTAATAAAATATAAAAATGATGGATTTTGCCTATTCAGATATGGAAGGATGATCTTTGCCCTGGAAGAAGATAATGACACACTTCTTTTCAATACTTATCCCGGAACTGTTAAGAGTTTGCTTCTTGTAAAATCAGATGAGCAGGAGGAAAAGAACTTCGAAATTGAAGAGGGAAGCTGGCTACGAATAAATGGCCATTTTGATATTATCAGAGCCTTTGGTTCTTTCAGAACGGACAGCCAGTCTGTCTATGAAGGAGAGCTCTGTGTGGTAAAAGAGCCGGCAAAATATAATAAATAAGTAGGGGAGAAGAGTTTGAAATGAAGGTTTGGATCAATGCCGACGGAGGCAGTGACAAATTAAAACTGAGCTTGGCTAAAGCTCTTGAGGAAAAAGGAATTTCTGTTTTTGTAGGGAAAACAGACGTCAGTGCACATTATGCCGATTATTTTAATGTGACCTCTGATTATAAATATTATATAAACATATACAATGGCTTTTGCGCTGGAACCATAAGAGAGGCCTACAGCAGGGAAATACAGGATATGCTTAAGGAAAAGGGTGTCACCCTGATGGTTGTATTTGATACTGAACTGTGGCTGGAAGGGATGAGGCCGTATAGATTCGGTGACTTTAGTGGTTATCATGCAAAGAGAGCATGGGATGATAATTTCAGCGAAAAAGAACCTGATATCGAGGATGTCAGGACTTTTTTGATGGATAATAATGCTATATACTGTGCAGGGCCTGATGCGCAGACTATCATGGAGCAGTTTGAAGCAGGTGGATACTTTGAGTGGGAAAAGCAGCATAAATGAATCGGGGCTTAGTTATACAACAGTAGCTTCTGCCTGGTATAATTTTCTGTAGGATTCGCATTTCTCAAGGAGCTGAGAATGAGTGCCCTGATCGAGGATTTTACCATCTTCAACAAAGAATATTATGTCAGAATTAATGACAGTGGATAATCTGTGTGCAATCATGATGATGGTGCGATTGCTACTGAAATTATTTATTGCCTTCTGGATTTTTAACTGAGTTTCGTTATCCAAAGCAGAGGTCGCTTCGTCGAGCAGAATAATTCCAAAATCTTTCAGAAGGCATCGCGCTATTGCCAGGCGCTGCTTTTGACCGCCTGATAAGTTTACACCACCTTCACCGATAATTGAATCATACTTAAGTGGCATAGCCTCAATATCATCAGCTATGCACGCCATTTGGCATACTCTGCGCATTTCTTCCTCGGACATATCAGGTTTTACGAGTGATAAATTATCCCGGATAGATAAGTGGAATAGATACGGATTTTGGCTGACAACGGTAATGTTTCCGCGGAGTGATTCTTTATCAAGGGTTGTGATATCTTCTCCGTCCAGGTAAATTGTACCGGATTTAACTACATTAAGCTTTGTTATAAGCCTGAAAATTGTGCTTTTTCCACAGCCACTTTTTCCTACAAAGGCAGCAGTACTGCCCGCAGGAATGACAAAGTTCATATCTTTCAGTATTTGCCTTGGCTTTAGCCTGGGATCAAAAGAATCATAATGGAAGTTTACATGATCAAAACGGATTTCTCCTTTTACATCATGCAGTTTCTGGTCTCCGAATTCTTCCTTGGGAAATTCAGGACTATAAATTAGTGCACATATTCTATCAGCTGAAAGTTCGAAGCCTTTTTTGAATTCTAAAAACTCTCCAAGAAGAAGCGCTGCACTGCCGTTAAGCTCAGTGTAGAAATTGAATAGTATAACAGCAGTTGCAGGTGCCATGTCATATTTCAAAATGCACGTGGCAACTATACAGATAAACGCAAGGATAGCGATATCTCCAAAGCCCCATCTGGCAAACTTAAAGCGCCAGCTGGTTTGCATCATATTTATGTGGCGCTGGTTGGCAAATCTTATTTGCTTTGATATTTCATTATGAAAAGATTGTTCGCTGTTTAGAGTTTTTATATCGGTAGAACCATTGACCATTTCGGAAATCATACCGGAAACACGTTCATTAGCTTGCCTGAAGGTATTATCATCGGTATACATTCTTTTGGTTCGTTTAAGTTCAATGATGGTTTTGGTGGTGATCATTGTAAAAACATATACGAAAATAGGAGGACTTATAATCAAAAAAGCAATAAGTATGCCTATGTAGTGGAACATCTGAGAAATCTCATCTGCCATTACATTAAAGCTGGTGGCCAGATTGGTGGTATCTGTAGTAAGACGCTGTATGAAAAGGCCTCCGCCCCTGTGTTCTATGCAGGAAGTTTTGATTCGCATGGCGCTATCTACAAGGTCTACCTCGATATCGGATAGTATCCCATTATAAACCCGGTTATAGTATATGTAACAAAAATATATACTGATATCTGCAATAACGCTCACAGCAAAAAGCATTAGTGCAGTGAGGATTATCTGATCAAGAATCTTGTCTGTGTATGAAACAATTACCTTTGCACTTGCCATTGGTAAGGCAATATTCATTAATACATTGATTAACTGTGCACTGACTGCGATGATAAAGTGCTTTTTATGACGTTTAACATATTTCCACGCAAACTTCAGGTTTTTAATGGAAGTAGTGTGAATTGGAATCGTAAAAGAAATCTGATTGCGGTTTTGCTCGTATTGCCACGTAAAATTATTATTGTCCTTTTTGAAAAGACCAAGAATCTCGGTAAAAGGATTTTTTTCAGTTGTAGGATCCAGTGAGGTTCCGTCTATTGTTATCGTGTAGCAGAGTTTCTCAGGGTTTTTGCACATGCGAAAAACAAACTTTGAGTCTTCATCAAAAGAATCCTGATATATAAGGAGCACTTCTTCTGTCATCAGGCGCACTTTAAGACAATCAGTTTGAGCTGCTCCCCATTTCTTAGCAAAATCTTCAGCGTAGGAAACGGCTTTTTCTATGTCTGTCCTTGTCAATTTACCATGCACTTTCATGACACTACCTCAAAGAATGACCATTAAAACATTTGTTGAGTATATTCTAAAATATGATAGAAAATTCACTATAAAAAAATGATTATTTTTTCATAAATTAACTTGTAAAAGCTGTGAAAATCCGCGCTTAAACAATGCCCACCCGGGCATTGTTTATTTGAGCAAGAAATGAATATAAGAAGTAAAGAATTGAATATATATTTGTGCGTAGATTTATAAATAATTAAAGTTAGAAACAATATAGCATTATTCGAAATTGGGAGATTTGGTGTATGAAAAATATATGCATTGATGAAAATTGGATATTTAGAAGAGGTTTTGTAGATTCTCTTGGAGCACTTAAAGAGGATCCCGGGACATTGGTTAATCTTCCACATGATGGAATGATTGGAACGGATGTATCACCTGATGCGCCTGCAAAATCTGACAGCGGGTATTTCGTTGGAGGCCTTACAAACTATACCAAATATATAATGATTCCAAAGGAATGGGAAAATGAGTGCGTGGGGCTAAAATTCGACGGGGCAATGATGAATGTCACTTTCGATGTAAACGGCTGTAAGGTGGGAAGCCAGCACTACGGATATGCACCTTTTTATGTAGACCTTACGGATTATGTAACCTTTGGAGAGGAAAATCGCGTAACGATTAACTGTAATACCAGTATGCATGTAAATTCCCGTTGGTACACAGGCTCCGGACTTTATCGGGGCGTAGAGCTATGTCATGGTCCGAGAGTACACATAGTTAATGACGGAGTATTTGTTTATACAAAGGAAGTAGCAGAGGGCTATGCTTTTGCAGAGGCTGAGGTTACTGTGAAAAATGAGACACTTCAAAACAGACTGGTTGAAGTAGAGATAACTGTGTCCAGAGAAGTTTCAAGTAAAAAGACAGACGAAGCTTCAAAGGGAAAATGCATAACATCTGAAATTATAGATGAAGAGGCGGCAGAAGTTGTTAGCAGAGCAAAGCGTGTAATTCAAATCAATTCCGGAAAATCAGAGACGGCAAAAATAACATTGAATATTAAAAATCCTGCGTTATGGGATGCTGAAAATCCAAACCTATATAAGGTAAAGGCTCAGGTTAAAAGCCTGGGAGTATACCGCACGCACTTCATTCCTGAAAAAACAGATGATATTGATGAGGCAGAAACACTTTTTGGAATAAGAACGATAACAACTGATTCTGTAAGGGGGCTTAGAATCAATGGGCAAACAGTTAAGTTAAAGGGCGGATGTCTTCACCACGACAACGGTCTTCTTGGCAGTGTTTCCTTATATGAAACCGAAGCACGAAAAATAAAGAAGCTAAAGGAAGTGGGCTTTAACGCAATCAGAACTGCTCATAATCCGCCGTCCGCAGCGCTCATAGAGGCCTGCGACAGGCTTGGGATGTACGTCTTCGACGAAGCCTTTGATGCCTGGGGTATGGCAAAGCGCGGTGGTGACTACAGCCAGTTCTTTGAAAATGACTGGAAGAAGGATTTAACTGCCTTTGTAAAAAGGGATAGAAACCATCCTTCTGTTATTTTATGGTCAACGGGTAATGAGATTCCTGAGCGAGGAGGAATTGATAACGGGTATACCCTTGCTACAGAACTTGCAAATACAATAAGAAGTCTTGATGGTACAAGACCTGTAAGTAATGGAATCTGTTCTCTTTGGAGCGGTCTTGATGATGAGCTTATGAAAAATCAGAGCCAGAAGCAGAATTCATCAGAAGGTCTTATTGATACAAGCTGGGAGACAATAACTGAACCCTTTACTAACGGACTTGATGTAGTGGGCTATAACTACATGGAAGAATTATATGAACGCGACCATGAGATGTTCCCAGAGAGAGTAATCTTAGGATCTGAGAACTTTCCAAAGGAAATTGGTTTCAGGTGGCCGCTTGTGGAAAAGCTACCATATGTTATTGGTGAGTTCACCTGGACTGCCTGGGATTATATTGGAGAAGCAGGAATAGGTAAGGCTGATTATATTGATGAGAATGATCCGAGAATAAAAACAGGTGGTTGGTATCTCATGCCTCCTACGGCTTCTCCCTATCCATGGAGACTTGCCAATGATGCGGACTTCGATATCACCGGACATATGCTTCCGCAGGGGGCCTACAGGAGCATTGTGTGGGGGAGTGATAAAATACACCTGTTTTCAATGCATCCGGATACCTTTGGAAAAATTGAGATGATGACAATGTGGGGATTTACGGCAGTTACAGAAAGCTGGAATTATAAAGGGCACGAGGGTAAGCCCATAAGGCTTGTAGTATTCTCAAATGCCGATGAAGTGGAAGTTTTTGTTAACGGTGAATCTATTGGAAGAAAGCCTGTCAGCACTAAGCGACCCATGCCAAACTCCGCATATTTCGATACAGTTTATGCTTCCGGAAAGGTGGAGGCAATAAGCTATGTTGACGGAAAGGAAGTAAGCAGAGATATTCTGCGAACAACAGGAACTCCTGCAAAAGTACGCCTCATACCGGAAAAGAAGCAGATGAAGGCTAACGGACACGATGTGGCCTATGTGGGAATTGAAATTGTTGATAGTGAAGGAAATGTAATTCCTGATGCGGAAATAACACTAAAGGCTGAAGTGAAGCTTGATTCAACTGATGGGCAGGGAAAAGATGCATCAGGGTGCGCATGCCTTGCAGGTTTTGGCTCAGGAAATCCCATAACGGAGGATAACTACACCGATGGCGAGACAGTAACCTTCCGCGGCAGGGCAACAGCTATCCTTAGAGCCGGCTACGAGCAGGGAAAGGCTCAGCTTAAAATCTTTGCAGAGGGATTAGAGGCAGTTCAAGAGGATTTTGATTTGGTATGAAAAATGGGTATGAGGAAAGTTAATATGGAGAAAAACTTAAGTTTATGGTATGAGCAGCCGGCCTCTAAATGGGAGGAGGCGCTTCCTGTGGGAAACGGAAGGCTCGGAGCCATGGTGATGGGCGGCGTTTCAAGGGAAGTAATTTATTTAAATGAAGATAGTATCTGGAGCGGAAAACCAACGGACAGAATAAATAAGGATGCCAGAAATTATCTTGATGAAATACGAAAGCTTATCAGACAGGGAAGAATACCTGAGGCGGAAAAGCTTTCTCTGATGGCTCTTTCGGGGACGCCCAATTCTGAGAGGTCCTACGAGACAGCGGGGGAGTTTATTCTCGAATTTGATGGAGTTACAGATTATAAAAATTACAAAAGAGAACTGAATCTTGAAACGGGCTGCGCCTTAGTTTCATATGAGGCAGACGGAATAAAATATACCAGGGAGTTTATTGCTTCCTTTCCTGATCAGATTATGGCTTATCACCTTAAGGCAGAAGTGGGAAAGCTGAACTTTACGGCCAGACTGGACAGATGTCACAACAGGCTGGATGAAGTGTGGGCAGAGACTGATGAAATCGGTTTTAGGGTGGAGTCAGGAACCGGAATCCCTTTTGCTGTAAGAGTAAAGGCAAGGGTGACGGATGGAGAAGTGTTCACTATCGGGGAGCACCTTGTGGTAAAAGATGCCTCGGAGGTACTTCTTCTGATAGATATCCGGACGGAGTTTTATTGTGG
This sequence comes from Butyrivibrio sp. FC2001, assembly GCF_000424125.1. Classification (NCBI taxonomy): domain Bacteria; kingdom Bacillati; phylum Bacillota; class Clostridia; order Lachnospirales; family Lachnospiraceae; genus Butyrivibrio; species Butyrivibrio sp. FC2001. The sequence goes on from NZ_AUJH01000011.1 coordinate 59,592, forward strand.
CGATTACGATTATACATGCGGAAATGCCAGGGCTTATTTGAAAAATGACTCGTTAAATTCTGAAGATAAGGCGGGTTCAGTAATCAATAATGTTGACTATGCTGCAAAGAAGAGCTGGAGCGACATATTTGCAGATCATGTGAGTGAATTCAGGCGAGGATTTGGTACTCTATCGCTAAGGCTTGGTGATGATATTGTGGATAGGCAGTGTTTGCCTACCGACAAGCGACTTCAGGCTTTAAAAAACGGGGAAAAGGACCCGGATCTTTTTGCACTTTATTTCCAATACGGAAGATATCTTCTTTTTTCATCGAGTCGTGGAAAGTGTCTTCCCGCAAACCTGCAGGGAATATGGAATAACAGTATGACTCCGCCCTGGGACAGCAAATTTACAATAAACATAAATGCGGAGATGAATTACTGGATTGCGGAGAGCGGGAATCTCTCTGAATGCCATATGCCCTTTTTCTATTTTTTGAAAAGAGTATGCGATAATGGCAAAAAGACTGCCAAAGAAATGTATGGCTGCAGAGGTTCTGTGGCTCATCATAACTCCGATATTTACGCGGATACTGCACCGCAGGACCACTACATTCCTGCAACCTTCTGGGTCATGGGTGAAGCATGGATGGCGACACACATATGGGAGCACTATCTCTATACCGGGGATAGGGACTTTTTGAGGAATTATTTTGAAATCATGTCCGAATGTGTGGATTTCTTTGAGGATTTCCTGATAGAAAATGAGCTGGGTGAGCTTGTTACATCACCCTCTGTCTCTCCTGAAAATGTTTATATCATGGAGGATGGAACAAGGGGATGCCTTTGCGAAGGCGCAACCATGGACATAGAGATTCTTATGGAGCTTCTGAATGGCTACATAGATGCGTGCGAAGTTCTTGGAGTGAATGATAAGGCAGTAGGAAAAGTTCGGAAAATCCTTGAGAGACTTCCTGAAATTAAAATCGGTAAATACGGGCAGATTCAGGAGTGGCTGGAGGATTACGACGAGCTTGAACCGGGACACAGGCATATTTCCCATCTTTATGGAGTGTATCCAGGAAGCTCAATAAGCTATGAAAAAACGCCTGAACTTATGGATGCAGCTAGAGTGACTTTGGAGAGAAGACTTGCAAACGGGGGAGGTCACACTGGCTGGTCGAGGGCGTGGATTATCGGACTCTGGGCACATTTCCTTGAAGGCGAAAAGGTATACGAAAATCTTGAAGCCCTGCTTTGCCAGGGAACCTTTGACAATCTGATGGATAATCATCCATACGGAGCTGGGGCAGTTTTTCAGATTGACGGCAATCTTGGGGCTTCAGCAGCTATCCTTGAGATGCTGGTGCAATGCAGAGACGGTTATGTAAAGCTTCTTCCGGCACTTCCCAAAGAGTTTTCGGAGGGAAGCATCAGTGGAGTGTGCCTTCGAGGCGGATTTGAGCTTTCTATGGAGTGGAAGGATATGAAGGTGACAAACTGGGAGATAACACGCAGAAAATCAGGAAATGATCATATGACTAATGATGCAGGATCAAAGGATGAAAGGTTTTCAAATACAAGTAATGCCGGTAAAGGTCTGACAGAATTAACGCTTCTGGTTAATGGGGAAGAGCAGGTGCTTAAATTATGATGGATGTAATTCCTGCAAAGGACAGAAGTATTTCAAAGGTATATGAGAAAAATGGGGCTGTTTTCATGGAGTCGGAAACAGGGACTCTCCGGGTGATTCCGCAGAAGGGCGGAATAGTGAGGGTGTCATTTTCCTGTGACGGAGAGTTTTGTGAAAAGCAGGGAGAGGATTTTAAAGATTACTCGGGAAGTATTGAGTATACGCTGGTAGAAGATACAGGAAGCTATGCTAAGAGTAGCGAGTGCCCCAGAATAAAAACTTCTGAGGGAGAAGTGCGCATAGACAAGGCTACAGGAACCGTAGCTTTTTATAATGCATCAGGTGAGCTCCTCTTGTCTGAAAGAGGTAAGAATCCGAGAGAGCTTGAAGAAATCACACTTTACAGAATAGTAAATGCAGATAATGCACAGATTGAGGAAATCGTAACCGCAGACGGAGTAAAGAAAAAGGTTAAGGCCGCTGACCGCGAGGAATATGGCACAGCGTATAAGACCAGAACCTTTTTTGAATTCGATGATGAGGAAGTTCTGACGGGCTTTGGTCAGGGTGAATATGGTGAGTGGAACTTAAGAAACAGTACCTACTACGTCCATCAGGGGAACAGGAAAATTGCCATGCCCATGATGGTTTCAAGTAAAAACTATGGACTGCTGTTTAGTACAGAGTCGCTTATCATGTTTTCTGAAAATGCTGGGAAGGCCTTTGTCCAGACTGAGGCAGATTTCTATCTCGATTATTATTTCCTTTTCGGCAAGGATCTTTTTGATGTTGTGAAAAACTACAGGAGACTGACAGGGAAGGCTTCAATGCTTCCTTTGTGGGCTTATGGCTATATCCAGTCCAAGGAGCGTTACAAAAGTCAGGCTGAGATTTTGGAGACTGCTGATGAATTTCGAAAAAGAAATATCGGTGTGGATTGTCTTGTTCTGGACTGGATGAGCTGGGAGGATGGAAAATGGGGACAGAAGAGCTTTGATGCCAAGAGATTCCCTGATCCAAAGGCGATGATAAAAGAGCTTCATGAAAAAGGGATTCACTTCATGCTGTCTATCTGGCCGAACATGAGTGAGGGTACAGAAAATAACAGAGAGTTTAAGGAGAGAGGCCTCCTTCTTCCGGGAATGAGTATATATAACGCCTTTTCACAGGAGGCAAGAGATTTATACTGGTCACAGGTTGAAAGAGCACTCTATTCCGAAGGCGTTGATTCCTGGTGGTGCGATTCAAGTGAGCCAATAACTCCGGAGTGGGAACACAGCATTGAACCCGCAGATAGTGATAAATACTTTGAATTCAAGGAAAATGCTGCAAACATAATGCCCCTTGAAAAGGCTAATGCTTTCAGTAAATATCATGCCCGGACAATATGGGACGGGCAGAGAAAATGTACGAATGCTAAGCGCGTTGTGAATCTTACAAGAAGCGGCTGGGCAGGAAGCCAGAAATACGGAACCGTTCTATGGTCCGGGGATATTTCTGCAAGCTGGGATACTCTGGCTGAGCAGGTAAGGGCAGGGCTTCAAGTGGCTGCAAGCGGTGTGCCTTATTGGACACTTGATATTGGTGCATTTTTCGTAAAAAACGGTGTTCAGTGGTACTGGGATGGTGATTATCCTAACGGAATAGATAATGAATATAAAAAGCTGTATGTAAGATGGTTTGAGTATGCAGCATTTCTGCCGGTTTTCAGAGCACATGGGACTGATGTGGAAAGAGAACCCTGGGCATTTGGAGACAGTGGAGATGAGTATTATGAAGCCATCTGCAATACAATAAGAACCAGATACAGACTCATTCCGTATATATATTCAATTGCGGCAGCAGCGCATTTCGAGGATAAGCCGATCATGCGACCACTTATGTTTGATTTTCATGAGGATAAAAAGGCGATATCCATTTCGGATCAGTTCATGTTGGGAGATTGTCTTATGGTATGTCCGCTGGTTAGTGACTGCGATGAGCGGAGAGTTTATCTGCCGGAGGGCTGCGGCTGGTATGATTTTTACACAAATCAGTATTATAAAGGTGGACAGGAAATAGTATATGAATGTAAACTTGACAGGATACCGGTCTTTGTGATGGAAGGCTCGCTCATTCCTGTAAAAGAGCCACTTGAATGTACAGACTTTATGAAAAATAAGGACATAGAGGTTTTGGTTTATCCTGGAAGAGATGCTATATTTAAACTGTATGAGGATGCAGGTGACGGATATGGCTACGAGCAGGGAGAGTACTGCGTGATAACCCTTGTATGGGAAGACTTTGAGAAGAAGTTTTCTTATTCATCTGAGGGTGATAAGAGCTTTAAACCCGAGATAAAATATACTGTTATAGATGAGGAATGATTCGTTAATGAGTGCACAAACCACTTCAAAGAAAAAACTTAAAGTATGTATGATAGTGCAGGATCCTAACGTTAAAGGGGGGATTGCTGCTGTCACCGGTGGCTACTACAATAGCCGCCTGGAGAAGGATTTTGATATTACATATGTTGAGTCATATTGCGACGGTGGAAAGCTGACTAAGCTGTTTAAAGCACTTAAGGCATATCGTGAATTTCGTCATGTACTTAGGGCAAACAGGCCCGATTTAGTGCATGTGCATTCATCCTTTGGACCCAGTTTTTTCAGAAAATATCCCATAATTCAGATGGCATATAATGCCGGAATACCGATTGTAAACCACATACACGGTTCTGCACTTGATGAGCTCTACACCAATGCCCCTGATTGGAAAAAGCGCATGGTCGAAAAGAGCTATGGAGAGTGTTCAAAGCTGATTGTGCTATCCGAGGAGTGGAAAAAGAAGATATCAGCAATTGTACCTGCTGAAAAGATAGAAGTCGTTCCTAATTACAGCGTGATCGTTCCGGAGATGATCTCTGAAAAATCCTTGGAAGAACGTTTTGCAAAAAAACAGATTCTGTATCTGGGACGTTTCGATGAATTGAAGGGTGTCGTTGATATTCCTGTGATTGCGGATATAGTAAAGAGAAAATTTCCTGAGGTAAAATTTGTTCTTGGCGGCACCGGTGAGACAGGCCCCACGGAAAATGAGATAAAAAGGCTGCATCTTGAGGATACAGTTCTTATGCCGGGATGGATTCGAGGTGATGAGAAGCTGAAGCTTTTAAAGGAAAGCTCGATATTCCTTCTTCCATCCCACATGGAAGCAATGCCTATGTCAATTCTTGAAGCAATGGGCTATGCGCTTCCTATTGTGTCGTGCGAGGTGGGAGGAATTCCTCAGGTTGTGTCAAAGGATGTGAACGGGAGACTCTATCGCCCTCAGGATGTCGATGGAATGGCTGACGGAATTATTTCGTATTTTTCAGACAAGGCATCCTGGGAAGAGGCCAGCAGGCAAAGCCTAAGGCTTGCAGATGAAGGCTATAGTTTTGAGACACATCTTAATAAGCTGGAAGAGATATACCATTCGGTATGCTTGTAATCAATATGGATTTAGAGCTGATATAAAACAGGTCTGTTGCAAAGATTATTTTCTTGTGTGACAGGCTTGTTTTTAATTTCATAGCTTCCGTTGAAAATCCCCCGTCACACAGATTTTTACACATAAATTGTGGTAAAATAATAACAAATATGCGACAAAGCATTTATCTTAATTCATACATGTTCTAAAAAGGAGAATTCACATGGAACTTAAGAAAATAAATAAGGATTTCACTGTATGTAAGGTTAAAAATCTTGATCATGTAGATATGAGTAAAGAATTTATTTTTGTAAGTAAGACGGATGAGGAAATATCCCTTGTCTGTGAGACTGTGGATGTTCCTTCAAATACCACGGATAGAAGTGATGGATTTAAAGCCTTTAGGATTGAGGGTAAGCTTGATTTTTCACTTATTGGAATTCTTTCCAAGATATCAACAGCGCTGGCTAAGAACAATATTGGAATTTTTGCGATATCTACCTATAACACTGACTATATCCTTGTGAAAAATGAGGACTTCGAGAAGGCAGAGGCTGTTCTTGATGAGAAGGGCTACAGGATCACGGAATAAGTGGTAAAGGAGAACTACTAACGGTAAGACCAAATAAAAAATATAAACACAGAAGGGAACTATTGATCATGAACTCAGAAACAAAAAAGAACTTAGACTTCGTACAGGCGGTGCTTAAGGAGGCAGAGATGTATGCTCATGCAAGCCGTCTTTTGACATATGACCAGGAGACAATCTGCCCTGAAAAAGGAATGGAGGAGCAGGGAGAGATCACAGCATTTTTGCAGAATCAGGTATTCAAGCTCCAGAAGCAGCCAAAATTTGAAGAAGCAATGTTCTACCTCTACGAGCACAGAGATGAGCTTGAGGAGTTTGACAGAGTGTGTGCAGAGCAGCTCTACAGGGATTATGCAAAGACCAGGAACATTACCACAGAGAAGCAGCTTGAGTTTTCAAGGATAATGAACAAGGCATTTGTAGACTGGTCAGCAGCAAGAAAAGCTTCAGATTTTTCAATGTTTGCAGATTCTCTTAAAAAGGTAAGAGACGCAAACATCGAGATGATAAAGCTTCGTGACCCCAAGGATATGGAAGATCTAAACGGAAAGAAGAATGCACCTAGTCTTGATCCGGATAACAAATATTATGTGATGGGACAGCTCATAGGTGACTACGAGCGGGGAATCACCATAGAAGAGCTGGACGAGTGCTTTGAGCACTGCAAGGAGAGACTTGTTCCGCTTCTTAAAAAGATCATGAGTAGCAAGAAGAAAATCCGCACAGATTTCATGCACAAAGAGGTTACCGAAGAGCAGCAGAGAAGGATGACGGATTATCTTATCAGTGTGATCGGCTACGACCTTACAAGAGGTGCATATTCCACATCTGAGCATCCCTTCACAGACTGGATGGGTAAGAATGATATCCGTATAACAACTCATTATTATCCGACAGACTTTGCAGCCAGCATGTACTCTATCATTCATGAGGGCGGACACGCTTTATTTGAGATGCTTCAGCCTGAGGAGAATTATGACCACTTCATAGAGGGTGGCAAAACTCTTGGCATGCATGAGTCAGTTTCAAGAATGTATGAGAACAGACTTGGAAGATCAAAGAGCTTTATCAAGCTGATCTATCCCAAGACCTGTGAGATATTCCCCGAGGCAATGGAGGGAGTATCAGAGGAGGAATTCTACGAGGCAATAAACGTAGTTGAGCCTTCACTTATAAGAACGGAGTCAGATGAATTTACATACACCTTCCACATCATAATCAGATATGAGATTGAGAAGGAGATAATAAGCGGAGACATCGATATCGCGGATATCCCGCGCAGATGGAGAGAGAAATATGAGGAATATCTCGGAGTATCTCCCAAGACAGACAGAGAGGGCGTGCTCCAGGATGTTCACTGGGCATCAGGCTTTGGATACTTCCCTACATACTCAATGGGAAATATGTACAATGCCATGTACTATAACCGCATGAAAAATGAGATCGATATCGACAAGGCAGTTGAAAGCGGAGACTTTGCTACCATCAACAACTGGATGAAGGAAAACGTATTTAAGAAGGCAGACAGACTTTCACCTGCAGAGTGGATAAAGGATATCACAGGAAGAGACTTCACAGCGGATGACTTCCTTGACTATCTTGAGGAGAAGTACTCAGGACTATATGAACTTTAATAGATAACAGATAGGGATAAGGCTTTAACTTTTATGAAGATTATTGCACATCGTGTAAAGTTCATACTGTACCTTATATTCATGCTCGTAAGTCTCTTTCTGGGAGGTGTGGCAATAGCCTACAGATGGGAGATTTTGTGGGTTTTATTCTTTACGCTTCTTTTTGCGCTTTTCCTGGTGCTTGCAGGCTATGTGTATATGTCCAGTCAGAGGGACAGTGCCTACGAGGTTCTCAGAAAGCAGAAGGAAAATGATGAAGAGGACGCCAGAAGAAGAATGGCATATTTTGCAAATATGTCTCATGAGATAAGGACACCCATTAACGCCATCCTTGGATACGACGAGCTTATTCTCAGGGAGTACAATGACCCTGCCCTCAGACAGTATGCCTACAATATCAGATCTGCAGGTAATACGCTGCTTTCTCTGATAAATGATTCGCTGGATTACTCAAGAATCGAAGCCGGTAAGATGGAACTTTTCCCGACAGAGTATGACCTTGGTGTGGTGGTAGAGGATATGATGAGCCTCATCCGCCCCAGGGCGCTGGCGAAGGGGCTTGACCTTAAGGGATATGTGAATGAAAACATCCCCCGCAGGCTTTATGGTGATGCGGACAGATTGAAGCAGTGTATTGCGAATATACTCACAAATGCTGTGAAGTATACAGAGGACGGAGAGATAGATTTCTCAGTTGATTATGAAAGTATTCAGCCCAAGGAGGGAGCTGATGAGCAGGAGATACTTCTTAAGGTTGCTGTCAGAGATACAGGTATCGGTATTAAAAAAGAGGATCTTCAGAGACTTTACAGACCCTTTGAGAGAATTGAGGAAGAGAAGATAAAGTCCATTGAAGGAAGCGGACTTGGAATATCGATCGTAAGGCAGATTTTATCCCTTATGGGGTCGGAGCTTAAGGTTGAAAGTATCTACGGAGAGGGAAGTAATTTCCATTTTGCAATTAAGCAAAAGGTGGTGGGCTATGAACCCATCGGAGATTTTGAGCGGAGCTATGCCAGAAGTGTAATGGATAAGTCACACTTCAAGATTGGCTTTACAGCTACAGATGCAAGGGTTCTTATAGTTGATGATGCAGAGCTTAACCTTGCAGTTATGGAAGGCCTTCTTAATGGAACGGGAATTCAGGTTGATTCCGCTCTTTCCGCACAGACAGGTCTTGAGTGTGCAAAAGCAAATAAGTATGACATGATTTTTATAGACCTTATGATGCCAGGAATGAATGGTCAGCAGATGACCTCCCTTCTTCGCAGCACTAAGGGAATAAATAAGGAAACACCTTGTGTTGCACTGACAGCCGGTGCCCGCCAGGAGGTTAGAAGCGAATATAAAAAGCAGGGATTTACAGATTATCTGTTAAAACCGATTGTATTTAAGGAACTGGAATCTATCCTTATCAGGTATATTCCTGATGAGAAGATAAAAAGAAAAAAGAGCAGTATAAACAGTAAAAATAAGGCAGCAATCCCTGTTCTTGCAACTGATGAGAAGCTTCAGGAAGCATATAAGATTCTGGCGCAGAGGGAGCCTAAATAATCTGTTGATTATAGAGGTAAGAGAAAATTGATTCTTAAATTCAACATTTTTCTGGAACTGGCGGTGATACCGCTGGACTTCATATTGTGTGTGTTCTTCCTTATGCGCTATAAGGATGACACCAGAGTAAACAGGGAGTTCAAGCTCCTTTCTTTGCTTGTGCTTTTTGGAACAGTTCTTGATGTGGTAAACGCGGTATCTATCAGCCTTGGAAGTGCGGTTCCGCTGATTCCGAGATATGCCCTGAATACGCTTAATTATGTGTCCGCTACCCTTGGTGCTTATCAGTTTGTGCGCTATGTTATTTCCTACGTCGGAGAGCAGTATAGCAGGACAACGGGAGCGTTTATCAACAGGGTTCTTCTGGGAATATATTTCCTTATCATTTTACAAAATATCTTTTTCGGAACTGTCTTTTCATATCTTCCTGAGGGAAATCTTGTGATAGGACCCTTGTACATGCTGGTTGTCTATGCCTATCCACTGTACTACATCATGTGCGGCGGAGTTTTTATCCTAAGTCACAGCGAAAGCTATGCCAGAAAAATGAAATATGCCCTGGCTGCAACATTTGCTTTCGTGGTACTTCTCTATGGCGTTCAGATGTTTTTCTATCAGAATCTTCTTGTAACATTCTTTGTGGCATCACTTGCGTTGCTTGTTATGTTCCTTACACTGGAAACACCGGACTATGCTAAGCTCCGAAGGACCTTGGAGGAGCTGTCTGTGTCCAAAAGAGAGCTTGAGGCATCAAGTATAAGGGCGACAGAGGCAAGCCATGCTAAGTCAAGATTTCTTGCGCAGATGTCCAATGATATCAGAACTCCTGTAAATGCCATAATGGGTTATTCCAATCTGATTCTGGCAGATACAGAGGAGGAGGCTACGAAGGAATATACAAGGCGTGTGAAAATTTCCGCAAAGCGCCTTCTGACTTTCTTTGAGAACGTTCTTAATTATATTTCAGAGGAGACTGATGAAAACGGTCCAAGACGCCTGCCTTCTATGGCGGAGCTTATTGAGCGAATCGATGAAAATGAATTCATTGATGGTGACGCTACATCTAACAGGACAGAAATCAGCGGTGCTTCAGAGATGAGGATTCTTGTGGTGGATGATACTGCCATGAATCTGGATATTATGGTGAGAATGCTGACACCTATGGGATTTACCGTCGATACAGCAGCAAACGGGCAGCAGGCGGTCATCCAGGTCAGAAAGTTCAGATATGACCTCATTTTCATGGATCATCTGATGCCTGTCATGGACGGCGTGGAAGCGCTTAAGCACTTAAGGGAAGAGCATCTTTGTGATAATACTCCTGTAATTATGCTGACTGCCAACGCTATTGCCGGGCAGGATGAGGAGTATTTAAGCAAGGGCTTTGCAGCGTATCTTGCAAAGCCATTTACAGAGGATATGGTGCTGGATATCCTGAAGCAGTTTTTATCAGGAAAAGGCGAGATACTAAGTGGAGAGATGGACCTTTCAGTATGGGAGAATTTTCAGGAGAAGCTGCCCATGGTCAGAGTCGCAAAGCCAAGAGAATACTTGCTGCATGATATAAAGCTTTATAAAAAGCTCCTGGAAGTTTATTCGAAGGAGGATAAGAGTTCGGAGCTTTCAGCTGCCATAAGACAGGGGAACTATGATGAGAGTCTTGCCCTGATAAGATCCGAGCATGATAAGGCACAGCTCATTGGAGCAGAGAATCTTGTGAAAATGACTGAGAAGCTTGAAGCACTTTGCAGGAAAAAGGAGTTTGAGCTTCTCCGCGAGAGAATAGGAGCTTTTGTATCAGAGAGAAACGAGCTGGCCAGTGCCGTAAGTGAGAGACTGTAGGTGAATCGAATTGAGTAAACAGATATTAGTTATTGATGATTCCGAAACTGAGAGACTATTTATCTCAGAGCTTGCAAGGAAAATAGAGGATGTAAGCTGCGATGTCGCGGCGAATTTTTCAGAGGCTAAGGACAGGCTTTCAGAGAAAAGCTATGACCTTGTCCTTGTTGATGCATATATGCCTGAAGGAACGGGAGATAGTCTGTGGAACGAAATCCTGGAGCGGAATCCGGATGAAGATACCAAGCCTCACGCTGTAATTATGGGGCGAGAATCAGACTTTGAGGATGGATATCTTCTGAAAAACGGATTTGCCAATTTTATTGAAAAGCCTGTCGGGTTCAATATGCTAAAGGCTGCTATTTCATTGTATGCATAGCAGCATCTTGCCAGACAGGATGGTAGCGAAACACGAGGGGGAAAAGAATGTTTCTTCATAATCTTTCATTCGGTTTGTCTGCGGTTTTGTATGACTTACTGATATGTATGTTTCTTACAATAACATATACAGATTCTTCCCAGACCACGAAGGCCTTTAGAAAATTTGCCTATTGTCTTATGGCTGCCACGGCTATAGATACGATGACTGCAGCTGCAGAGATGTATTCAACAATGGTTCCTGTTGCGGGACATTACGTTATGCATTCAGTGAATATCCTGTCCGCAACAGTAGCTGCTAATTCCTACGCTGAGTATATCGTAGCATGCGCAAAGGTTGATATAAAGGATACACTTTTGTACAAGATCAATCTGGCTGTCATTATTATCCAGTGTTTTATGATGGTGCAGAATGCTTATACTGGAAATGTTTTTGTCTGCATGGAGGATGGAACCTATGTTACAGGCATGATGTTCCTTGCGTGCTCGCTTCTTCTTCCCTGCTATTATATTCTTCTGGCTACCGGCTTTGTGGTGGTAAACAGGAAGAACTATACACTGCTGCAGCTATTTAGCATTGCTGTGGCGACTATCATGGTAATAGCTATCTACATGCTTCAGATGCTGTGGCTTAAGAATGTTGTACTTATATTCTTTGCTGCATCTGTAGCACTTCTTATTTTGTTATTCACACTGGAGACTCCAGATTATCACAGACTTGAGAAGACGATCGGTAAGCTTGAGATTGCGGAGAAAAAGGCCTACGAAGCAAGAAAAAAGGCAGAGAAGGCAAACGAAGCAAAAAGTGAATTTCTGTCTCAGATGTCCCATGAGATAAGAACTCCCATCAATTCGATTTTGGGATTTGATAACCTTATTCTGGAAAACACAAAGGAAGCCAGAGTAGCTGAGTATGCTTCGAAGATAAAAGGAGCAGGAGAAACTCTGCTGGCATTTTTCAATAATCTTCTCAATCTTATTGCGCAGAATCCGGGAGAGGATGTGGATGTCAGTCAGATGTTTGACTATTCCGCACTTCTTAATACGGATATCGATGAAACCATCGTTCCGATAATGCCTAAGGCGCAGGTACTTGTGGTGGATGATAATTCAATGAATGTGGATCTTCTTCTGAAGATTCTGAATAAAACAGAGGCCCAGATCGATACGGCCGTGGATGGACAGAAGGCTCTGATGAAGCTTAGGAAAAAGACCTACGACCTTGTGGTTATGGATCACATGATGCCCATAATGGACGGCGTTGAGACTCTTAGCATCATGCGCGTTGAGCGTCTTAGTAAGGATGCTCCTGTTATCATGCTCACGGCAGGTGGACTTAGAGGAGATGAAGAGAGATTTAAGGAGCTCGGTTTTGATGCATATCTGACAAAGCCTGTAGTTGCAGATAAGCTGTACAGTCTTCTTATTGATCTGATGCCCTCTAATCTTATAGAGCAGAGAGCTTCTCTGGAACATCTTTTTTACATGGAAAAGAGCAGGAACGCAGAGGAAGAAAAAGAAGCTTCTGCGTATAATATACCGGTCAGCGTGGAGTCTGCAAATGTGAATATAGCAGATATTTTTCCGGAGCTTAATGTGGAAAATGGTATGGGCTTCTGTATGGGAGATGAAGAGTTTTACATCTCTCAGATTGAGATGTTTGCAGAGAGCGGAAAAGGCGCTGAACTTACGAAATTTCTGGCTAATGAGGATTTTGATGCATATCTTATTTCTGTTCATTCTTTGAAGAGCACAGCTAAGACGATAGGCGCGGATAAGCTTTCAGAGGAAGCGCTTCTTCTTGAGAATGCCATAAAGGAAGGTAAGCTTGAGGTAGTAAGGGAGGGACATCCTGCCCTCAACGAGCATTTTAATAAGCTAAGCGAAGAACTTCTGAAGGGAGTAAAAAGATATAGTGATGGCGGAGCTGCTCAGGACGGCGCATCGCATGAATATCAGGGAGAGCTGGCTGCAGCAGGGCTTTCTGCACAGATTCTCCTTGCGCTTGCCAATATTGTTGATTCCAGGGATGTAAATAACCCCGGAAGATCCATGCGAGTAGCCAGATATTCTTCTGAGATAGCAAGAAGACTTGGGAAAAGTGAAAATGAGCAGCAAAGCATTTATTATATGGGACTTGTACATGATATAGGTAAGCTTGTTATTCCTGAGAAAATTCTTAGAAAGCCTGACAGCCTAACAGATGACGAGGCTGAGATTGTAAGGCAGCATCCCATAATCGGTTATGAGATTCTGAGAAACATATCCGAGATGCCAGGGCTTGCTACCGGTGCCAGATGGCACCATGAGCGCTATGACGGAACAGGATATCCTGACGGACTTGCTGGGGAAGAAATTCCGATTGAGGCCAGGATCATAGGTATTGCGGACGCTTATGATGCCATGACTTCTGAGAGACCTTATGCGTCTGTTATGCCACCCTTGAGCATAAAACAAGAGCTGGAGAAAAACCGCTCAAAGCAGTTCGACCCGGCTCTTGTAGATATTCTTATTGCAATGATTGACGAAGCTTAAAAATCCTTCATGGCGTATTCGGCAAGCATTCTGTTTGCTTCTCTGACGCTCTCTCTTCTGATGTGGACAGTATCACCGTCCTTCATCTGGAAGATCTGAAGATCCTTGTCCATGCATTTTACATGGGCCAGATTTACCAGATAACTCTGGTGGCATCTCATAAAAGAGTCATCAGGGGTCTGGGCTTCGATGTCATCCAGTTTTCCTGTTAGCTGAAGTGTGGCTCCGTTAGCCATGTGAATATACAAAGTGTGAGCACTCTGCTCGACATAGCATATCTTTTCATAAGAAAAGGTCATGTCCTTGCCGCCTATTCTGACGGAAACTCCACCCTGTGCGCCCTTCATCTGAGCTGCGAGCTGTAAGACTTCGCCTACTTCAACTGGATCAAAGGGCTTCATCAGATATCGGATAACTCTGTTTTTGTACCCCTCCATGGCGTGATCCTGACTGGAGGTCGCAAAAACAATAGGAACAGATGCGTCGATGCTTCGTATCTTGGAGGTCGCATCTATACCGCCCATACCGGGCATGAGAATATCCATAAATATGAGATCATAGATACCGGGGCGGAAAGAACTAAGGAATTCCTCGCCGGATGAAAAAAGATTGATTTCTGTTCCGGGACGACTCTTGTCAATGATAAACTGAAGCTGACGTCTTTGAGTCATCTCGTCGTCACATATAGCGACTTTAATTGTGTCTGAACTAGCCATTGCTTCACCCCTCACGAAAAACAAAGCTTCATTTAATTAAGTTAAATATATAATATCATAAAAATATAGAATTTTGATAGTTTTTAACATAAATATTACGTTTGTCAAGTACGAAATATGAATAAAATAGTTCAAAATCCGTAAACATTCTAAAGGTTCGAGCCGATATAATATATATGTAACTTTATGTTCGGAAGTCCGTAAATTATTATTTTTGGACGGAAGGTGATGGGGAGATATGAAACTATACAGTTTGGGCTACAGAGTAATCACATGCCTGTGCACTTTTTTTGCCATGCTTGTGATTGTTCTGTCCCCTTGCTGCGGTATGAAAACAGAGGCACAATTGACATACCGCAACAGGGTGATTTTTACAGCGCCGAGTGCTGAGAAGATATTTGATGGCACTCCGCTAACTGAACAGATCGATGTGACAGCACAGGGATTGCCAGAGGGCTTTACCTATAAAGCTGTTGCGGAAGGAAGCGTGACTTATCCGGAGGATAATTCCGAGAATAATAATATTGTGACTGACTATGCCATTTTTGATCCCAGTGGATTAAACGTGACAGAGAAGTTTGTTAATGTTGAGCTCAGACCGGGCACACTTAAAATTAGTGAGAAGGAAGAGGTTTTGGGCGCTAAGCGAGGTAAAGACGGCAAAGAGATAGTCGAACAAGTAGTCATCGAAGAAAAAGATGAATCCAATGTTGGAAAAACAGTACAAATTGATGATGAAAAAACGGCAAAATCTGATAAAATAAAAAAGAATGATACTTCAGTAGAACTTATCCTTTACAGTGTTTTAGTATTAATTATGCTTGCTGTTTTTGTTATATTCATGATGGATAGCAACAAAATGAGGGAAAAATGAAATCTATTCAGGAAAAAATAACCTTGCTAACGACAATAGCCATTCTCATTGTTGCTGGTATTGTTGGAGGGACATCAATATTCACGCTTAGTCAGGCGGGCGATTTTTATTCTGCACAGATACTTAATCTAACCTGCCAGACAGAAGCTAATGCGATTGACAGAAGCCTTCTTGATACGGAGGAGGCTGTTAATATTCTTGCTGACTATGCAGTCGAGCGTCTTTTTTCTGTGGAAAAGCTTGCAAATGATGATGCTTACAGAGATAGCTACACAGTGCAGCTTACCAATCTTTTTGCAAATATAGCAGAGAATGTTCCGGGAACAGTTTCATATTATGTTCGTTATAATCCGGAGATAATGCCGGGAGACAGTGGCCTTTTCTATAGAAGAGATGACCTTGAAGCTGACTTTTATTATGAACAGCCGGCAGACATCAGTGCCTATGAGTCTGATGATATGGAGCATGTGGGCTGGTGGTATGTGCCTGTTCATAATGGAGAGCCGACCTGGATGGATCCTTATTACAATGCGCTTGTAGATAAGAAACTTATATCCTACATTGTTCCTTTATATGAAAATGGTGTGCTTTTTGGTATCGCAGGAATGGATATAGACTTTCGCGATATGGAGAACCGCGTGGAAGCAATAAAATGCTATGATACCGGATACGCCTGCCTTGCTAACGAAGAGGGTGCTGTATTTTATAATCCGAATTTTGATGCCGGAGTTACCATGGATGAGATGGATATGACCGGTATTTTATCATTCGAGAGTGAAAGTAATGGTGTAGAGCCTTTGTCCTATACTCTCAGCGGACTTCATAAGATGCTGGCCTACAAAACCTTGTCTAATGACATGAGACTTCTTATAACAGCACCGACAAGTGAGATTATGTACATGAGTAACAGGCTCATGAAAAGAATCATAGTTTCAACTATTATAGTACTTCTTATGTTCTTCTTCCTTACTATATTAGTAAGTCGAAGAATTACTGATCCGCTAAAGAGACTTGCTCATGTAGCAAGAGAGATCAATGACGGTAAGTTGGAAGTCACTTTCCCTAAGGAAACCAAGGATGAGGTCGGAGATCTGACCCATGCCATGGAGAAGATGGTACATCATCTCAAACATCACATAGATGATCTGAATTCACTCGCATATCATGATTCTCTCACGGGAGTGAAGAATAAGACGGCTTATGATGATGCTGCGTCAAAGCTTGATATGCAGGAAGGCGAGAAGGAATACGGCATAGTAGTATTCGATGCCAACAATCTTAAAAAGATCAATGATACATATGGACATGAGCGCGGCAATATATATCTTCAAAATGCATGCCGCCTCACCTGTAGAATATTTAAGGGGAGTCCGGTATTCAGAATCGGTGGAGATGAATTTGTAGTAATCCTTCAGGGTGATGACTACGACAATTGTTATAAGCTTCTAAGAGATTTCGATGTTGAAGCTGAACGGCATAATCTCGAAACAGAGAATGAGTGGGAAAAGATAAACATCGCAAAGGGAATGGTGAAGTACGATCCCGAAACTGATTCGAATGTTGAGTCTGTTTTCAAACGGGCAGATGCAAGAATGTATGTTGCCAAGCAGAAAATGAAGCTGGCCGAGATGGGATGATAACATATTGGAAAAGCTTTTGAAGATACTGAGGACTGTGGAGAAATCCATGGTCCTTTTTATATGTAATAAATGTTTGATCGGCCATCAGACAATCACATATAAAAAGCATAAAACAAAAAGTTTGTCAAGTACGAAATATGAAGGGATTTGTTCAAATTCCGTAGATTAACACAATGTCTTCTTTTGTATAATGTAAGGTATAAACTTGTAGTTACTATTTATATTTCATGAAGGGGGAAAATCATATATGCGCAAGAACATCGCAAGAAAACTTGCTATGCTTCTGGCACTTGTGGTACTTGTAACGACCTGTGGGTCAGATTACAACAGTATCTCAGTTCGTGCTACCTCAGAAGAAGCAATCACCGATTCAGAGAAGCAAGTTAATTCCACAGAAGATAATGATTATAGCTCACTCTTCACCGAGGACATTGGTGATGAGCAGCCTGCAGAGACAGAAGATGTTTCTGAGGAACCGGCTGTAGAAGAAACTGCGCCGGAAGAATATGTTGAACCAGAAGCTCCTGCAGAGGAGCCTCAGGAAGTGGTTCAGGAGGAGACTACAGAGGAAACTCCTGCAGAAGAAGCAGCTCCCGCTGAAGAAAATGCAGATGCTCCCGCTGAGGAAGCAGCTCCTGCAGATGAAGCTCCTGCAGATGAAGCTCCTGCAGATGAAGCTCCGGCACAGGAGACTCCCGAAGAAGTTCCTGCAGAGACACCTGCAGAAACAGTTGAAACTCCTGCAGAGGTTAGAAACGTAACTGTTACTTATACAGCTACTAAGGGCGGTAAGGTTTCAAGAGATTCTGAAACCATTGATCTCAACGTTGAAGGTGCAGCATTTGAGGGTGCTACAGCTACAGCAAGAAGCGATAAGTATGAGTTCGTAAACTGGACAGATGCTGAAGGAAACGAAGTATCATCTGAGGCTACTTTCGTTCCTGCAAATATCGAAGCAGATGCAACATTCACAGCTAACTTTAAAGCTGCTGAGAATATTGCTGATGATATGCCTGCGCTTTCAGTAACTGATGTACACGCAGGTGGTTTGATCGTGTCTATAAGTGCTGAAGAGGGTGTATTCCCTAAGGATACAGAAGTATCCATTACAGGCATTTCAGATGATCAGGCTATCGCTACTGCACAGGGCAAGCTGGGCGAAGATGTAAAGGCAGCTAAGGGTGTTGATATTACCTTTAATTATGAAGGTAAGGAAATTCAGCCTGCTGATGACAGATATGTTCATGTAAGTCTTGTACTTGATGAAGCTATCGATGCGGAGGACGTTAAAGTACTTCATGATCATGAAGGCGAAGTAGACACAATTGATGCTACTTTAAAAGAAAATGCAGATGGTGATGTAGAGAGCGCAGAGTTTAATTCTAATGAATTCTCTATTTATATTGTTGCGGGTACAGATAAAGAGAAACGTCTCCGTGTTCAGTTCTATAACGGCACAAATAAGATAGCAGAAATGCTGGTTAAGCAGACAGACACTGAGAATGATAACACTTACAAGACGGTTCTGTATGATCCCGGTATAGGAACAATTAACGATGATGTAACCTTTAGAGGATGGACACTTGATAAGGAATATAAGAGCGATTCAGTTTCATACTCTATTGACGAAGTAAGAGAGTATGTTAAGGGAATACTTCCACCTGCTAAGGATGCAGATGAAGCGGATGCAGAACCTGTTACTTTCTATGCAATGTTCTTAAAACAGTACAGGGTGAACTATGTTGATACTCATGGAGTATCTCTTGGTGAGCATTTTGTTAATATAACAGAAAATGCTACAGGAGCTGACCTTGAACAGGAATATACTGTTAATATGGGCTACACTCCTGAAGATAACCATCATGATTTTCAGGGATGGTTTGTCATTGCTGGCCAGGACAACATTGTTACCATGAATGGTGCACCTTACGTTTATGATAAGGATACTGCCCTTGCTAATGAAACTGAACTGGTTATAAAAGGTGATGTAACCTTCTCCGTAAATGCCAGAGCCGGTAACTGGCTTGTTTTTGAGCAGAACGGAAAAGGTGCTACGTATGTTGCACCTCAGTTTATCTATGAATATGATGCTGATGAATCAAAAACACTAACAAAGGATCCTGAAAGTGACCTTGGCATCGTAATGCAGAGAAAGGGCTACACTTTTAAGGGATGGTTTGAGGCTGAGCGAATAGAAGAATACGAGTCAGATGGACAGACTCTGGAGAGGGTAATCCTGAAAGATACTAAATTTGAATTTGGACATACTCTGACTGATAACGTAACAGTTTATGCTAAATGGGAAGCTGATGCTACTGCTCCTTATACTATTATGGTATATAAAGAGGATAATGGCAAAAAGGAATTCGTAACATCATTTGTTGGAACAGGTGAGGTTGGAAAGTCCATAAAGGATACTGCTATAACAGAAGAATCACTTAATGATCTGAGACTTGCAAAATTAGGAACAGATATCGATATAGCAGCTGGTAAGACAAGAACAATCGGTAGTAAACAGCATGTAGTAAATGGTGAAGTATCAGATGCGTTTACCGGATTTACCTATGTTGAATCAAAAACCGAGGACGGAGAAATTACTGCTGAGGGTGATGGTGTTGCAAAAATAGTTTTTGTACCCATGCATTATAACTTCAGATTGTATGTATCCAAACAAGTTGGTGATGTATTAAAAGGTTCCAAAACCGGTCTGAAAATAGATGGAGATGATGATTTCCGTGGTGACTGGGCACAAAAGCTTAATAAACAGACTACGATTGATGGAGCAGAGCCTGCTCAGGATGGTGATTATTATTACTTTACGATAAGTGCTGATTATGGTCATCCTATTTCATGGCCTACATATGCAAGTATTTCAAGTAGCCCTGGTTTCGTTAGCTGGATACTTATGAGATATGCCAAGGCTTATACCGGTAAGGACAAAGGTCAGAATACAATTAAGGGCGATATCGGAATAATGGATGAGCAGATCCTCGGAGATTTGTCCCATGCAGATGGTAACTATGCTACCGCAAGATATCAGGATAACGTTTATAACTGGAAGTACCATATTTTTAAGCAGGATTCCATAACCGGTCTGTATGAAGAAGATGTGGATGCTCTGGTAATATCAAAATCAGCGCAGAATGGTAAAGATTCTCAGCACAACCCGCCTGTTGAAGGATATGTGCTTGACCATGAGGAGTTTTTAGGTTCTACACAGGTAGAGGAAGATGGCAAAACTGTTGTATATTATGAGATAAATTACTACTACAACCCTTTGGAATACACGATCAGCTTCATGGATGGTAACTATGTAAATAGTGATAATGTTAGCGTACAGAACAGAAGCGGTCATCCTTTAAAAACTGTTGAGAAAGTAAAATATAAATCTCAATTGAAGGATTATTATTATGAGCCTACACTTCCTGATGGACAGGAGGGATATTTATTTGAAGGCTGGTATTCTGATGAGGGATGTACTCATCCTTATGATTTTAACGCTGAAACCTCAATAATGCCTATGGGTGGAGTTACAGTATATGCAAAATGGAGAAGGATTGAATATCGTGTATTCCTTCATCCTAATGCAGGAACTGCGGCTGACTCACCGGATTTATCCTGGGGTAGTGATAATCAGGCAATGTGTTTCAAGGTAGCTTATGGTGAAAAGATAAGTGCTCCTACAGGAACAGGCAGACCTGGATTCGAATTTGTTGGATGGTTTAGAGATCCTGGCTGCACACAGCCATTTAATGCTTCAGCCTATGCACTCCATGACTCCAATACAGTAGAATATGATAAAACAGAATTCACCGATGAAATGGATAAGTGGGGCAACGGTGCTACTTTTAACAAGGATGCTCAGGAAAACCGTTGGTGGGTTACCAGAAAGCTTGATATTTACGCAAAGTGGAGACATGTTGTAGACGGTGCTCCTGGAATCAATGTAGTATACAGCTCAATTGATCCTGACATCGATGGAAAAGGTCATTCCGGTGGCGAAAGCATTACTCCTCCGGTTGATAGTAAATTATATGTAGATGCTGCTGATGCATATGCTATGCCTGCATCCAAGGCTCCTGAGGGATATGAGTTTGGATATTGGGTAATGCAGAAGTGGAATGATACAAAAAAGGAATATGAGGATGTTACGGTAGATGGAAAAATTACGCCCATCAATCCGGGTACTACATATCAGATTCTTGTAACTAATGCCAGAAAGGAGGAGGATGGCGTAGAAGAGGTTCCTGATGGAAATGGAGGAACTACAACCAAACAGAAATATAAATATACCATTCAGCTTCGTGCAGAGTATGTAAAACCCGATGAAGCAACACCTACATACATTCCCTGGTATGAGAATGATGGAACTGAGGCATTCCAGGTAGATGTAGTTGAAGATGGCAAGAACAAGCTTGGCATAAATGAGGCAGTTAATATTCAGCCAAGACCCCAAAATGCAGTTGGTAAGGATGATTATGACTTCCTTGGATGGGCTAAAGTAAAGATGGGTGAAAGCGAAGCAGAGGCAAAAGCTTTCATGGAAGGAAGCGCAAACTGGACACAGAATCTTACAGCTGCTGATTTCCTATATTACAATGAGGCTGATAACAAGTTCTATGCTGATGCCGGATTTTCAAGCGAAGCAAAACTGGTTGCAGCTGACGAAGCTATGCCTTATCAGGCACTGTTTGCTGTTTGGAAGAAGAAGACTACACAGTATATTATCAACTACTACAAGGATAAGGTTACAAGTGATAACCTGGTAGGTACCAGTGATCCGGTTACAAATATCGAAGTTGGTACAGAAATCACCCTGACAGATAAGGATGTCTTAAATAAATTTAAGACAGATGAAGCACTTGGTGAAAGTGCAACTTACTTCGAGGATGGTGTTCAGCAGGAACCTGTGCCTTATATCCTTAAAGTAGAAAAAGATGATTACAAGAATATTATCGATGTTCTCTATGTTCGTAAGAGTACATCCTACACAATTGAGTATTACAAGGGTAAGGAGCTTAGCACTGCGACACATATTGGAGATGAAGAAAGTAGTGGTAATGCCGGTACTACTATTGAAGAGAGCGACATTGATCTGGATGCCAAGAAACCTATAAACGGTTACAAGTCAGGTGAATGGAAAGAACCTACAATTGATGGAGCCAATAAACTTGTCTTAGATGTTGACACAAGTAAAAATGTCATAAAGGTTCTGTACACACCTATTCATGTAAAGGTATCAATTTTAGGTAAGCAGGCAATAACCCAGTATAATGGTTTGGAGCAGTCTACTGACAACATAGAGGTAGATGGTTTCACAAAGGGATACAAGGTTGTATCCATTGAAGCTGAAACGGGTTATACGCACAGTATTACTGAAGACCAGATTGCTCTTGCAGAAGGTGCTAAAGCTGAGGCTCATGGAACAGAGGTTAATGATAGTAATAACACGGAATATCCTAAGCATTATCCGATGGGACTTCATGGAACACCTGGTGAGAGTGATACATTCACATGTAGCTTTGTATGTAACAATGCGGATTATGAGGATGTAGAGTTCGTGCTGGTTGAAGACGGCTATCTTAAGATCACACCTGTTGAAGATGAAATAATTGTTACAATTCAGGGTAAACAGGTTGAGACCATGTATAACGGTGAAGAACAGAATACAAACATGTTCCCGAAGGATGGCTTCGATGAAGGTAAGGGATACAGAGTTGTTTCTATTAAGTATGCAGATGGTAGTAATGTAGTAGGAGCTTCTGCAGATGATGTAGCTCTTGTAACTGATGGAACAGACGTAGCAAAAGGTACAGAAGCAAATACACCGGATAATACAGAATATCCTGAGCACTATCCGATGGGACTTCATGGAACACCTGCTGAGACAGATACCTTTGATTGTAGCTTCACCTGGACAAATTACAGATTTACAAATGTAAGCTATGTTGTTGAAGATGGTTGGCTTAAGATTAATCCTTCTGACGAGCTGATTGTTGTAACTATTACAGGTAATAATGACAGCGTTTATTACAATGGTAAAGATCAGTCAGTAAAGGGCTATACAGTAGATTCCATTACAAAGGATGGCGAAGCATTCACTAAGATAACTGCTGACGACATTGCTCTTGTTACAGAAGATACTGATGTGGCTACAGGAAAAGATGTTAAACGTAATGCTACAACTAAGGCTATCGAGAGTTACATGATGAACCTTCATGGAACCCCTGGTGAGGCAGATACCTTTGAATGTAGCTTCAAGTGCACAAACTCTGGTTATAAAAATGTTACTTTTGTTGTCCATGATGGATATATCACTATCAATCCTCTTGAGTTAAAGGTTGAGGTTATTGGTAACAGAGGTGAAGAATTCTATGATGGAAGTGAAAAGCAGGTAACAGGTTATACGCTTAATGTTTTATCCGGAGCTAGTAACGAGGGTGCAGTGAGCGATGGTTCTGCAATGCCTGATGCAAAGGACTTCTTTGATGAGAAGAAAGTTGTATTTACAGGTGAAGATGTGGCAAAGGGAATATATCCTGATACATATCCTATGAACCTTGCGGTAGATCAGTTCAGCTACGACGATCCTAACATCGATGTGACCTTTGAGGTTATTGATGGACAGCTTGTGATCAAGGATTTGCCAGAAGGCAATAAGCTTCATGTCATCGCTCGTACTCCTGATAAGATAGAGATGTACAGTGGTAAGACATGGGTAGGATCAGACTTTGATTACTCAGTTGAAGGAAAAGCTGCTACGACTAATCCTTTAGCTAGGGCACTTAAGTTATTGGGAAGCTTTATTGGAATCGATGCTCATGCGGCAGATGGTGGCAAGAAAATTACAATTAACAATCTGAACTACTATGTATCCGGACTTAGAGTTGAAGTAAAGGCAAGATCTGTTGGTAAATATGTTCTTGATATTGTCAATGAAAACTTTAAGGTAGTTGATGAAAGCGGTAAAGATGTAACTAATCAGTTTGACGATCCTGAAATTATTGTTGGAACGCTTACTATTACACCTAAGCCAATTGAAATTACATCAGCATCAGCAGAGAAGAAATATGACGGAAAGCCGCTTACAAAGCATTCTGCAAAAGAAAATACTGAATGGGGAATCGGTGATGAAGTTAAATATAAATTCACCGGAAGCCAGACTGAAGTAGGAAAGAGCAAGAATAAGTTTAAGGCAAAGCCTGCAAATGACCTGACAGATTTTAACAATTATATAATTACATATAATTATGGAACTCTTAAGGTTACAAATAATACAAACTCAAATAACAATAATGATAACAACCAGGATAATGGTGGAACACCTTCAAATGATGGTGGTAATGTACTTGGCGCAAAACGACCTGCTGATGGCCCTGCAGTTCTTGGAGCAAAGAGAGGCACCGGTGATGGACCTGCAGTCCTTGGCGCTAGACGCGGAGGAACAGATGACAGCACTGATACATCAAGAGTAATCGTTCTTCTTATCGCAGCCGGAGCAGTTGCAACACTACTTGCAACAGGCAAAAAGCGCAGAAGTCACGAAGAATAAAAGAACTTCATAAGCTCTAAAACTTTTAGGAGCCCTGTCGGAAACGGCAGGGCTTCTTAATACTAATTTACATATATACAAATACTGATATAGAAATAATTCAGGCAAGTACATTGCCTGCCAATAAGGGCTCTGCACATGTTGTAGAAAAGCTTGGCTTTTCACTGGTAGTAAGGAATTCTGATGAAGATTGGGGGTATGGCTCACCTACTCCAACAGATAAATGGATAATATAAATTGAGATATTAGTCTTGCATGTTTTGCGATATGGTTGTATAATTCTTATTCGCAATAACCGACAGTTCATTTGTACCTTCCTGTCGTTAAACAAAACCAGGACTACATGGAATAATTATGTCTATTTATGTGGCTCTGCGTTTGCAGGGCCTTTTATTTTGCGTTTTTTATGGAGAAAAAATGAAGAAAATAATTATAGACTGTGATCCGGGAATAGATGATTCCCTGGCAATAATGCTTGCTCTGAACAGTCCTGAAGTTGAGGTTGTGGGAATTACAATAGTTGCGGGTAATTCACCGGTGGAAATGGGCTTTGAAAATGCGAAGAAAGTGCTTAGTTTCCTTGGAAGACTTGATGTTCCTGTTTATGCAGGGGCTTCTAAGCCAAGAGTTAGGGAGTATGTAAATGCGCTGGATACTCACGGTGAGGATGGCCTTGGAGAGAGCTTTTTACCGGATGTGGAAGGACAGGATATTCCTGAAAAATCAGCTGTTCAATTCATGAGAGAAGTCCTTATGGAAGGTGATGTATCGGTAGTAGCATTAGGGCCGTTAACTAATCTTGCCAAGCTTATCGATGAATGCCCGGATGCTTTCCTTAGTATAGAGAGGCTAGTTTCCATGGGAGGGAATTTTAGAAGTCATGGAAACTGTTCTCCGGTGGCAGAATACAATTACTGGGAAGATCCTGACAGTGCTAAGCATGTTTTTGACTTTCTCTATAAGAACAATAGAGAGATAGAGATGGTAGGTCTTGATGTGACAAGAAAAATCGTCCTTACACCTGAAATATTGGAAGACATGAAAAACGCTAATGAGGTGGTAGGAGATTTTGTAGAGAAGATCACAGATTTCTATTTTAAGTTCCATTGGGAATGGGAGCACATTCGTGGCTGCGTAATAAATGATCCGCTGGCTGTTGCACAATTTATAAATCCGGAGATTCTAAAGGGGATACAGGCGTTTACTGAGGTTGAAACAGGCGGAATCAGTATGGGACAGACTGTTGTTGATTCCATGGGATTTTACAAAAAAAGCAGTAATGCGAAGATTTTTACTGAAGTTAATGTAGAAGCTTTTTGGGAACTGTTTTTAACAAG
The DNA here is from genome assembly GCF_000424125.1 of Butyrivibrio sp. FC2001. Taxonomy (NCBI): domain Bacteria; kingdom Bacillati; phylum Bacillota; class Clostridia; order Lachnospirales; family Lachnospiraceae; genus Butyrivibrio; species Butyrivibrio sp. FC2001. The sequence continues at coordinate 85,305 of NZ_AUJH01000011.1, forward strand.
AATTCTTAATGTTTCCTCAGAGGAATATGGGAAATTGTTTTCAAAATATTTTTAATTCATGAAGGAGTATATGAAAAAATGAATACAAATGTAAAGAAACTTACAATGATTGCTGTTGCGGTGGCTATTAACATAGTGGGCAGTAAGATTTCACTGCTGTTTAGCCTTCCGATTTTTCTTGATAGTATAGGAACTATGCTTGCAGCGATAGTTTTAGGTCCCGTTGCAGGAGGAGCTGCAGCATTGGTTGGCGGACTGATAAATGGTGTGCTTGGTGATGTTTATGCTATATACTTTTCATTCAGTGGCGTTGTTATGGGTGTGATTGCAGGATGGTTATTCCATAACAAGAAGAGCACAGTTGTATCAACTCTTTGGAAAACATTTGTTGTAGTACTTCCGGCATCTGCACTGTCTGCATGCATTGAGACCTTCCTGTTTGGTGGAATTACTTCTGCAGCATTTACAACCTTCATAGTTCAGGCTTTGGCTCAGACAGCACTTAAATTATTTGGAGGAGCCTTTGTTACACAGCTTGTTACTGACTATATCGATAAACTGATCGCGATTGTACTGGTTATTGTATGTTCAAAGAGACTTCCTTATGAGATGACGCATTTTGAAACTCAGAATTGTGACTAATGATAGTTACCAAATAAAGTTTGATTTTAGCTGCTCACCATTATCAATTAAAAGATCCTGACCAGTCATGCTTTGATTTACATTGGTTAGGAAATATGAGAAATCCGCAATTTCTTCGGCTGATGCCCAGCGATGGAGAAGGGTTTCGTCAAGGCATTGCTCCATGAGGTTTGGATCATCGATAATATGAGCATTAAGAGGTGTGTATACGCCTCCCGCAGAGATGCTGTTACAGGTAGCGCCGTATTTCGCAAGTCGAAGTGCGGCGTTTTTCATATATGTAACAACTCCACCCTTGCTGGCTGCATATTCCGGGAATTCAGCTCCATTGGATGCGCTGGAGGATGCCATAAAAAGTACAGAGTGAATGCTGTTCTGAAAAGCATATTTTTCAGTGACTGCTATTGTGGCTTTCAAATTAGTGTCTATAACAAGAGGGCCGTCCTGGATTCCTGCATTATTAACCAAAACTTCAATATCGTTCATTTCAGGAAGTTCACCTGTTATGTCAACGAGCATGTGTGTATAGGAAGGCGCAGAATAATCGGTGCCCATAATATCAAAACCTATGACCTCATGACCCATATCAACATATTTTTTTGCAAGTGCAAGACCTATTCCACGGCTTGTTCCGGTGATAAGAATTTTCATAAATTTATACAATTCCTTTCAATTATTATAGACGCTGTTAGTATAGCATTTTTGAGGCTTTATTGTATATGACGATCAGGACGCCCGGTTTATGGACGTCCTGATTATTTGAGGAAACTTATTAAAAATATCAAGCCATTTTTGCAAGGTCAATCTGATGAACAGATCCTGCTTCTCCGGTGGACTCACGGAGGAATATACCGCTGGATTTAAATTGGGCATTGACCATAAAATCAGAGCCCTGCGAGGTAAACCTGGTGTCAGCATGACCAAGGTAAATAGCACCTACATCGGCTTCCTTTAATGTCATCAGAGTATCCTTTCCATCCTCGCCTCGGCACCATACCCTGAGCTTTTCATAGATATCATCATTTTCATCAATCCAGTCGTTGTTATCACTGTTTAGCTCAGCAAGGTCGGCAAAGCCGTTGCCGCTTCTTGTGCCAAAGAGCTCAGACCCGTCATTTATTATTCCGTCTCCGTTCCTGTCATAGGCTAGAAAACCGCTTCCGGGGGCAATATTCTTGACCTCTTCCTCAGTACCATCTGCATCCAGGTCGAAGGAGAAGGTCTGATCGGATATCTCGGTTACTCCTGAGCCTACGTTTATAACGAGGGGATCAATAAGCTGAACGGGACTGATGTTCATAACGCCGATAGCTTCAGTGAACTGCCTTGTCATGTTTATGTTTACTCCGAAGTTAATCTCTCTGCCATCATCGGTTTTGGCAATTCCCTGAGCCTGAAAAGCTGTTTGCTCGACCTCTGTGTGAATATATGTCGTTGTTGAAACCGACATCCACTGATAGGAGCCCTGATTCATCTGCGTGCTCAGGCTGCGCATATATTCCTGCATTCGCATCTTGCCGGCCCCTCTGGTATTTCCGTATAGAATCTGCATGATATTTAGGATTCTTTCCATTATCTGCATACGAATGTTTTCGATTTCGGATACTTTGTTCAGGAGGGGCATATTTTCCTGAACAGCGAATTCTCCATCGGCATTGTAGTTGGTAAATAATGTCTTTTCCTTTTTGTTATCAATATCCTGCACATCCTGATTTTTCTTATCTTCATCATCTTTGCTCTTTTTAAGACCCAGTGCCTTCTTAAAATTGGGAGCTTCCGTTCCCATAATTGAAGCAAATACACTCTTTTCGTGAGAGATGCTGAAGGTTTCCTGATACCTCCTTTCTGAAACAAGGTTAACTGTGCTGTCCGCAATTCTCATAAGCAAACCCTCCAAGCTGTGACTTGCGGCTTCCGTGCCTGATGAAAAAATGTAGCATAGGACTTCGGCTTCGAAGTCCCCGCGCGCCAGCTACGTCTTTAAAACGAAAAAACCAGGCCTAACCCTGTTCTGGGTCTGCCCGGTCAAAATTGAGACTAAAATGGCTCCGCCATATCAGCTCACCATATATTTCGGTCTTTATTCCATATTCTTTAGTGTGAATTAAAAATGTATGATGCATCATGAAAAACAGCAAATAAAAAAGCCCATTAATCTCTGGGCTTTAAGTAGAAGTTTCCCTGAACTCTGTCAGTACGGATTGAATTTATAAATGCATGTTCGTCTAATTCCTTAATGGCAGGTATGAGCTTTCTTGTGTCAGAGGCACTTACCACGGAGTAAACGACCATTTTGTTGTTGTGTTCAAAGGAGCCCTCGCCGTGCATCAGAGTAGCACCATGGTTACTTACTCTATAGATGACTTCGCAGACCTCAGCAGGCTTGTCGGTGATGATGAAAAGCGTTTGCTGCTGATAAGTCCTGTACATAATGTGAAGAACCTGCGTTGATACATACTGGAAAATGATGGAGTACAGAGCCTTGTCCCAACCGAATAAAAGACCTGCAACCGTAAGGATTACACAGTTTACTGCCAGTATAATGGGGAAAGCATCAATTCCTTTTCTTTGTGACAAGAAAATTGATATAAAGTCGGTTCCTCCACTGGTGGCATCGACCATAAGGCATATAGATAAGGATACACCTGCAAAGATTCCGCCGAAAATTGCGATAAGAAGCGGATCATCGGTTATGGAAAGGTCGGGTAAAAGGTCGATAAAGAAACCGTTACAAAGAACCATAATCATTGAATATATAGTGAATTTTTTACCTACATAACGAAAACCGATATAGATGGGTATTATGTTCAGAATAACATTTATGGGCGTGTATGGGATTTTTAATGAAAAGAATTTCAGGGCGATACGCTGAATGATAATAGTAAGACCCTGAGCTCCGCCGGGGTAAAGGCCGCCTGCATTGACAAATATCTGGATATTTAAGGCCATCAAAAAAGCAGCTAAAAGAACTACTAAAAGCCTGATGCTGCCACGTTTGAAATCTAACTTCATTAGTTAAAAGCTCCCTGCAAAACTAAAATTTTGAAATAACATTTCTATAGGTTATAATACAATATTGGAATGGAGATTGAAACATGGAAAACAATAATTATGTAAGAAAAAAGCGAGGAATATATGAGTTTTTTTTCAAGAGACTTATAGATATAGTTCTTTCTTTGACAGTGCTTATCTGTCTTAGCTGGTTATATCTTATACTTGCGGTTCTGGTGAGGGTTAAGCTTGGAAGCCCTGTGATATTCAGACAGCCCAGACCCGGTAAGGATGAAAAGGTCTTTAACCTTTATAAATTCAGGACCATGACGGATAAAAGGGATGCAGAGGGGAATCTTCTTCCCGACGAGGACAGACTTCCTGCCTTTGGTAAAAAGCTCCGTGCCACAAGCCTTGATGAGCTTCCGGAATTTATCAACATTTTAAAGGGAGACATGAGCTTTGTAGGACCAAGACCTCTTTTGGTAAAATATCTTCCTTTATATAATACGGAGCAGAAGAGAAGACACGAGGTAAGGCCGGGACTTACCGGATGGGCGCAGGTCAACGGAAGAAACCTTCTTAGCTGGGAGGACCGCTTTGAAAAGGACGTTTACTACGTTGATCATCTTTCCTTTTTAATGGATTTAAAGATAGTTTTCATGACGGTTGCAGTTGTGCTCAGGCACAATGATGTAAACAGCGCAACGGATGCCACTATGGAGGCATTTACAGGCACACCGGAGAAACGAGAGGAGTAATACATATAATGAACATTTTGTTTACTAGCGTTGGAAGACGCTGCGAGCTTTTAAAGGATTTCAGGCAGACACTGGGCGATGATATTAAGATTGTTGTTACCGACAACAGCCCTTATGCGCCGGCACCTGCTTTTGCGGACGTTGTTTACGGAGTTCCACTTATAAATGACATCACATATATCCCTACAATTCTTGAGATCTGTAAGGCAGAGAAAATCGATGCGATCACAACACTTATCGATCCTGAGATTTCAATTCTTGCAGACCACAGAGCTGAGTTTGATGCCCTTGGGGTAGAGGTTCTTGCTCCTTATAAGGAGACAGCAGATCTTTGCTTTGATAAGTATGAGATGTTCAAATATCTTAAGGAAAAGGGTGTGCCCACAGTTCTGACCTATGGAACCTTTGCTGATTTCAAGGAGAGCTATGATAGAAACGAGATCAAGTTCCCTGTTTTCGTAAAGCCAAGAACAGGAAGCGGCAGCGTTGGAGCAAGGAAGGTTGAGAGCCTTGAGCTTCTTGAGGAGCTTACAGCAAGAGATCCTTCACTTATCATTCAGGAATTCATGGATGGTAAGGACATGGACGCAGATGTGTATGTTGATACCTTTACACATGAGCCTGTAGCCATTTTCTCCAAGAAGAAGATATCAACCACGATCGGAGGCGCTAACAAGACAATATCCTTCAAGGATGAGGCACTTTTCGATTTCGTGAAAAATGCAATGAAGCACTTCAAATTCAACGGACCTCTTGATATGGACCTTTTCTTCAAGGATGGTCAGTACTACTTATCAGAGATCAATCCCAGATTCGGTGGTGCATATCTTCATGCGTATGGCGCAGGAGTTGATTTCCCTAAGCTTATCTATACAAACGTTGTGGAGAAAAAGGCAAATACTCCCATTATCGGAGAGTACGAAGAGGATGTCTGCATGCTTATGTACGACAGTGTCGTAATTGAGAAGCTTGCAGATCTTGAAGGACGTATGAAGAAGGTATAACTAATGCGAATTTTGATAATGGCCAATTATGCAAACGGCCTGTTTCTTTTCAGGAAGGAGCTGCTTAAATCCTTTCTGGATGCGGGGCATGAGGTTCTGATATCCGTTCCGCCAGATGAAAACTGCGTAAAACTTAAGGATTACTGTACAAAGCTGATAGAGACTCCCCTGGAGAGACATGGAAGTAACCCTGTTAAGGATTACGGACTTTTTAAAAAGTATAAGAAGATGCTTAAGGATGAAAAGCCCGATGTAGCTCTGTGCTACACCATAAAGCCCAATATCTACGGAGCTCTGGCCTGCAGACTTTCTAAGGTTCCGTATATCTGCAACATTACGGGACTTGGTATGGCTATTGAAAACGGCGGCCTTATGAGTAAGGTTCTTCTAAAGCTCTACAGAGTATCAACAGGTAAGGCCAACAGAGTATTCTTCCAGAATGAGAGAAACCGGAAGTTCATGCAGGATAGAGGTATCGCAGTAAAAAACAGCGGCCTTCTTCCCGGCTCCGGAGTAAACCTTGAGGAGCATCCTTTTCATGAGTATCCGTCTGAGGCAGAGGGAATACATTTTCTTGCAGTGATAAGGATGATGCGTGATAAGGGAATAGAGGAATATCTGGAGACTGTAAAGGCGATAACTTCTGAATATAATAACGTATATTTTGATCTTGTGGGCGAGTACGAAGAGGATGAGAGAGCAAAATATGAGCCCATGATCATGGAGCTTGAAAAAGCAGGTAAACTCAAATATTATGGACACCTTGACAGTGTTGATCCAGTATTTGCAAAATGTCATGTAGTAGTTCATCCTTCATACCATGAAGGCATGTCAAATGTCCTCCTTGAGGCAGCAGCTTGCGGCAGACCAATTCTTTGCTCGAATATACATGGATGCATAGAAGCGATAGAACCGGATGTGACAGGATATACATTTGAGCCAAAGAGTACCAGTTCTCTTGTTGATTCCATAAAAAAGATGCTAGTCTTGGCTGAAGAGAAACGTTCTAAAATGGGACGTAAGGGACGTGAGTATATGGAAAAACACTTCGACAGACAACTCGTAATCAATGCATATAAAGAAGAACTTGAGAAAATTCGCTTAAAGTAAGATAATAGTAGTGTTCGGGGCAGCTGTCTTGAGCTTATCTTACACCAATGTGGTGGATGAACTAATAATAAAAAAGAGGTTTATAAAAAATGAGTTTATATGAGAAGCTCCTTTCAGGAGAAGAAAAGCTTTCATTAGTTGGACTTGGTTATGTAGGTATGCCAATTGCGGTAGCCTTTGCCAAGAAGATTAAGGTTGTCGGCTACGATTTTAATGCTGAAAAGGTAGAGCTTTATAAGAATGGAATCGACCCCACAAGAGAGGTTGGAGATGCAGCCATTAAGGAGACTGCGGTTGAGTTTACTGCTGATCCCGAGAAGCTTAAGGAGTGCAGATTTCACATCGTTGCGGTTCCTACACCTGTAAATGACGATCATACACCTGATCTTACACCTGTAGAGAGTGCCAGCAGAACTCTTGGAAAATACCTTACAAAGGGTTCAATAGTTGTTTATGAGTCAACTGTTTATCCCGGAGTAACTGAGGATATATGTGTTCCGATCCTTGAGAAGGAATCAGGACTTAAGTGCGGAGTTGATTTCAAGGTTGGTTATTCACCCGAGCGTATCAACCCCGGTGACAAGGTACACAGACTTGAGACTATCGTGAAAATCGTATCCGGTATGGATAAGGAGACCCTGGAAGAGGTTGCAAACGTATATAAGCTTGTAGCCCTGGCAGGTGTTCACGAGGCAGACAGCATCAAGGTTGCAGAGGCTGCTAAGGTTATCGAGAACAGCCAGAGAGATATCAACATCGCTTTCATGAATGAGCTTTCAATGATCTTCCACAAGATGGGAATTGATACAAAGAGCGTACTTGAGGCAGCAGGAACAAAGTGGAACTTCCTCAACTTCAGACCCGGCCTTGTTGGTGGTCACTGTATCGGTGTTGATCCTTATTACCTTACTTATAAGGCTGAGGAGCTTGGCTATCACAGCCAGATCATTCTCTCAGGACGTCGTATCAACGATGATATGGGTAAGTACATCGCAGAGAGCTGCGTAAAGAACCTTATTGCTCAGGATCTTAACGTTAAAAATGCGAGAGTAGCAATCCTTGGCTTTACCTTCAAGGAGAACTGCCCTGATACACGTAACACCAAGGTAATCGATATCTACAACGAGCTTAAGGAGTACGGTATCGATCCCGTTGTGGTTGATCCCGAGGCAGACAGCGCAGAAGCTAAGAGACTCTATGGCATTACCTTTGATAACATGGATGCAGTTAAGGATATGGATGCAGTTATCATGGCAGTTGCACATGAGGAGTTCCTTGACATCACAACAGAGGATATCAAGAAGTGGTACAACCCTGCACACAAGAGAAGAGTCTTCCTTGATGTTAAGGGAATCTATGACAAGAACAGTTTTGATGCTTCAGAGTTCAGCTACTGGAGACTCTGATTAAAAAGCGAATAATATAATTACAAAGAAAACACTAGGGGGATATGCCGCCACCGACAAAGTGGCGGCGTTGTTGTATGAAGATTGTAATTAGACTTGATGACATTTCTCCGGGAATGGACATGGGTAAATTCAGAAGGTTTAAGAGGCTTTTAGATGAAAATCATATAAGGCCTCTTATTGGCGTTGTTCCGGAAAATATGGATCCCAAGCTTGAAAAGCGTGAGACCGATGAGGAAGAGGATGCGCCTGTCAGCAGAAACAGATCTACTGACCCTGATGACAAGATAAAGGAAAAGGACTATCCCTTCTGGCATCTTGTAAGGAACCTTCAGAGTGAGGGCTGGATAATCGCCATGCATGGCTTACATCATGTCTATACGACCAACAAGGGAGGTATGCTTCCGCTCAACAAGCAGTCTGAGTTTGCAGGGATTGATCTTGAGAAGCAGATAGCAATGATTGCTGAGGGTAAGAAGATTCTGGGAACCCATGGAATTGCCACGGACTTTTTCATGGCTCCAAGTCACAGCTATGATAGAAACACCATGACGGCTTTGGCAGAGAATGGATTCAGGCGTATTACAGATGGATTTGGTAAAAGGGCCTATCGCAGATTTGATATGACCTTCTATCCGATTTCCTTTAAAAAGGATGCAGTCCTCAAGGATGAAAGTGAGGGCTACACTACTTTTGTTGTTCATACTAACACATTAAATGGGGATGATTTTGCGTTCTATGAGAAGGTATTCGATTCCGGAAAGGTTGTGAGCTGGGATGAATGGCTCTCCCAGGATCCGGTGGAGGCTTCTGAATTACAGGGTATAAAGGAATATCTCATGGCACGCTTTAAATATATCGCCGTGCATAAAAGGTGGTAACAATGGCAGAACCTATTAGAATATTGCATGTATTTGGAACACTTGGCCTTGGAGGCGCTGAGAGCCGCATCATGGACCTGTACAGACATATCGACAGGGAACGTGTGCAGTTCGATTTTTTGGTGCATGCAGATGCAGAGCCCACAGGTAAAAAATGTCCGACCTCTGATGAACTTATGCAGGTAAGAGAGCCGGATTATTTTGATGCGACTGTGAAAAAGCTTGGTGGCAATATCTACGCACTTCCGAGGTTCCATGGAACAAATGCAAGAGATTATAAAAATGCTGTAAGAATGTTTTTCATGCAGCACAGGGGAGAATGGAAAATGGTGCAGGGGCATATGACCAGCACAGCAGCCATTTATCTTCCGATTGCAAAGAGCTGTGGTATCGGCACCACAATAGCCCATGCAAGAAGCGCAGGAGTTGATCCGGGTATAAAGGGCGTGGTGACAAGAATAATCAGAGCTCCTCTGGCTAAGACAGATACCTGCGATCTCAGATTCGCATGTACCGAGAATGCTGCAAGATCAGTATTTGGAGACACACTTACGGATGAGGGACTGGTAAGGATCATACCCAATGCCATCGACCTCAGAAGATTCGTATACAATCAGGAAATAAGAGATAAGGTAAGAAGAGAGCTGGGCTTATCAAATGCCATCATAATCGGTCATGTTGGAAGATTCCACTATGCCAAGAACCACGAGTATCTCCTTAAGACCTTTGCAGAGTTCTTAAGGATATTAAGCCATGATGATGCCAATTCCTTCAGCATGCTTCACGGAATGAGGATAAGGCTTCTGATGCTTGGCGAGGGACCTCTTATGGATACCATGAAGCAGCTCGCAGCTGACCTTCATATTGAAAAGCATGTGGTGTTCTGTGGAAATAAGAGTAATGCCAACGAGTATTATCAGGCCATGGATTACTTTCTTTTCCCTTCGAGATACGAGGGACTTCCGGGAACAGTTGTGGAGGCTCAGGCAGCAGGTCTGCAGTGCCTTGTTTCCGATTCCATAACACCTGAAGTGGATATCACACCTCTTGTAAGCAGAATGAGTATTGAAGAGCCGCCGGCTGTGTGGGCAAGAAAAATACTTAATGATCTCATGCTAAGGGATTATGAGGAGGCTGCAGAAGGAGAAGAGGTGACTCTTCCTATCGGTGACAGAGAGGCATCTTCAGAGCCGGTAATAGAAATGATCAGGAAAGCCGGTTTTGATGTCAGAACTCAGGCTCAGAGGCTGCAAAGCTTTTATCTTACAGGGAAGTTCTAAATGACTTCTATATAGAAACAGGAAAATTTTAATGAAACATCTTTTACTTATCGTGCCGATGCTGCACCAGGGCGGATTCGAGAGAGTCTGCGTGGCAACAGCAAGGCTGATGGAAAAATATTATAAAGTGACTATACTCATCTTTTCCGATAAGGACATAAACTATGATATATCGGGACTTGATGTGGTGAACATTGATGTGCCTGCCACAAGGAAATTCGGTAAGCTTGGCAAGGTAGTCAATGTTTTTCGAAGAGTCAGCAAGGTCAGAAAGTATAAAAAGACCCACAATGTGGATATAGCCTATAGCTTTGGCTCAAGTGCCAACTATGTAAATGTACTTTCAAAGGCCGGAACAAAGACCAGGGTTCTGACAGGACTTCGCTGTTCAACCGACATGGAGAATACAAGGGAAGTCAGTCTCTTTTGTAACAAGGCAGATCAGGTACTGTCCTGCTCCAAGGAGATCATGAGAGAGCTTCTTAGAGAGTATGATTATGAAAAGAGCAGCTATATCTATAATCCCCTTGATACAGAGATGATTAGGGAGAAGGCGAAGGAAGAGGAAGCTCTTCTTAACGCAAGCGATATGTTCGGAAACGGAAAGCTGTCTGATGATAACGAGGGAGGCTTCGTTACACTGATATCTGTCGGAAGACAGGATTACATCAAAGGCTTCTGGCATCTGATAAAGGCCTTTTCAATGGTACTTGGAAAATATCCAAATACCAGACTCTGGATAGTGGGAACAGGGGATTTTGGTGGCCCAAGGAAGCTGGCTGAGGATCTTGGAGTTGCTGAGAAGGTGTTCTTCCCGGGGCTTCAGAAGAATCCGTTCCCTTTCGTGAATGCTGCTGATATGTATGTGCTCAGTTCAAACCATGAGGGATTCCCCAATGCGATACTTGAAGCAATGGCACTTGGTAAGCCCTGCGTTGCAGCGGACTGTAAAACAGGTCCCAGAGAGATTCTTCTTAATGAGAAGGAATATGGGGAGCTTATCGCTGCAAAGCCGGATGGAGCTTCTACAGACAGGATAATAGAGGGAGAATTTGGTATAATCGTTCCCGACATGAATCAGAACACGGATTTTGACGCCTCCAACATTACTGAGGATGATAAGATGCTGGCGGAGGGTATCCTTAAGATGCTCTCTGATGAGGAAAAGATGAAGCATTATGGTGAGAAGGCCTATGAGAGGGCTCTTACCTACAACCCCGGTAAGTATGCCGAGGACCTTTTCGATATATTGGAAAAGGTTCAGTGAAATATATGTTAGAATTTAGGTAATTATGAAGAAAATCGCTTTTCATTTAAACAGCCTGGGACAGGGCGGCGCAGAGAGAGTAGTAAGCAATCTGGCCAATCAGTTCGCCAAGGCAGGTTATGAAGTATATATTGCAACAGAGTGGTTTGATGACAACGAGTTCACGCTGGATTCGCGCATCAAAAGGGTTCATGTGGGACTTCGTGATGAGGACGACAGAAAGGGAAGAGTAACAAAGTTCCTTCTAAGAGTTAAATACCTAAGAGAGTTTCTCGAGGAAAACCGCCCTGACGTTCTTGTGGCCTTTGCCCACAGGGCAAATTACAGAGCACTTATGGCTCAGAAGAGCACAAACACTCCAACTGTGATATCAGTCAGAATAAACCCTGTTGGTAATTATGATGCATTTTCAGATAAGATACAGATAAAGTGGTTGTTCCCCAGAGCTGCCGGCTGTGTTTTCCAGACAGAGGAGCAGAAGGCGTTCTTTAAGCCCTATCTGCAGGACAACTCAAGGATAATACTGAATCCCATAAATGCGAAATATCACAGAGCTGTTCATCCCGAGATCAAGGAAAAATCTGTGGTTCACCATGCAAGACTTGTAGATTTCAAGAACCAGCTTATGCTTTGCGACGCCTTTTTGAAGGTTCATGAGAAGCACCCGGATTATGTCCTTAGGATATATGGTGGAGGCTCAGAGGATGGAACCAAGGAAAAGCTGGAAAAGAAGATAGCTGATAACCATGCAGAGGATTTCATGTTTTTAATGGGACCCTGCAACCATATAGATGCGGAGATTCCCAAGGGCGAGGTATATGCCTACAGCTCTGATTATGAGGGATTTCCCAATTCGCTGCTGGAAGCCATGGCTATGGGAATGCCGGTGGTTTCTACAGATTGTCCTCCCGGAGGACCGAGAACTGTCATCAGAGATGGCGAGAACGGATTCCTGGTACCTGTTGGGGATGCGGATGCGCTTGCTGACAGGATTTGCCGCCTGATCGAGGATAAGGACATGGCAAAGCGCTTTGGACAGGAAGCTGCCAAAGTTTATGACATCGCTAACGCCGAAGCTGTCTATGAACAGTGGAGGGAATACTTGGAAGAAATTGTGTAAAGGAGCAGCCCATGTGCGGAATCTGCGGATATATATCAAGAAACAGAATAACTGAAGATGAACTGCGAGCAATGAATGACACCATGATCCACAGAGGACCTGATGACAATGGTGTGGAGCTGTATCCCGGGAAAAACGGTTACACCATAGGATTTGCACAGAGACGACTTTCAATCCTGGATCTTTCGCCCCTTGGGCACCAGCCCATGTCTACGGAGGATGGCAGGATTTCTGTCGTTTTTAATGGGGAGATTTATAACTTCCTTGAACTGAAGGAAGAGCTTAAGGGATATCCCTTTAAATCGACCTGTGATACAGAGGTTATCCTGGCAGGATACTTAAAGTGGGGAGCTGATTTTGCAGACCACATTCATGGAATGTTTGCTATAGCTCTCTATGACAGAGAGACAGAGGATATCTATCTTGTAAGGGACAGAATAGGTAAAAAGCCGCTTTATTACTGGCTTGAAGATGAAAATATAGTTTTCGGATCAGAGCTTAAGCCCATTATGAAGTGCCCCGGCTTTAATGCTGATATCAGGAAATCCATTATTCCCAGATATCTGTATCAGCAGTACATTAACGCTCCTGAAAGCATTTTTGAGAATGTCTGGCAGGTGGAGCCCGGTCAGATGATCGTTTTTAATAATGGTAAGCTCACTAAGAAAAAATACTGGGATGTTAAAAAGGCCTATAAGGAAAGATCAGCCTCCCAGATAAGCTCCTACGAGGAAGCAAAGGAGGGGCTTAAGAGTCGCCTCAAGAAGTCTGTTGCAGACAGAATGATAGCTGATGTGCCTCTTGGAGCATTTTTATCAGGTGGTTATGATTCATCACTTATAACTGCTTTTGCCCAGGAAAACAGTGATTCTCCGGTCAAGACCTTCAGCATTGGCTTCAATGTGCCTGAGTATAACGAGGCTGAGTTTGCTAAGAGAGTGGCCAAGCACCTTGGCACAGATCACACGGAGCTCTATATCGATGAGTCGGAGATGCTGGATCTGGTAGAGAGTATTCCGGATTATTACGATGAGCCCTTTGCGGATGAGTCGGAAATACCCACAATGCTTGTGTGCAAGCTTGCGAGGGAGAAGGTGACTGTTGCGCTCTCTGGTGATGGCGGAGATGAGTTTTTCTGCGGATATAATATATATGAAAATGTTGCGCAGGCTCAAAAACTCGATATGGCAGGCGGAATCGTAAACGGAATTGGTCAGATCCCTATGGGAGACAGTAAGCTCCTTAATAAGCTTCCCTTCAGGGTTCAGGTAGTTGCAGGTAACAGAGATCCGGAGACCAAGACTCAGTTTTCATCACCCAGCTATATACTCTCTGCACATGCATTTATCACAGGAAAAGAGGCTATGGATGAGCGGCTTACCTATGAGCAGTACATGAGCGGAGCCTTTGGACCGACAGGACTTTTTCCGTGCAAGTATCCTATCGAGTCATCCTACGAGGTGGCAGACTGGCAGATAAGGCGTATGCTTCTTGATATGGATACCTATCTTCCGGGAGATATTCTTGTGAAAATGGACAGAGCATCAATGAAGTACTCTCTTGAGTGCAGATGTCCTATAATGGATACAGAGGTTATGGAGTACAGCTTCTCCATTCCTCATAATTTCAAGTTTGCAGATGGTGATAAAAAGCATATCCTGAAGGATATTGCTTATGATTATATTCCGAGGGACCTTCTGGACAGACCTAAGAAGGGCTTTGGATGTCCTACCGATACATGGCTTAGAGGACCCCTTCGCGACAAGCTTATAGATTACAGTGATGTGAACTTCCTTAAAAATCAGGGCATTTTTGATGCGGATTATACATCACGATTTATCAGAAATTATCTGGAAAAAGGTGACGGTGGTCCTGCTACCGGAGCTAATTATTCCAAGCTGTCCTGGAGCTTTTTCAACTTCCAGCAGTGGTATGAAAGGTATAGATGGCAGAAAAGGTAACTATAAAGAAAAAGCATATAGTTATGTATATAGGCTCACTCAACAAGGGCGGGGCTGAGCGTGTCATGTGCAATCTGGCTGAGTATTTCTACGGTATAGGCTACAAAGTGACGCTTGCTACAACCTATTTGTCCGACGATGAGTATGAGCTTCCTCATGCTGCCTGGAAGGTTCTTAAGAGCGAGGACGATGAGAACGCAGTTAAGGTGCTTAACCCCGATGAAGAGCTAAGATATGTGGATTTACAGGGCGGTGAGCCCATGGGAATAGGCAGAATTTTCACGGCGCTTATGCCCTATGAGAAGGGAAACCGTGCGCAGAACTTCCATAGAAGGATTGAAAAGCTTACAAATGCCTGGGAGAGATTAAAACCTGATATTATTCTGTCTTTTCTTGGAAAAAATAATGTTATGGCACTGCAGTCGGCGTTATCGCTGGATATTCCTGTGGTTGTGTCAGTAAGGGCAACTCCATCTGAGGAGTACGCTACCCTGGGATTAAAGGCAGCCGTGAAGGTGCTGTTTCCCGCTGCGGCCGGTGTTGTGGTACAGACAACCGGTGCCATGGACTTTTTCGGACCTCTTATCAGAAATAAGTGCAGGGTTCTTCCAAATGCTATAAATGAAGAGTTTATGGCTCATAATGTGGTGCCTTTTGAGGATAGGAAAAAGGTTATCGTATCGGTTGGAAGGCTTGATGATAATAAAAATCAGAAGGTCATAATAAATGCCTTTTCATATTTTGTGAAAAAACATGCTGATTACAGGCTTATGATTTATGGCGACGGTCCTACCAGAGACCTGTTAGAGAGGCTCTGCGGCAAGCTCGAGATACTTGATGAAACAGGTAAGGGAGCAGACGGCAAGGTTACGTTTATGGGAAGTGTCGACAGAATTGCTGACAGAATATGCGAGTCTGAGATTTTCGTCCTTACTTCCAAGACGGAGGGTATGCCCAACGCTCTTATAGAGGCTATGTCACTTGGACTTTGCTGCATATCGACAGATTGTCCCTGTGGTGGTCCTGCAGACCTTATTAAGAACGGTAGAAACGGAATCCTTATTCCGATGGATTCTGATGTGAAGATGGCGACTAACATTTTTCATGCTCTGGAAAGACTGGCGGATGATCCTGCAATAGCAAGGAAGATGGGCGGTGCAGCCCTCAGCGTCAGGGAGGAGTATAACCCGGACAGCGTAAATGCAAAGTGGAAAGAATATTTCGAGGAACTTATGTAGGAGATAGCGGATGCAATTTAACTCATACATTTTTATATTGTGCTTTTTGCCGCTATCGCTGATATTTTACTTCGGCTTCCACAAAATGGGGCATAAGAAGCTCTCTTTAACATCACTTCTTGCCATGTCCCTTTGGTTTTACGGGTATTTTAATTCCTATTATCTGCTGATAATATGCAGCTCTATAGCGGTTAATTTTATAGTGTCAAAGGCTATGCAGCGCTTTGATAAGGGTGAAGCTGCAAAGAGAAAGCCATATCTGATACTGGGAATTCTGTTTAATGTAGGTCTCATATTCTATTTTAAGTATTACGACTTTTTCATAGAGAATATAAACGCAGTATTCAGAACGGATTTTAATTTAAGACACATAGTACTTCCGCTGGGAATAAGCTTTTTCACCTTCCAGCAGATATCCTTTATTGTTGATGCATACAGAGGGGAGACGGGAGATTATTCCTTTCTCGAGTATGCGCTTTTCGTGTCTTATTTCCCTCAGCTTGTAGCAGGTCCCATAGTTCTTCACTCTGAGCTTATTCCTCAGTTTAGGGATAAGAAAAAGCACAGCGTGAATTTTGACAATCTGTGCCGCGGAATTATGATGTTCACCCGCGGTCTTGCAAAGAAGATGCTGATAGCTGATATGTTCGGAAAAGCTGTGGATTACGGCTTTTCACAGGCAGCGCTTGTTCCAGTGGGAGAGGGTGCCCTTACTATTTCTGAGATAGTTATAGTGATGCTATCCTATACCTTCCAGATTTATTTTGACTTTAGCGGCTACAGCGATATGGCTACAGGACTTGGTGCCATGTTTAACTTTGATATTCCCATGAACTTCAATTCGCCCTATAAGGCCATATCCGTAGCGGAGTTCTGGAAGCGCTGGCACATGACCTTGACCAGATTCCTGACTACGTATATCTATATTCCTCTTGGCGGGAACAGAAAGGGAAAGCTCAGGACTTATATAAACACCTTTATTGTATTTCTGGTAAGCGGAATATGGCATGGTGCCAACTGGACCTTTATTTTGTGGGGAATGCTCCACGGGGCTGGACAGTGCATAAACAAGCTGACACACGGTTTATATGTAAAGCTCTGTGACAGTGTAAAAAAAGCTCCTATGGGCGTCTTTTTTGGCGGAATTATAAAGGTATGTAGCTGGATAGTTACATTCGTTTTCATAAATGTAGCGTGGCTTCTTTTCAGGGCAGACAGCGTAGCACAGTGGCTTCAGATTTTAAAGCGTCTCTTCGTTCTTAATCTGGATGTGAGATCTGAGATTGTGGAGGGCTTCAGGATTCCGAGATTCAGGTACGTGCTTCAGCTGCTTCACATGCCGAGTGCTGATATAAATGTGCTTATGACAGGCTGCATTCTCTCTATGGTGGCAGCTCTGATAGTTTGTCTTTGCTGCAAGAATAATTACGAGAGAAAATACAGGACCAGTGCTGCTTCGCTTGTATTTACGTGGGTGTTACTTGTGACCTGTATTGTGTCCATGAGCTCGATTTCGACATTTTTATACTTTAATTTTTAAAAAGGCTGAGGATTAATGACTTCAAAAAAATGGTTCTACAGTATTTTAATACTGGTTATAGCTACATTGGCTCTGGCAGCAGGGCTGGTGTTTTTTGTGGACCCATTTTTTCACTACAGAGCACCTAATCCGAAGCTTTTTTATAAGCTATATGACCAGAGATCCCAGAACGACGGAATTACAAGGAATTTCGACTATGATGCTATAATAACCGGGACCTCCATGGCGGAGAACTTCAAGGCTAGCCAGTTTGAGGGAGGACTAGGATTTAGAACTATAAAGGTTCCATACTCAGGGGCTACCTATAAGGAAATAAACGATAATCTCATAGCAGCCTATAACAGTGGTCATAACCCCAAATATGTGCTAAGACCCCTTGATTATTCACTTTTGATGAGGGATAAGGATGAGCTTAGGGATGACATGGGAGATTATCCTTACTGGCTTACAAATGATGATCCATTTGATGACGTGAAGTACTTACTCAATAAGGATGTTATTTTAAGGTATGCGATTCCTGCTTTGACCTCATATTTTCAGAGAAAGAACCCGGGATATACAAGCTTTGATGAGTACAGCTATACCGATGGGGATAATAAATACGGCAAGGAATACGTTCTCTACGGCAAAAAGGAATTTGTGGATCCCGACAGCTTTGAATTATGGATACTGTCAGATGAAGAGAAGAAAATGCTTGAGGGAAACATCGAGCAGAATGTGGTATCTCTTGCAAGAAAGCACCCGGAGACAACATTTTTGTATTTCTTCCCGCCCTATTCGATGGTATATTGGGGAGCCCTCTATGAGGAAGGGCAGCTAGATAAAATACTTGCTTGCAAGCAGGCTGCGATAGAACAGATGCTGGAATGTGATAATATACACATATACAGCTTTACCACTCATACTGAGATAACCGCCGATCTTTCAAGATACAGGGATCAGGCTCATTATGATTATAAGGTAAATGAATTTATAATAGATACTATAGTCAAGTATGAAAATGGCTATGAAAATACTGATATGTTTGAGCTATCAGACAGAATTACCAGAGAAAATGCCGATGGCTATTTTATAGAAGAAAGCTATTTACTTAATAACTTTGATTACAATAGCCTTATAGATTAAGAAAGAGAAGAACCTATGCGAGATATTTCTCATTTTTATTTTAAGGGAATACCTGTTTCAGAGCAGCCGCTGATCACAGTTGCGATCACCTGCTACAATGTAGAGAAGTACATGTCCAGATGTATTGAATCTGTTATGGCGCAGACCTATGCCAATCTGGATATTCTGATAATAGATGATGGCTCCCGCGACAGGACAGGGACTATCTGCGATTACTATATGACCCAGGATACAAGAATCCGTGTTGTTCACCAGAGTAATCAGGGTCCCGGAACCGCCAGGAACTACGCCATGGAAGAAGCTATGGGCGAGTACCTTGCTTTCCTTGATGGGGATGACTACGTAGAGAATTATATCTATGAATATATGATGAGTGCGATTCTGGAATCAGGCG
Organism: Butyrivibrio sp. FC2001; assembly: GCF_000424125.1. Classification (NCBI taxonomy): domain Bacteria; kingdom Bacillati; phylum Bacillota; class Clostridia; order Lachnospirales; family Lachnospiraceae; genus Butyrivibrio; species Butyrivibrio sp. FC2001. The sequence continues at coordinate 104,025 of NZ_AUJH01000011.1, forward strand.
CAAAGCTAGCTATCTGCAATTATTTTGAGAATGCAGAGGATATGCCTGTAGATATTCATCCTCTAAATGAAAATATGCGTGCGAATTCTATAAGGATGGTAGACTCCAAAGAGCTTATCACTGCCTGTGTTGAGGAATCAGAAGACCTTAAGGTGAAGAGTATGGTATGGAACAAGCTCTATCACAAGAGTCTTCTTGAGGGCAAGAGCTTTCCTAATATACTCTTCTATGAGGACAGGCGTTTTACATTAGAAATACTGCATGATGCAGGAGAGGCCGTGTTCGTTGACACACCGCTTTATCATTATATAATAGACAGAAAGGACAGCATCGGCACACAGGAGGGATTTTACTGCATCTTTTCAGAGTGGATACCTGCCTGCAACTCGGTTAAGGCGTTCCTTAGGCAGATAGGAATGGAGGATCTGGCTGATACTCAGGATTACCTGATGTACACAAGGCTCCTTGATTTTTATGCGGAGGCCAAGCTGGATAAGACCGGGGATAAGAGCAAATATCTTGAGGACATCACGGCTTATATAGAGAAATGCCGCGACAGCGTTGACAGGATATATGGCAGCAGGATTGCTGATCCTAAGGAGAAAAAGCGGATGCAGAAGTTTTTGGACCACCGCTGGATGTATGATCATTTTCATCTCAAATAAGAGATGTTCTAAAATTAGAAGATAAGCAGTATCACTACAGGGGGATGTATGATAATAATTAGAATGATGGGCGGACTTGGAAACCAGATGTTCCAGTATGCCCTGTATCTTCAGCTCAAGGCATTGGGGAAGGAAGTTAAGATCGATGATGTTTACGGATTTCGCGACGATGAGCAGAGAGATCCGGTGCTTGAAGATATGTTCGGAATCACCTACGACAAGGCTACAGATGCCGAGGTTGTGGACATAACAGATTCCTATCTTGATCTTTTCAGCAGGATCAGAAGAAAGATTTTTGGAAGAAAATCCAAGGAATATGAGGAGCTTACAGGTATATTTGATCCCAAGGTCTTTGAGCTTGAGGAAGCTTATCTGAATGGCTTTTTCCAGAGCGATAAGTATTTTCCTGATAAAGAGGTAGTAGCTCAGCTTCGCAAGGAGTTTGCGTTTAAGCCCGAGGAGGTATTCACCTCCGCAGAGAGCTGGGATCTATACAGACATATCCGTGAGACAGAGTCCGTCAGTATCCATGTGAGAAGAGGCGACTATCTTCTTCCCGGAACAGTGGAGACCTTCGGAGGAATATGTGATACCGATTACTATAAGAGAGCTATTGATCTTATGGTAAAAGAGCATCCCGACGCTATTTTCTATGTGTTTACAAGCGATAAGGAATGGTGTGAGGAAAATGTATCCGGTAAGAAGTTCCGTATCGTTGATACAAAGGAAGAGAATGAGGATGCGGTTGATATGCTCCTTATGAGCCTTTGTAAGCATCATATTCTGGCTAACTCAAGCTACAGCTGGTGGAGTGCCTGGATGAATGATTCTCCGGAAAAGACAGTTATAGTACCGAAGAAGTGGCTTAACAACAAGCCCATGGATGATATATATACTGCGCGTATGACGCGTATTTGATAAAGGAAGTTTTATGAGTTTAAGTAATCCGAAGGAGAATAAGGCCGAGAGTCTTAATCTCCTTTCCAAGATAAATTATATTTTTGATAAAAAGCAGAAAAGGATGCTTGTGATCCTGGGAATCATGATCGTCATCGGCGGTCTGTTTGAGACACTGGGAGTAGGAATGCTGGCTCCGGTTGTGGGAGTTATTACTGATCCTGATGCAGTTCGCGGTAAGATAGAAAAGCTCCCTGTTATAAATGGGCTTCCGAAGGCTATGGGCCTTGATACAAATGCCAAGCTGATCTGTGCGATTCTGGCTACGCTTATTATCATTTATGTGGTGAAAAACATATACCTTCTAATTTTGGTATATGTGCAGAACAGTTTTATATCCAAAACCCGTAATGATATGATTTCCCGCGTGATGAGGGAGTTTTTGAACAGACCCTACGAGGATTATCTCGGGGCAGATATTCCTACGGTATTTAGAATAACTGATGGCGATATACCGAAAACATTTTCACTTATGCTGGCTCTTTTGAATCTTTGTACAGAGCTTGTGGTTTCAACGTTTTTGGGAATTTATCTCGTTTATACCAACTGGAAGATGGCGCTTTTGATGATCGTTGTTCTTGGTGGTATGACGGTACTTATCACCAAGGTTCTTAAGCCTGTAATGAATGATATAGGAAAAAAGAACCAGAGCATCGCATCAAGGATTGCCAAGTGGAGAATCCAGGCTATTTACGGACTTAAGGAAGTTAAGGTCCTTAATCGTGAGGACTTTTTCATAAGAAATTACTATGAATCCGGTAAGATTGGAGCAGATACTGATATCAGATATACTGTCCTTAATAATTCACCAAGATCCCTTATTGAGACAGTTTTCATGGCTGCTGTTTTCGGATTTATAATTGTGTACGTATCAAGAGGCGGAGATACGAAGCTTCTTGTTGAGCATCTGGCAGCGTTTGCTGTGGCTGCAATAAGGCTTATACCCAGTGCAAACCGTATAAATAACTATATTACAGAGATTGCATACGAAGAGCCTGCACTTAATTTTGTATATAACAATCTCTCAGAGTCCATGAAGTCAGATAAAAAGATGGCTGCAGAGAGAAGTGCTATCGCAGGTCCTGCGCTTCAGCTTAATGACAAGATTGAGCTTAAGGGAATAACCTTCGCATATCCCGATGCTGATAAGAATATTTTTACCGGCGCAGATATGACGGTTCCCAAGGGTAAATCTGTGGGAATCATGGGATCCTCAGGAGCAGGTAAGTCCACTATAGTTGATATACTTCTTGGACTTCTTCACACGAAGAGTGGTGAGATACTCTGTGATGGACAGAATATTTTCAGCAATTACGAGTCATGGCTTGCTCAGATAGGATACATTCCCCAGAGCATATACCTGATAGATGAGTCCATTCGTGACAACATCGCATTTGGAATAGATGCTGATGAGATTGATGAGGCCAGAATCTGGCAGGTGTGTGAGGAAGCACAGCTTGCAGATTTCATTAAGAGCCTTCCCGAGGGACTTGATACTAAGATTGGTGACCGCGGAGTGAGACTTTCCGGTGGTCAGAGACAGCGAATCGGAATCGCCAGAGCGCTTTATCATAATCCTGAGATTCTTGTATTTGATGAGGCTACAAGTGCTCTTGATAACGAGACTGAGGCAGCAGTTATGGAGGCTATCAACAGCTTCCATGGAAAGAAGACGATGATCATCATCGCTCATAGACTTAACACTATCGAAAAGTGCGACATGATCTATGAGGTTAGGGATGAGAAGATCGTGGAGACAACTCTTGATGGAAAGATCGTTTATCACAAAGCTACGTAATATAGCCTTATATGCAGCTCTTACGATTGAGCTCCTTTTGATGGTTTATGAGAGGAGTGTGCTTCCGTTATCAAGTCCGAAGCAGATATTCAGGATAAGCTTTGTGCTTTCGGTAATCGCGCTTTTACTTACAAAGTACTCATTTAAGCAGTGGATAGCCATAGTTATAGTCTGTGCTATCAGCGTGGTCAGCTATAAGATAACGGGAAATAATGATCTCCTCAGATTTTCGGTGTTTGTAATAGCCTGCAAGGATGTGGACTTAAAGGCTATGCTCAGATATATTTTTGTTATGACAACGGCAGGAGCCCTGCTTATTGTGGCCATGTCGGTTGCAGGCTTTGCCGGAGACATCAGGCTTATCGATGATTTTGGAAGAGAAGCCGGAAGCGAGGTAAGGTATACCTTTGGTTTTGGTCATCCCAATACTCTTATGAGTGTTGTTTTCTCAATTGAAGTACTGTTTGTTTATCTGATCCGCGATTATAAAAGAGCGGTGAGAAATGGTATAATGGTAGCCATGCTGGCACTTAATATGATCCTGTATTTCTTTACAGGCTCAAGAACCGGTGTGGCACTTACTGTGTTTACGATTGTACTTGCTTTTGCAGTTTATGAGATTAAGTTTTTACAGGAATCTGTTTTTTTGTACGGATTCGGCGTGGCTGTGATAGGTGCCTGCGTTGCTTTTTCGGTGTGGGCAGCCAAGATAAGCAAGTATGCAAGAAAAAAGAAATATCCTTTTTATTATAAACTGGATAAGATACTTACCGGACGAATTCAGTCGCTGTATTATGATACAAAGCCCCATAAGGGATCGCTTAAAACCTGGAGTCTCTTTGGAGATGAGTTTAGCGGTAATTCCTTTTTTGACATGGGATGGGTAAGACTGTTTTACTGGTATGGGATAATACCGGCTATACTTATTTTGCTGGTTATTGTCTACTTTATTTATCGTTTGTACCGCAAGAGAGATTATGCCACTATGATAATGGTGATCTCTATTAGTGTATTTACTCTGGTAGAAGCAAGCTTTGTTTCTTCATTTATTGGAAGAAATTATCTGCTTCCAATAGCCGGAGTTTATCTGTTTTCAGAGTCCTTATACGAAAGGAACCTGGCAGATAAAAGCTAGCGGTCATAGAGGAGGAAGGAAAAAGTAGTGCAGGGAAAGACAAAATATCTGGTTAACTATGTGGTTTGGGCAGTTGATATTCTGGCAATAGTGATATCATTTGTTCTCGCTACCTATATTAGATTCTGGAATTTCAGAGACATGCAGGATAAGACCATGCATTTCATTATATGCATTCTTATGGCGCTTATCTGCACGGTCTATACATTCGCAATTGACGCCAACAGAGGCTTCTTAAAGAGAACTGTCTGGAAGGAAGGGACTGCTGTCGTAAAGTTTGAGGTTGTCCTTATTCTTGGAACTATTGCCATTGCGTATGTTCTTAAGCTTGCTGAGCAGTTTTCACGTCTGGTAATGCTCTATTTTATTATCTTTGATGTGATTCTGATGCTTGTATTTCATCAGCTTGTTAAGCTCGTCCTTAAAAAGTATTGGGAGAGCGGAGATACTGCTATCAAGCTTCTTGTTGTTTCCGAAAAAGAAATAATGATGCCTACCATAAGACATCTCCAGCACAGACTTGAAATCAACTACTCCATCGAGGGAGCGGTATGTCTTGATGAGGATATGACAGGCGAGGAAATAAGAGGTGTCAAAATAATCGCTAACAGGGATAACCTGATAGATACAGTTACTTCTTACCCAGTGGATGAGATCTTTATTTACACACCCAATATCAGTCAGAATTCACTTAATGAGACGATTGCAGCCTTTGGTGACATGGGTGTTACGGTTCACTACTGCGTAGAGCTGCCCAATATTGCAGGAAGTACTTCAGTTGGCAACCTTGCTACCTATTCAGTTATCTCATATATTCACGGAACAGAGAGATACAGAGCGCTTATACTTAAGAGATTTATGGATATTATCGGAGGCTTTGTGGGACTTGTGATTACCGCAATTTTCACACCCTTCGTTGCACTGGCAATCAAGCTTGATTCTCCCGGACCCGTGTTCTTCTCACAGGTTCGTATCGGAAGAAACGGAAGACGTTTCAAGATATATAAGTTTAGAAGTATGAGAACCGATGCTGAGAAGGTAAAGCAGGAGCTTGCTGATCAGAATGAGATGAACGGTCTCATGTTTAAGATGAAGGATGACCCCAGAATTACCAAGGTTGGCGCCTTCATCAGAAAGACAAGTATTGATGAGCTTCCGCAGTTCCTCAACATTTTTAAGGGCGATATGAGCCTTGTTGGAACAAGACCACCCACCGAGGATGAGTTTGAGAAGTACAATCAGTATTACCGCAGAAGAATCAGCATGACTCCCGGACTTACAGGAATGTGGCAGATCAGCGGAAGAAGTGATATAGAAGATTTCGACGATGTAGTTAAGCTTGATCTTCAGTATATAGATAACTGGTCCTTGTGGCTGGACATCAAGATTCTTGTTAAAACTGTAGGTGTTGTGTTATTTGGAAGAGGCGCACGCTAAGAAGGAGCTCTTATATGCCAGAAAAAATAGTCAGCGTTATCATAACTGTATATAATATCAAGCAGTATTTTGATGATTGTATGAGAAGCGTGCTTGGACAAACCTATAAAGATATAGAGATAATCCTTGTGGATGACGGAGCAACTGATGGCAGTGGTGAGCTCTGCGATGAGTACGCAAAGAAGGATTCACGAATCAGGGTAATTCATAAGGAGAACGGCGGTCTTATGTCTGCGTGGAGTGCAGGGGTAAAGGCAGCAGAGGGCAGATATGCCCTTTTTATCGATGGCGATGACTGGGTAGATACGGAAATGGTAGAGGAGCTTTTAAAGTACGCATCACCTGACCCTGATATAAAGGAAATCGTCAGCAGCAATTATATTATTGAGAAGAAGAACGAAAAGAGAAAGGTCTCTCACGGAGCAGCGCCCGGAGTCTATGAAAAGGAAAAGCTTTCTGAGCTTAGAACGAGACTCCTTGGCGAAGAGACAAGACCTGTGATAATGTCCAGATGTATGAAGTTGATAACACGTCAGCTTATATTAGATAACATGCATTATCTTGATTACAGCATCAGGATGGCAGAGGATGTAAATATTATTCTTCCGTGTCTTCTTGATGTAGAGAGACTGACAATACTTGAAGATGGATTCTTTTATCACTACAGAACCATTGGAGAGTCCATGGCCCACGGCTATGATAAGCGTCTTTTGGATAACATAAAGCTTGATTATCATACTTTTCTGGGCATTATGAAGGATAAGGGAGTATCCAATGCCCAGGAGCAGATGGACAAGGAATATGTGAGACTCCTTTTTCTGGTAATGAAGAACGGACTTCGTGCTGATGATCCTGGAGCAACTGCACATATTAAAGACGTTTTTAAATCAGATGAGATTGCAGAAGTAATAAGAAAAACACCTGTAACTGTTTCAGAGAAATCCAATCGATTGGTATATTATGGAATGAAACATCCGATTATACCTGTTATTATTGCGATCAGATTTATTATAAAGATGTATGACAAAGTTACGGCGGGGGCAAACTGATGGATAAGGCCATGACAAGACCTATGGTCAGCATTATCATACCGGCTTATCAGGCACAGGACTCGATAGAAGACTGTGTGAATTCAGTATGCTCACAGGTGATATCATATGAAATAAGTAATGCAGCTAAGGATTACAGCGGTATTATGGAGATCATCATTATAGATGACGGGTCTACCGATAAAACGGCATCTATCTGCGACAGACTTAGCGAAACCAGCGATATTGTTAAAGTGTTACATGTAAAAAATGGCGGTGTATCTAAAGCCAGGAATTTGGGATTGGAAATTTCGGGCGGAAGGTATATCGCTTTTGTTGACGCTGATGATCTTCTGGGAGATACATATTTATCAGACCTTCTGAAGAATGTGTTAAGGACAGATGCGGACCTTGTGATAATGGATGGAAAGATAGTAACAAATGATATTATTACCGGGCGCAGATACATAGAGGATGGTATTTTAAGTGAAGATACCCATGTGTGGGGAAAGCTGTTCAAGAGAGAGCTTATTTTTGAGGGTGGAAAGGTTGTGAGATTCCCTGAAAATATAACGATAGGCGAGGATATGCTGTTTCTCCTGGAGGTATTGAAGAAGATAGATGATAAAGCCTGCATAAGTCTTATAACAGGTGGCGGTTATAAGTATAACTTCAATGACAGCGGAGCTATGCTCAAGGCCTTCAAGCCCTCATATCTGGACCAGATAACCTGCTGGGAGATAGCTGATAAGGAGCTTTCAGAGCTTGAACCCGGGATTTCCGAAAATGCCAGCATAAAATTTGCAGCAATAAGGGTTATGGCTGCGCTTTTAGTGGTGTCAAAATTTGCTAAAACCCTTGATATGAGAGACAATAAAGGCATGACAGTTACTCTTGCGATGAAAGAGGAGGTCGTAGCAAGGGCTAAAGCTATGATAAATAAGGCAAGAGCAGTCAGGGGATGTTATGGCAGATTATCAACAGGCTATAAGATTAAGATAACATTATTCAGCGTAAGCCCTGATCTGTATATGAAACTGTATGGACAATGGAAGAAGATATGATTAGAGAAGAGAACACAAGAAAAAGACTGTTTATAATATCAGTTATAGTGTGCTTTGTGACAATTCTGATATACGAGATGCTGACACCGATGCTTATGGATGACATGAGTTATGGTAAACAGGTTCAGGAGGCAGGAAGCTTTTTGGGACTTTTTGCTCAGGAGCATCACCAGTACATGACCTGGACCGGGCGCTCTGTGGCTCATCTTATGCTTAGGATTTTTATGTATATAGACATGCATACGCTGGGCGGAAGAGTGTTCTTTAATATTGTGGCGGCAGCGGTGTTTACGGCGCTGACACTGCTCATATATCGTAATGCGAACAGTAACATCCGATATGATGTCGGTGCATATCTTTTGGGAGTTCTTCTTATATGGCTTTTTGCAGTATCCTTTGGTCAGACAATTTTATGGGAGACAGGAGCATGTAACTATCTGTTTACAACAACAATTGTTATGGCTATGGTGACTGTTTACAGAAATGTTTATGATAAGTGCCAGACAGAGGGTGGTGAGGATAAGTCGAAGAAAGCTCTCTCCTGCATTGGGATGTTTCTTCTTGGAGTAGTATCCGGATGGTGTAATGAGAATACCAGCGGTGGCCTGCTTCTTCTTATGATAATCATTGCAGTTTATTATAAAAAGCTGTATGCCTTCGCTGCATCAGCCATAGCTGGAACAATCGTGGGACTTGGATTTATGGTCCTCGCGCCCGGGAACAGTATCAGAAGCCAGTACATGGAGGAGGCACACACCGGACTTCTTGGTATGGCTGCAAGATTTCTTAAAATAACATTGGTTCTCAAAGAAGAGTTTATGGTTCTTCTTATAATAATTGCTGTTTTGTTTTTGCTTCTTAAGCTGCAGGGAAAAGAATTTAAGGATTTAAAGGCGATGATACTTTTTGTATTCATCTTTTTTGCTACATCCTACAGCCTTATCCTTACAGTGACACCTCAGGAGAGAGCGTTCTTTGGTGCAGGAATATTCCTTATAGTGGCTATAGTACAGGGATATTGCAGGATCAGTACCGGAGAGGCGGATAATACAGTAGCCGATGGTAATGCCGATAAATCAGAAAAAACTGTTTTGCTGCAGACTGTTAAATATGGTACAGTAGTCGCTATGGCAATTTACATGCTGTTTACCTATATTGAGAGCGGTGCCAATCTGGCAAGGATATATCGCGAGGAACAAAACCGCTACAGCTATCTTGAAGAGCAGGCAGCTGCAGGAGCAGAGGATGTTGAAATCCCCATGCTGAGTGATCAGTTTTATACGAAATATACATCTGCGTATACCTGCGATGTTTCAGATGACTGGACCAATTGGAACAATAAGATGATCGCAGAGTATTACGGATTTAAAACAGTTTTGGGAGTTGATCCTGATACTGAGGAGTAATAAGGAAAAAAGTTTATGGAAAGACAGTTATTATTCTATATGCACGCAGGCAGTGGCAATCACGGGTGCGAAGCAATAGCGGATGCTACTCTTGAAGCCCTTACGGAAGAGTGCAGGAATGAAAATTATATACCGCCTGTAATCATTACAAATAATAAAGAACAGGATATGAAGTATGGTCTTGGAGACAGAGTATCGAAGGGGCAATGCAGCATAATCGAAGAGAGACATATAGCTGAGGATCTGATACCTCATGTTATGTATTATGCCTATAGAAAGGTAACGGGTGATGCGGTATCCTTCTTGAGGTACCAGTTTAAGGATGTTCTGAAGAAGGCATCACAGTATAAGAATCCCATAGCTGTTTCCATAGGAGGAGATAACTATTGTTACCCAGAGATGGTTAATGATCTTAAGCTTGCTCACGAAGCTTTTCTTGAAAAGGGGATGTCATCCATCCTTATGGGATGCTCAGTGGAGCCGGATACGGTGAAGGATTTAAAGGATGACCTTTTGAAGTTTGATCTCATAACAGTAAGGGAATCTATTTCCTACAAGGGAATGATAGATGGAGGAATCCCGGAGGATAAGGTTAAGCTCTGTCCTGATCCGGCGTTTATGCTTCCTGTTAAGAAGGGAAGTCTCCCTGAAGGTTTTGTAAAAGGAAATACTATAGGACTAAATGTAAGTCCCATGGTTCAGGGAAAGGAAGCTTCTCCCGGAATCACCATGGAGAATTACAGGAATCTGATCAGACATATATTAAATGATATTGAGGGCTCAAAGGTTTTACTTGTGCCTCATGTGGTTTGGAAGAGTAATGACGACAGACAGCCGCTCACACAGCTTTATGAGGAGTTTAAGGATACCGGAAGGGTTATTCTTGCAGAGGATGCTTCCGCTGAGGAATTAAAGGGACTTATAAGTGAGTGCAGAATTTTTATAGGTGCAAGAACACATTCCACCATTGCGGCATATTCTACCTGCGTTCCGACACTTGTGCTTGGATATTCTGTAAAATCCAGGGGAATTGCAACTGATCTTTTTGGAACCGATGAAAACTATGTTGTGCCTGTTCAGAAGCTGACTTCTGATAAGGATCTTGTAGAGGCCTTTGATTTTATTCTTAAGAATGAGGACGGAATAAGAGAGAGACTTCAGGAGATAATGCCTGAATACAGTAAGCGTGCGGCAGATAATGCGCGTTATATAAAGGAGCTTGTTTAATGCTGATAATACAGATAGCCGGAGGCCTGGGAAACCAGATGCAGCAGTATGCCATGTACAGAAAGCTGCTGAAAGCCGGCGCAGATAAAGATATAAAGCTTGATACAAGCTGGTTTGATAAAAAAACTCAGGACGGTGTTCTTGCTAAGCGAGAGCTGGAGCTTTCATATTTTCAGAATCTCCCTCTTCCAGTGTGTACAGCCGAGGAGAGAGCGTATTTTCTTGACAGAAGCATAGCAAGAAAAGTTTTTGAGAAGGTTATGCCTGCCGCAAGCAAAAGGTTTACTGAGAGCTGCATGTATCATCCGGAGATTTTCAACATGCAGGATAAGTATATCGAAGGGTATTTTGCCTGCCAGAAATACTACGATGATATTATGGATGAGCTGAGAGATCTTTTCATATTTCCTACGCATCCTGATACGGATATAAACGTCAGGAATATGGATCTTATGAACGAGATGGAGCTTCGTCCAAGTGTCAGCGTTCATATAAGAAGAGGAGATTACCTCGATCCTGAGAATGCTGCGCTTTTTGGAAATATTGCAACTGATGAGTACTATGAAGGAGCCATGGACTACTTCAGAGCTTTGGATCCTGATACACATTTTTATATTTTTACAAATGACCCTGAGTATGCACGCCAAAAATATGCTGACCCGGAGAGATACACAATTGTGGATCACAACACGGGTAAGTATTCGCTTCTGGATATTCAGCTCATGAGTCACTGCATGGGAAATATCTGTGCAAACTCAACATTTTCCTTCTGGGGAGCAAGACTGAACCGCAGAAAGGATAAGAAGCTTGTAAGGACTCTGACCATGAGAAATAATCAGCCTGTAGACCCTGAACTTATGCATGATTATTGGGCTGGATGGGTGCTCATGGACAAAGATGGCAAAGTGCGCTAAAATAGTCATTTAGGTATTGATTATAGTAAGAAAAGGAACTGGCGAATGCCTGATATTAAGATCATTATTGCGACCACAAAAAAATACAGAATGCCTGATGATCCGGTCTATATGCCTTTGCAGGTGGGCGCGGTTAATAAGAAGGCCGCGAATACCCCTTATGAGAAGGATAACACGGGAGAGAACATTTCTGAGAAGAACAGCAGCTATTGCGAGCTGACAGGTCTCTACTGGGCTTGGAAGAATCTTAAGGCAGATTATATAGGTCTCGTACATTATAGAAGATATTTTGCTTCACCTGAGGCAAGGGGAGAGGATGATCCGTTCAATAAGATTATTGGCGGTGAGGAAGTTAAGAGACTTCTTGAGAAGAACTGTATCATAGTTCCCAAGAAGAGGAAGTATTATATAGAAACTCTTCAATCACACTATGCTCATACACATTACGTGGAGCAGCTGGATGAGACCGGCAAGGTAATTAAGGACCTTTGTCCTGAATATATGGAGTCCTTCGAGAGAGTTATGACTCAGACTTCAGGTCATATGTTTAATATGATGATAATGCGTAAGGACATACTGGATAAGTATTGCGAGTGGCTGTTCAAGATCCTTAATGAGGTTGAGATCAGATATCCCGAGAACAATCTCAGTGCTTATCAGGGCAGATATATAGGTAGAATTGCGGAACTCATATTCAATGTGTGGCTTGATTACCAGGTTACAACAGGAGCTATCCCGAGGTATCAGATTCAGGAGCTTCCATGTGTACACATTGAGAATGTCAACTGGTTTAAAAAGGGAGGAGCATTCCTTGCTGCAAAGCTCTTCCATAAGAAATATGATCACAGTTTCTGATCATTGAGAATTAGTGAGAAGTATAAAGTGGAAAGAAAATCAGGAAAAAGTGCTGCATTTGGCATAATATATTTAATATTTGTATTGATTGTTTCAGGTATTGCGTACAAGCACGTAACTGATTTCACCGGAAAAAGATATATTTTAATAAGTGCGCTGCTGTTTATATTCTCAGTCGCTGCACCTTTCACGTTGGGAAGGAAGAAATGGAAATCCTCTAAGGCAGTAACTGCTGTAGCGCTACTTATTTATCCGCTGTTATGCTTTTACTTCACTGAAAAAGCGTTAAGTACCGGATTTGGTTTCATAGAAGCCGGTAAAAAGATTCTTATTGGTAATTATGGACTGTATGCTCTGATCATATGGTTCATATTTGCTTTAACCTTATCTCTTGGCATATCGTTTTTCACAAGCGGTCTGCTGTTTATTTCTTTTGGACTCGCCAATTATTTTACAATTTTATACAGACAGGTTCCTATTCTTGCGGGAGATGTAGCTACTGCAGGAACAGCCCTTAACGTTGCAGGTCATTACACCTATGAGATGGAAATATGCCAGTTTATGGCGATTCAGTTTCTGCTTGCGACTTTGTCATTTGCTCTCTTTTATAAAGTTGAGCGTGAAAACAGGATAAGCATAGGGAAGAGAATTGCTGTAGCAGTCGTTGCTATTGTGATATTTGCAGGTGCTGCAAGATGCGTGGCATTTACTGATTTCCTTGAGAATCAGGGGATTTCCGTCCATGTATGGATTCCGATTAAGACCTACAGACAAAAGGGAGGACTGCTTACCTTCTGCAGAAGCATAAGGAATATGGTGGTTGATAAGCCTGAGAGCTATGATCCTGATAACATTAAGGGACTTATGGCGGAATATCCTTCAGATTCAATATCTGATGAAAAGGTAAGGCCAAACGTAATCGCCATTATGAATGAGGCATTTTCTGACCTTCAGGATGTTGGAGATCTTCCTACAAACATGGAAGTGATGCCCTTTTATGACAGCCTTACAGAAAATACCATTAAGGGCTGGAGCTATGTATCTGTTTTTGGCGGCCAGACAGCCAGCAGTGAGTATGAGTTTTTATCTGGAGATTCCATGGCATTTTTGCCCGCAGGAACTACTCCCTATCAGCTTTATATAAAGAGGTTTATGCCGACTCTTACAGGGAACCTTTTACTTGATCACTATTTTAGGGCTATTGCACTTCATCCCTATAAACCAAACGGATATAATCGCAATAACGTATACCCTATTCTTGGCTTTGATGAGTTTATTTCAGCTGAGGATTTTCCTGAAGGTACTCCCATGATGTCAGAGCATATCACTGACAGCGCGGATTATAGCAGGATTATCGAGGAATACGAGAAGGCGAAAGCAGAGAGTGATGAGCCCTTCTACGTATTTAATGTGACCATGCAAAATCACGGACCTTTTTCAAATGATATGGAAAATGTCCCGGATGAAGTAAAGATTACAGATGAAGAGCTTAACATGGACGGAGTTCAGGATTATCTGAACCTTATTCATGAGAGTGATAAGGCCTTAAAGGACCTGGTTGAGTACTTTGAAAAGGTGGATGAGCCCACAGTTATAGTGATGTTTGGCGATCATGAGCCCGGAGTTGGCAATGCCTTTTATAATAAGCTCGTAGGTGGTAACAAGAATAACCTTGAGGGAGAGGAGCTTTTAAACCTCTACCACACAAAGTTCGTTATCTGGGCTAATTACGATATTCCTGAGGCTGATTACTCTGAGGAAAACGGAATCAGTATCAACTATCTTCAGGCGCTTATGCTTGATGCGGCAGGCATGAAGATGAGCGGCTATAGCAAGTACCTTCTGGATACCATGAAGGAAGTTCCGATCCTTACTGCAAACGGTTATATCGGTGCAGATGGGAACTTTTATAACACAGATGACGAGAGCTCACCATATTATGAGAGACTGCAGCAGTACAGATCCATTGTGTATAACCATCTCTTTGATAAAAAGGGAAGAGTTGATGAATTCTTTGAATATTCAACAAAGAATACCGCTGAAACAGCGAAGGTCAGGGAAGAGCTTATAAAAGAAAAGCATATAGTTCATGCGGGAGGCTTTATAAATTCCGCTGATGGAACTGAGTATAATTATACAAGCAGCGTTGAAGCTATAGAAAATTGCTATAATAAAGGAAATAAGTTTTGCGAGCTGGATTTTTTGATGACAAAGGATAACCAGCTCGTCTGCGCTCATGCGTGGAAGCAGCTTTATAAAGACGGGACGCCTCTTGAGGATGCGGTAAGCCTTGATGAGGCTTTGTCCTGTAAAATGGAAAATGAGTTTACTCCCCTCTGGCTTGGAAGTCTGGTGGATTTTCTAAGGGGCCATGAAGGAATGTACATCGTTACTGATATAAAGCAGGACTATAACGCAGAGGGCGCAAAGCAGATAGCGGAGTATTGTCCTGATCTTATGGACAGATTCATAATACAGGTTTACCACGAGGAAGAGGCTACTGTCATGGAAGAGCTGGGATTTAATAACATAATCTTTACTCTTTACAGAACCGAGGAGGAGGAGAGAACTCCAGAGGCCCTTATGGAGGCAGCAGGTAAGCACGATTTCGTAGCATGGACAGCAAAGAAAGCCTTCATAAATGAAGATTTTGTGGCAAGTATTAAAGCCACAGGTGTTCCGCTTTATACGCACACCGTCAATGATCCACAGGAGATAAAGGATTTTATGGCACTTGGCGTTGATGGATTTTACAGCGATGTTGCTGATTTTGATACTGTGCTTAAGGATTGATGATCCGTAAGTATGCGGGATATGACACTAAAACAAAACAAGAAGGAAAATTGGTAAATGGGAAATAATAAGGCTATGGGAGCGGCTGATAAGCGGCACTTTTTCAAGACCGGCTTTCGCGGAGCCCCCGGTACCTTTGAGCTTAATAATGAACAGCTAAAGGAGCTTCAGCAGACACTTCTTGAGATGCTTAAGGATTTCATAGCGGTGTTTGACGAAGAGAACATATTCTATACACTAAGCGGCGGCTCTGTACTCGGCGCTATAAGGCATAAGGGCTTTATTCCCTGGGATGATGACATCGACATAAATATGCCAAGAAAAGATTTTGAGCATTTAAAGCGCATCTTTGATGAAAAGCTCGGAGATAAATATGTACTCTGCGGACCTGAGTTTGGCAGAGGCTATGGCATGAGCCATGTTCAGATAAAGAAAAAGGGCACTACCTACAAGGCCTTTAATGAGCTTACCATGAAGGATACCGGAATTTTCATAGATATATTTGTTCTGGAAAACACCTATGACAATAAGCTAAAAAGGGAGCTTCACGGAACCTGGTGCCTTATGCTTGGATATATTCTGACCTGCAGAAAAACGGCTGAGGATTGGAAGGCACTTGAGCCCTATCTGTCGGTGAATGAGGTGTTAAAGGAAGCTTTTGCAAAGAAGATGAAGATAGGAAGACTCTTTAAGTGGCAGAGCCTTGATAAAGTTGCCAAAAGGGTCATTTATTGGTATTCTTACTGTGGTTTGGAAGACTCGAAGCAGGTTTGTATCCCTAGCGGAAGAAAGCACTATTTTGGCGAGATGTACAATCGCGAGGATATGTGTAAGGCACGGGATGCGGTATTTGAAGGAGTTAATGTAAAGATTCCCAAGGGAACAGAGACTTATATGGAGATTCTCTATGGGCCTAATTACATGCAGATTCCGAAGGAAGAGGACCGCGAGATACATTCAGCTGTCGAGCTCAACTTTAATAAATAATGCGGGGGAAAGGGAGAAGTTAAAATGGCTAATATTGCAATAATTATCGCTGGCGGTTCAGGACACCGTATGCAGCAGGATATTCCGAAGCAGTTTATAAACGTATATGACAAGCCTGTTCTTATGTATACACTTGAGGGCTTCCAGAAGCACCCTCAGATCGATGCTATCGAGCTTGTGTGCATCGATGGCTGGCAGGATATGGTATGGGCTTATGCGAAGCAGTTCAATATAACAAAGCTTAAGTGGATCGTTCCCGGCGGCGAGAGTGGCCAGGAATCCATAAGAAACGGTGTATTTAACCTTGAGGGCAAGGCTGAGGATGATGACATTATCATAATCCACGACGGAATCAGACCTCTTGTGGATGAGATGGTTCTTTCCGACGTAATCGTTGTTTGTAAAAAACACGGCAATGCTGTTACATCCCTTCCTTATAACGAGCAGATCTTCGTGGTAAATGATGAGGAAGAGGGAACAACAAGGAAGTACATCCCAAGAGAGACACTTAGAAGAGTATCTACACCCCAGGCTTATAAGTTTGGCAAGCTTGATTGGGCATATCATGAGGCCTTTGAAAAGGGAATCGGTATCAAGGGAAGTGCATACACCAACACAATGATGGTTGATCTTGGCGAGAAGCTTTACTTTGCAGCAGGTTCCGATAAGAATATCAAGCTTACCACCAAGGATGACCTTGAGATGTTCAAGGCTTATCTTAAATCAGATAAGGACAACTGGTTAAAGTGAGAAATAAAGAGACTTTAGGGAAGAGACTTTCCCTTCAGGAAATAAAGGATACACAGCTTAATATCCTCCTTGAGTTTGAGAAGATATGTGATAAAAAGGGACTTACCTTTTATCTATGTGGAGGAAGCCTTCTGGGGGCAGTAAGGCATAAGGGCTTTATTCCCTGGGACGACGATATTGATATCTGCATGACAAGACCTGAGTACAACAGGCTTTGCGAGCTTGCAAGAAACGATGAGCTTGATGGTCCCGAGTGGCTGAAAATTGTCTGCTATGACAATGGAACCTCCAGATATCCCTTCATCAAGGTGCTTGATAAGAGAACTGTGGTATATAACGATTTCTTCAGGGAAGAGGAGTATGACAACCTTTGGATCGATCTTCTTCCGGTGGATGGACTTCCGGATGATGAGGACAAGGTTGCCGAGCTTTACAGGAAGGTTACTACCTATAGAAAGTATGTGCAGATGAAGCACATCAGACCCTTTGAGGGAAAAAGTCTTTCAAAGAAGCTGATAAAGCCATTTCTTTTCCTGTTTGCAAATATAATAAATACTGATAGATATAATGACAAACTGATCACTATTTCTACAGCTTTTCCCTATGAGAAGGCTAAGAACGTGGGAATCGTGACGGAAGGGCTTTACGGAATACATGAGGCTATACCGAGAGAAGCCTATGAAAAGGCCATAGAGGTGGAGTTCGAAGGACATACCTTCAAGGCAACCTCATATTGGCATGAATATCTGTGTAATCTTTTCGGGGATTATATGCAGCTTCCTCCCGAGGATAAAAGAAAGACACATGATATGAAAGCCTACAGGTTAAATGACTGATATATAACATACAATATAGAAAAGCAAAAAAATAGGAAACGAAATCATTCGTTTCCTATTAGTTCTTTAAAGGCTGACCATTTGCTCTTTTCTCCCTGAGCTTCGAAGTATTTAATGAGATCATCGGAGAAGAGCTCCTTTATGGCGAATTTGTGTTCCGGAAGTACGGTACCTTTTTCGTTGAAGATTTTGTACCAGCCGAATACATTTTTGAGCTCGTGCTCAAGGATTTCAAAGCGAACCTTATCGTTTACATTGTTATCGTTACAAAGTGCTTCGCAGAGCCTGAAGGAATTTAAGTCGCAGTCAAAATGAGCAGCTCTTTTTCCTACAAGGGAATCACCGTTGTTCTTTCTGTGGAAAACAAAGGAGGGTCTGGTGATCATAACACGCTTAGCCTTTATGCAGACTGCGACATAGAAGGATCTGTCATTTGCGCAGAACAGATCGTTGAATCTGATGTTCTTTTCCAAAAGAAAGCTGCGCTTGTATATACCGTTCCACGGAACTACGTTTATGCAGTAGAGATCCTCGGGTCTGTTATGGAAATCAAGAATTGTATCATAGAGCTCTGATTTGAATCTCGCAAAACGATACTGCTTTCTAAGAGGCAAGCCGTTTTTGGCATTAAATGCAATGCAGCGGGTCTTAAGCATATCAAGGTCATTAGCTACAGCTTTTTTATAGAGCTTTGCGTAGGAGCCGGGGATTACAAAATCATCGGAATCCATGAAGTGAACATACTCGCCCTTTGCAACTTCGAGACCGCGGTTTCTTGAAGGACCGGCGTACAGATTTTTATCATTTCTAAGTACAGTTACATTTGAGTGATTTTTGGCATACTCCTTAAGGATATCCGGTGTGGAATCCGTGGAGCAGTCGTCAACACAAATAACCTCCAGCGGGAAACGCTGAAGGAGAATGCTGTTCAAACATTTACGTATATATTTTTCCGCATTGTAAATCGGAATTATGACCGAAATTTTTGGATCGTTCATTTTAACCTCAAACCGTTTTTATAGTATAGTATATTCTACCAAAGTAATTTGATTATATCTATGCTTTGAATTAGAATTTGAAAAAAGGACATTATTAAGGATATTTTTTTATGCTTTCAAAGGTGAAAAGGGGAATACTGTCCCTGGAGGCGTATGCTGCCAGAGCTAGGGACAAAATGAAAATACAGGAGAGGCTAAGAGGCATACAGGATTTTTCCGGTATGTCTGTTTCTGTAATATATCTTCCGGTTGACAATGCTGATGTAAAACGAAGGTTTGATGAGAGTATTGCAAAGGCTAAGACGAATATTAAATACGAGATGGCAGCCGATGCAGAGACGGCAAAGGGTGAATATCTGGTATTTGTAAACGGTGTGGATGGCGTCTGTGACGGATGGCTGGATTTTCTTGCAGAAGCCTTCGTCAGGGATGAGAACACCGGAATAGCCGGTGGAGTCACCTATTATTCTCCGCAGATGCGAAAGGGAAAGGCCTATAAAACAAGATTTAAGGGTGTTCAGTATCTTCAGAACAATACAGAGACACACGGAATATCCTGTAAGCTTTTAAATGCGGATATAGATAGTGGTGAACAGGGCTTTTGTATCACAAAAACAGATATTCCTTCTATAAATATAATAATGATCAGAGCCGATTTTTATAAGAAGCTTGGAGGGCTGTGCGGTTTATACGAGAGTAACTCCTGGGATTTTGCTATTGCTGATCTGTGCTTCATGTCAAAAGCCTATGGAAAGGATAATTATCTTTGCGACTGCTGTCTTGTTTCTGTTTTCAGGGATAAGGCGATACGTAAGGCGAATAATGCAGGAAGACCGGTACTTCCGGGAAGATGGAGAAAAAATGCTCTGTCCGGAAAAAGACCAAAGCTCAATAATATGGAGATAGATATATGTGCCTCAATGCCGGGAAATGAGGATGGTAAGTACTGGGGTGATTATCATTACTCCTATGCTCTGCGTGCAGCTCTTGAGAGACAGGGATATATAGTCAATGTCCTGCCGGTAGATGACTGGTACAGAGAGAGCTCAGCCAGAACAGTGATCGTACTCAGAGGAAAACGAGGCTATTACAGGAAAGCGCTGGGAGACGGACAGAGGCTTATCTACTGGACAATATCCCATCCTGCGGATATAAGTGCACCTGAGCTTAACCAGGCTGATTACATTTTTTATGCCTCGGAAATAATGAAGCAGAAATTCTCTGAAAAGGTAGACGTTCCTTCAAGCGTTCTGATGCAGTGTACAGATCCTGAAGCTATGCTCTATAGCGAGGATATAGTTATTCCTACAGGCAATTATTCTCCGGAGCTTCTTTTTGTGGGAAACAGCAGAGGAGTGTTCAGGAAAATACTAAGAGATGTGCTTCCTACAGACCATGACCTTCATGTATATGGAAGACACTGGGAAAAATTCCCGGAGGTTCAGGAGCATGTGATTGCCAATTACATAGATAACGACAAGGTTGCCGGGGTATATCACAATGCAAGGATACTTCTTAATGATCACTGGGATGACATGAGGGAGTATGGCATAATATCCAACAGAATTTTTGATGCCATGTGTGCAGGAGCCTTCGTAATAAGTGATGATGTTCCGGGGCTTGAAGAAGCCTTTGGTGAATGTCTTGTGACCTATACTGACAGAAAGGACTTAAGCGATAAGATTGATTACTATCTCACTCATGAATTTGAGAGAATGAGAATTGCCAGGGCTGGAAGAAAGAGGGTGCTCAATAAGCACACCTTTGATGACAGGGCTGAGAAGATAGCAGAAGTCATAGAAGCTGATAAGTATGCGAAGCTGTAGTGAAGGTTGTAAATCGGAGGAATAATTGCTATTATAGTGGATTAGAATGCCAATAATAGTGATTAAAAAACAAGAGAATTATGAAAATTAGTACAAAAATCAAAAAGAAAATCAGAACAGCAAAGTCCTACAAGTTCTTATTTGAGGAGCTTGTGCAGAGAGACTTTAATCAGAAGTATAAGCGTACAATACTGGGAATGGCGTGGAGTATTCTATCTCCGCTCCTTCATCTTCTTGTAATGAAGGTTGTATTTACGCAGTTCTTTGGAAGAGGTAAGAATTCACTCTATTACACTACCTACCTTTTCTCAGGAAATATAATAATGTCCTTCTATAAGGAAGCTACCAAAAACGGTATGAGCTCCCTTTTCAAGGAGAGAAGGATTTTGCAGAAGATAAATGTACCAAAGTACCTGTTCCTTCTGTCCAAGAATGTGTCGGCATTTGTTAACTTCCTGTTGACGCTGGTAGTGTTCTTTGTATTCTGTTTCTTTGACAAGATACATTTTGGACCTCATATGATACTGATCATCTATCCTATATCAACACTTCTTGTGATGAACATTGGAATAGGAATGATCCTTTCAGCATTATATGTATTTTTCAGAGATATTCAGTATCTGTACGACGTATTCCTGACACTTTTGGGATATCTGTCAGCTATCTTCTATCATGTAGAGGATTTCAATAACATAATGGTACAGAGAGCATTTTTGCTTAACCCTGTTTATGTTGTAATAAAGTACATCAGAACCGTAGTTATTGATTGTCAGATTCCTTCTTTGGAATGTCATGTATTATGTGCTTTTTATGCACTGTTTTACCTGTCAATAGGCTTGTGGATCTACAAGAGATATAACCACGAGTTTGTTTACTACCTGTAATTTCAGGAATAATAGGAGTTTTCATGTCAGTTATTGAATGTAATGATGTCAGTATCCGCTATATCACCGGAGACTTAAAGGCAATCGGATTAAAAGAATTTGTGGTCCGCAAACTCACAGGCAATTATCATGTCGAGGAGTTTTGGGCTGACAGACATATATCCTTCAAGCTTGAGAAGGGAGATATGCTTGGAATCATCGGTTCAAATGGTGCAGGAAAAAGTACCATTCTCAAGGCTATATCTCAGATCCTTCTCCCGGTTGAGGGCTCTATTAAGGTTAATGGTACAATTGCAGCTCTTCTGGAGCTTACAAGTGGCTTTGATGAGGATATGACCGTAAAGGAAAATGCTTATCTTCGCGGAGCCATGCTTGGATATACCAGAGACTTCATGGATGAGAGATATGAAGAGATCATTCAGTTCGCCGAGCTTGAAAAGTTCGAGGACTATCAGTTTAAACAGTTATCAAGCGGTATGCGAAGCAGACTTGCTTTCTCTATTGCCTGCCTCGTTGATCCGGACGTACTCATCCTGGATGAGGTTTTGTCAGTAGGTGACGGAGCTTTCCGTGAGAAGAGCGGTAACAAGATGAGAGAGATCCTTAAAAAGGGTATCACAGCAATTCTCGTATCTCACTCAATTTCACAGGTAAGAGAGCTTTGCGACAAGATACTCTGGCTTGATCATGGTAAGCAGATAGCATTTGGATCTGACGTAGAGAGACTTTGTAATGCGTATGAGGAGTTCCTTCAGACTCAGAAGGTGCCTCAGTCAGAGGCTGAAATAGATAAGCTTGCCGCTGATTTCAAGATCCGCAAGGAGAAGGAGATCAAGGAGCAGACCTCTGAGCTTAGGAAGATGATGGGGACAGTTCCTGAGGATGAAGCTTACAGAGCAGCAATAGGATTCCTTAAGGAAAAATATCCCGAAACCCTCAGGGATATTGATAAGTTGAGAGATTAGTATGGAAAAGAAAGTTACGGTTGTTGTTCCTTCATATAATACGGAGAAGCAGATCGAAAAATGTCTCGATACTATCTGTGCACAGACACTTAGTGGTATAGAGATAATCGTAGTTGATGACGGTTCTACAGACAATACTGTTTCTGTTGCAGAGGAATATGCCAAAAAGGACAGCAGAATATCTGTTATAAAAAATCAGCATTCAAATGCCGGCGAGGCAAGAAACACAGGACTTGACAGGGCAGAAGGCGAATATATTGTTTTCTGGGATTCGGATGATTTTTTTGCTTTAACAGCTTTGGAGAAGCTTTATAAAAAGTGTAAGGCAGAGAATGCTGATATCTGTATCTGTGACGCTTTTCATGTTGATGATAAAAGCGGAAAGAGAGTGCTCGGAAACAAGAATAATTATCAGTACCTTGTAAAGGGCAATACCTATAATAGGAAAATCAACCCTGACTACATCCTTAATATAACGACGAATGTACCGTGGAATAAGATGTTCCGCACAGGGTTTATCAAAGATCAGGGGATTCGCTTTCAAAGCATCGAGAGAGCAAACGATGCTTTTTTTACTATGTCAGCGATGACTCTTGCCGAGAGAATAACGATAATAAAGGATCCGCTTATCTACTGGAGAACTAATCAGAAGATAAGCACCACCAGTGATAAATCAAGATCTCCTATGTGTGTATTTAAGGCCTTCGAGGAGACGGAGAGGTTCTTAGAGGAGAGAGGCGTCTATGACGAGGTAAAGAAGAGCTTTTTAAACAGAGCAGTAGACAGCTATCTTTACAGTCTTAAATGTCAGAAAAGCCTCAGCACCATAGATAATTTCAGAGAGTCCTTTGACTATATCAAGAATGAGGCCTTTGGAAAGCTTGGCTGGGATAAAATAGAGCCTACAGATATTTATAAGCAGAATAAATATGAGACATTAAAGCATGTCACTGAGGGCAGCTACGAGGAATACATGATATTCATGGAAGGAGAGCTCCAGGAAAAGTACAATAAGACCATCAATTCCAAGGTGTATAAGCTTGCTAAAAGGATTGCATGGTTTCCGAGAATGCTCAGAAAAAGGATGGGGAAGAAGGTATGAGTTTACTAAATAATCCTACATATATAGAGGATATTACGTATATAACAAAGCAGGAGCTCCCCTGGGATAAGCTTACAGGGAAAAGCTTTCTGATATCCGGTGCAACAGGACTTATAGGAAGCTGCCTTATCGATGCACTTACAGCTCTTAATAAGGAGAAGAACCTTGGAATAAAGGTTTATGCCATCGGAAGAAACAGGGATAAGATTGCAGCAAGATTCGATGCTGGCACAGTAACTCCGGTTCAGCAGGATGTTAATAAGCCCTTTTCAGATGAGATAAAGAGTGTGAAGGCAGACTATGTACTTCACCTTGCAAGTAATACGCATCCGATGCAGTATTCCACAGATCCTATCGGAACTATCATGACTAACCTGATCGGTCTTAACAACATGCTCGAGATAAGTGAAGGCGCAGAGAGATTCCTCTTTGCTTCATCAGTTGAGATTTATGGTGAAAACAGAGGCGATGTGGAGCGCTTTGACGAGAGCTATCTTGGATATATCGACTGCAATACTGCAAGAGCAGGCTATCCTGAGGGTAAGAGAGCCGGAGAAGCTCTTTGTCAGTCATATATTTCCCAGAAGGGCATGGATATAGTTATTCCAAGACTTTCAAGAACCTATGGACCTACAATGCTCCAGTCAGATACCAAGGCTATTTCACAGTTCATTAAAAAGGGTGTTGCGGCAGAGGATATCGTTCTTAAATCCGAGGGCACACAGCTCTTTTCATACAGCTATGTGGCAGATGCCGTTACGGGACTTTTGTATGTGCTCTTACTTGGTGAAAATGGCGGAGCCTACAATATCGCTGATGAGGAGTCGGATATCACACTTAGAGACCTGGCAGCTATAATTGCTGATTATGCAGGTAAAAAGGTTATTTTCGAGCTGCCGGATGCTACAGAGGCAGCGGGCTATTCCAAGGCAACCAAGGCTATTCTTGATTCTGCAAAGCTTAAGAAGCTTGGCTGGAGAGCCGGATATGATATGAAAAAGGGACTTACCCGCACAATTGATGTACTAAAGGCAATTAATGCTTAATACAGACGAGGACTAAATTGCAATGAAATTTAAGGCGTGGATGCAGTCCACTGAGGATTTTTTAATAAGATGGGTTTCAAGGAAAATCGTGTTCCCTGCAATGTATTTAGCGGGGAGTATGAAGCCGCTTAAGGAAAACAAGGTGGTTTTTCTGGAACTCAGACTCCTTTCTCTTTCGAACAATCACAAGGAATTGTACGAGAGACTTACAAGGGACTATGATCTCGATGTTCACTGCATCTTTTTTAAGATAGGAACAGCCAGACGCCGCGAGATATATAAGCGCTATGCGCAGTATATCAGAGAGGCAGCAGATGCCAAGTACCTGATTTTCAGCGAGGGTAATGATGTTCATGCCTGTGTATGGAAGAGAAAAGGTCAGCATCAGCTTAATACCTGGCATGCGGCAGGAGCCTTCAAGAGATTCGGACTTTCCACAGCCAGGAAGCTGTTTGGAGATACTGCAGCAAACATGAAAAGATTCCCTTCCCACGGTGATTATGACCTGGTGACTGTAAGTTCTCCGGAGGTTGAGTGGGCTTATATAGAGGCCATGGGTAAGGAGAAACACCCTGAGTGCATTAAGGCAGTTGGACTTTCAAGAACGGATATCTTTTACAAGGATGGCGAGAAGGCTGCAGCTTTCGAGAGATTCTATCAGCAGTTCCCTGAAGCAAAGGGAAAGAAGGTAATACTCTATGCACCTACCTTCAGAGGTAAGACTGTTGGCGCAGAGACACCGGATAAGCTCTCTGTACAGAAGTTTTATGAAAAGTTCCACGAGGACTATGTTCTTGTGTTT
Source organism: Butyrivibrio sp. FC2001 (assembly GCF_000424125.1). Taxonomy (NCBI): domain Bacteria; kingdom Bacillati; phylum Bacillota; class Clostridia; order Lachnospirales; family Lachnospiraceae; genus Butyrivibrio; species Butyrivibrio sp. FC2001. Next base: position 129,500 of record NZ_AUJH01000011.1, read on the forward strand.
AAGCATCATCCTATCGTTCATAAGAGACCTGCGGTACCGGAGGAATACAGCACCTTTGCTAAGGATTTATCCGATACCATGACGATTGAGGATCTCTTATTTGTAAGTGACATCTGCATAAGCGATTATTCATCCCTTATATATGAGTATTCTCTTTTTGAGAAGCCGATGATCTTCTTTGCTTATGATCTGGATGATTACTTTGACTGGAGAGGCTTTTATTATAATTATGATGAGCTCACACCGGGCCCTGTCTATAAGACAAATGAAGAAATAATAGATTATATCGAGCATATCGATGAGAGATTCGACAGGGAAGAGGTAAGGAAGTTTAAGGAGCGGTTTATGAGTGCGTGCGATGGCCATGCCACTGACCGCATAATGGAGATGTTCTTTGAGCCATCACTTGAGAAGTACAAAAAGAAAGATAAATAATGACAGGAAATAAGATTTTCAAAACTATATATCTGATATTTGCGGCGGTTGTTACAGCTGTTGGACTGAGCCTTGTTGCCGATTACACAGGAAAAAGATACATTGCTCTTACAGCATGTTTTCTCGTTTTTGCCTTTGTTTTTCCTTTTATCAGCGAAAAGACAAGGGGAATGCTTGATAAGTGGCCAAGATATGTGCTGCTTTTGATTTTCCCTTTTGTCTGCTATTTTCTAACTGAGTGTGCACTTGATACATCTTATTCGATATTTGGAAGTAAGCTCAAGGCGATAGTTGGTAATTACGGACTTTATGCACTTATTTTGTGGTCCATTTACTCGTTTACGTTATCTCTCAGATGGTCTGTTTTTCTGACAGGTGTTTTGTCCGGAATGTTTGGAGTTGTTAATTATTATGTTATCAAGTTCAGACAGATTCCGATTCTGGCAGGAGACATTGCAACTACAGGTACAGCGCTTAATGTTGCCAGTGATTATGAGTACTCATACACCATAAAGCAGTTCATGATGATTGCCTTTCTTCTGGCATGTACAGCGTTCCTCCTGTTCTACAGATCCGGTGAGGAAAAGAGAAGAGATGTGCGTTTCAGACTTATCGTGGCAGGTCTTGGTGTGATGGTACTTTGCGGATCGGTTTATACACTTGGAGCAACAGATTTTCTTAGAAACCATGGTATTTCAATAAATACCTTCATGCCTATAAAGTCCTATAGGAATAATGGCGGACTTCTCACCTTTACAAGAAGTATTCGCACAATGGTAATTGATAAGCCCAGGAACTATAGCGTAGATACAATAACAGAGCTTCAGCATACCTACAGCTCAGACTCAGTTACAGGGGACAGCGAGGCTAAGAGACCCAATGTTATCGTGGTTATGGACGAGGCCTTTGCGGATCTTCAGGATGTGGGAGAGCTTCATACTGACAAGGAAGTGATGCCCTTCTACGACAGCCTTACAGAGAATGCTATTAAGGGTAGAAGCTATGTATCAGTATTTGGCGGACAGACAGCGAACACTGAGTACGAGTTTTTGAGTGGTGATTCTAAGGCGTTCCTTCCTGCGGGAACAACGCCCTATCAGCTTTATATAAAGAGCTTCATACCGACACTTACCCAGAACATGATCCTGGATAATTACAGCGGTATCCTGGCTCTCCATCCCTATAAGGCCAGCGGTTATAACAGGCAGAATGTATATCCCTACATGGGATTTTCAAGATTTATCACGATTGATGATTTCTCAGAGGATACTCATACTATTGGCGGACATATTGATGACAAAGAGGATTTTAAAAGGATAATCGAGGAATACGAGGCTGCTAAGGCAAAGAGCGACGAGCCCTTCTATATCTTCAATGTTACAATGCAGAATCACAGCCCCTATGAGGGTGAATGGGAAAACCTTCCTGATGAGATAGATATCCTTGATGATAATCTTCAGCAGGACGGAGTGGAGAACTATCTCAATCTGATTCATGAGAGTGATGATGCGCTTAGAGAACTTGTTGAATATTTCGAGAAAACAGATGATCCCACGGTAATCGTATATTTCGGAGATCATGAGCCCGGATTATCAGATGAGTTCTACAATGAGCTTCTCGGGACAGATAAGAGCAGCTTAAAGGGACTTGATCAGATGAACCTCTATCATACAAAGTTCCTCATCTGGGCTAACTATGATATACCTGAAGAAAATTATAATTTTGAGGATGGAATAAGCATTAATTACGTTCAGTCAGTTATGCTTGATGCCTGTGGAATGAAGAAGAGCGGTTACAATAAGTACCTTCTTGACCTTATTAAGGATGTTCCGATAATCAATGCGAACGGTTACGTTGGTGCTGATGGTAAGTTCTATGAGGTGGATGATAAGACATCACCTTATTATGATCAGATAAATGTGTATAACACACTTTGCTACAACCATCTTTTTGATAAGAAGAACCGGGTTGATTCGTTCTTTGAGTATGGGGAGTGATAAGCGCGAATGAGTTTTTTTGATAACAGGCATGTAAAAGGAGGCAGCTTTAAGAGCTCAGCCTCAGCAAATACCAGTCTGTCGGCTAATTTCAACAGGATTCTTACAAGGAAGATTATCTTTCCGATAATCTATCATTTTCATGCATTAAAACCTATAAAGGATGACAAGGTAATTTTCCTTGAAATCAGATTTGGAGAGCTCACTGACAGCTACAGGGAGCTCTTTAACTATCTGGTAAGAGGATATGAGATGGATATCCACTGTCATTTTTTGCGTCAGGGCTTTGTGAATAACAGACAGGAGCTGAAACGACAGATTGATTTCCTGAAGGATGCTGCAACCGCACGTTATCTTATATTTAACGATAGCAGCGATACACAGGGTTCTTTCAAAGCCAGGAGAGGAACGCATGTTATGAATGTATGGCATGCGGCAGGTGCCTTCAAGAAGTTTGGTAACAGCACTGCTGACAAGCTCTATAACGATGGTAAGAAGGGAGTAGTTTATAAGCTCCATCAGAATTACGATCTGGTTACTGTATCAAGTCCAGAGATAGAGTGGGCTTATGCCGAGGCTATGGGTATGGACTCATCCTGCGTAAAGGGTGTAGGAATATCAAGATCAGATGTTTTTTACAGGGAGGACTTCAAGGCAGCAGCCTTTGAGCACCTGTATGATGTGATGCCTTCTGCAAAAGGGAAGAAGGTTATTCTCTATGCACCTACCTTCAGAGGTATTCCCAGAAATGCCGTAACGCCAGATATGTTTGAGGTGCGTAAGTTCTATGAGCACTTTAAGGATGAATATGTGCTTCTGTTTAAGCATCATCCTCTTGTAAAGAATAAGCCTCAGGTACCGTCTGAGTTTGCGGGTTTTGCTGCGGATATGACCGACAGCATGAATATCGATGAATTGCTTTGTGTGACAGATATCTGTATTACGGATTATTCTTCACTTATTTTCGAATATTCAATATTTGAAAAGCCGATGTTATTTTTTGCCTATGACCTTGCAAACTATTTTGATTGGAGAGGCTTCTACTATAACTTCGAGGAGCTTACGCCGGGACCTGTGTGCTTTACCAATGCTGAGATGATTGAGTACATCGAGCATGTGGATGAGAGATTTGATAAGAATAAGGTTCATGAGTTCAGAGAGAGATTTATGAGTGGCTGCGACGGTCATGCTACTGAAAGAATAACAGCTGAATTCTTTGGAGACAGGATAGATAAGTATAAGAGACCTAAGCCTATTGAGGGTGATTTCTGTGATCTTCCGGAGGTGAAGAGACTCTTTAGTGCGGAGGTTAAGCGTATTGATGAGATGGAAAAGCTCAGGAAGAAAGCTAAGAGTGCTTATAATGCCGGGAAAAGAAGACCTGTGGCTACAGGAAGAGTAGTATTCCTTGGTGATGAGAATTCTGATTGGGATGCTTTTCTTGGAGTTCAGAAAATTCTGGTAGAAGAGACGAAAAATACCGGTAAGAATTTTGAGATAATAGCTGATATTAAATATAACAGCGACAATATTAAGGAGTTTTGCGAAAAGCTCGCAGCAGCTGAGCGAATCTACTGCGCAGGCGAGCCTTACATTCTGAGGATGCTTGATGTAAGAGAAGAAACTAAGGTTATACAGATAAGCCCTGAGCTCAGGCCTGCATATCCCATGTGGGGAGCATCTAAAGAGGCTCGAAGCGGCTATAAGGTAAGAGAGAGCAGACTTTTCCCTGTAAAGACAGAGTACGATGTTGTATATGGCAGTACTAAGGAGGAAGAGGAGCTTTGGAAAAGGAATTATAAGCTTAAGAATGGTGGAATGGTAACAAGCGATATCAATCCCGCGCTTATAATGCTTAAGGATGAAAACTATAGGAAAGAAGCAGAGGAAAGGCTTTGCCAGATGATTCCCTATGCGAAGGGCAAGAAGATAATTGCTTTTATCTGTACGGATAGAGAGCAGCTTGGTAACCATCTTGGCAGACTTTTGACAAAGATGCATGAGGACTTTGCAAGAACCCATGTATGCGTATGTATGGCTGTAGGCGGGGCTCCCGGAAGTACGGTTGCAATTCCTGATTACCTTGAGGGCTTTGCCTTTGATCCCAGAAGGAGTCTTTCTGAGATGATAGCGATGAAGAGCGCTATGGGAACAGATTCTGAGAAGCTTCAGATGTCAGAAGGAAATTCTGAAGATAGAGGAGCTCTTACTTCAGAATCTGGTAAGCAGGTTGATTATAAGGATATGGCACCTCTTTCTGTGAACGAGCTTATTTCAGTAGCAGATGTTGTGGTTACGGATTATTGCACCAGAGCGCTCGCGGCAGAGACCGCAGGTAAGCCGCTTTTCCTGTGGATGCCTGACAGAATAGGCTATGGAAGGGCTCAGGAGGCCTATATTGATCTTGCAAAGGAGCTTCCGGAATTACTGGCATCCTCTGATGAGGATTTGATAGACAGATTGATAAGTGTATGAGTGCTCGTTGACAAAAGTTATTAAAAGTTATTAAAATAAAGAAAAGTTATTAAAACTTATTAAAAGTTATTAAAGCATCCAAAAGTTATTAAAACTTATTAAAAGTTATTAAAGTATACAAAAGTTATTAAAACTTATTAAAGTTGGAGAGCGAGTACATGGCTAGTGAGAATATAAAGGATAACCCATTCAACATCAATTTTGGTAAGGAGCCTTCGCGTATGATATCCAGAGAGGCTCAGATTTATGAGGTTGTAGATACATTTAATTCTGTTACTCCTTCATCTCAGGTATATGTGATTACAGGTGTGCGCGGATCTGGGAAAACAGTGACCATGACTACTATTTCGTCTGAGCTGTCAAAGTCAAAAAAATGGATTGTGATAAATCTTAATCCTACAAGAGATTTGCTGGTAGGTCTTGCTGCCAATTTGTATGAGCATCCTCTTATAAAGCCCGCTTTTATAAAAGCGGATTTGAACTTTTCGTTTGTTGTTGGGGCTTCTATTTCATCAGATGGACCGGCTGAAGATGTCGAAGTTCAGCTTAGAAAAATGTTTAAGATTATTAAAGCAGCCCATCTTAAGGTTTTGATAGCAATAGATGAAGTAACTAACAATGATAATTTAAAAGTTTTTTCAAGCGCATTTCAAATATTTATGCGAGAGAATTATCCTATCTTTCTTTTGATGACTGGATTATATGAGAATATAAAATCACTGCAGAATGAGAAAGCTCTGACATTTTTGTATAGAGCTCCCAAAATAGAGTTAAAGCCACTTGGAATTAAGGCTATGTCAAACAATTATCGAGAAGTGTTTGATATTCCTGAGGATGAAGCAGATGATATGGCGAAATTTACTTGTGGTTATTCCTATGCTTTTCAGGTTCTTGGATATCTCAGATTTAAATATAAGATGCAATTAACAGAGCTGATACCATATTTCGACGAGATTATGGAAGAATATGCTTACGAAAAAATATGGTCAGAGCTCTCTGAAAAAGATAAAACCGTGCTCTTAATATTGGCAAAAAACGGAAAAACTAAGGTTGCCAGGATTCAGATGGAGGCAAATCTTACTTCGAGTTCTTTTTCAACATATAGAAGGAGACTTGGTAAGGCTGGTCTAATAAATACAGCTGAATATGGTTACTGTAGCCTGACACTTCCCAGATTCGGAGATATCATAAGGGCTTGGGAATAACAAAAAAGAGATTATGAGGTCTGCATTGTGAAAGGTAAAAGGTTTGTTCATGCTATTGGAGCTATTATTTCGAGAAATAATTTTTCGGGATACACTATGAAAAAGTTGAAAAGACCGACAGAATAAGAGGAATAATGCAGGTGATTTATGAATATTACAAATGGATCTAAAAAATATCCATATACAACTATGGACTATATTAACATTCTGGTATTGGTCTTGATTTTTTTTGCCATTGTAATACGTTCACTATTTAGCTTTTGTCAGTCTGACGAAAGCTTTTATATAGCTTTAGCGCACAGGTTCTGGTTGGGGGATTGCCCTATTGCGGATGAGTGGCATCCTGCTCAGCTTATAGGTGTTATTCTGCTGCCATTTTATTCAGCATTTAAATTGCTTGTCCCTTCTGGAACAGGTGTCATGCTTTATTTTCGCATTCTTCAGAATATAAGCTCATTATTATGTGCAATTCTTGTTTATTCAAACCTTCGTCGTTTTCAAAAGAAATGGTGGACGCTTATTTGTGCTGTCCTGGTTCTTGTATTTGCCAGAGAAAACATACTTGGAATGAGCTATTATCATCTGTTTGCCATGTCTGCAGTGGTGATAGGAACATGCTTTTGCGTGATAGCAGAAACAGATGACGCCATAATTCAGAATTCAAGGATAGTATATATAGGTATATGCTGCGTTATCGGAACTCTGTGTATGCCCTTTTTTATTTTTGGATTTCTAGGTATTTCCATACTACTTATTGCTATTCATAAACGAATAATTGATAAAAAAAGATTTTATTTCAGTTATCTGCTGAGTCTTTTTTTGATGTCTGTATATCCATCCGTTATCATTATCCGCGGAATGCTTAAGGATACATTCATGAAATCCCTTCCGTATATTTTCTCTGATCCCGAGCATCTCAGAAGAATGCCTTTTTTCACGATGCCTATGCATCAGATTATAAAAAAGTCATTTTATATGGAAGCAGGTAGCGAAAACATCTTGCTTATTGTGATATTCTTTTTTATGGTAATACTGTCAATTATCAGCTTATTCATGAAGGGAAGACACGACTGGGTTTATGTAGTAGAGATACTGCTATTTTGCCTGGTAATTATTGAGAGAAGAAGATTGTGCCTTGATAGACAGTGGAGTACATTTAGTATCTTTATTCCCTGGAGTATACCGCTTGTTATTTGTTCTATAAAGAAGGCAAAACATAAGATACCACTGTTTTTGTATCTGTATGGATTTATCTGCTCTGTTTTATTTAACTTGGGAAGTGATGCTCCCAGTTCATTTACGGTAGGAGCACTTACAGTTTCAATGGCCACGGTTATGGCACTTGGAATTCTTGTAGATAGCTTGGAGCTTCAGATAAATCCCGGGACTAAAAGGATTTTATATACTGCTACGCTGGTCGCTTTCCTTTTTGCTTCTTCACCCATACTGGTTACCAGAATACTGGGGGTTTATCGTGATGATGAATTACAGAATCTTACTGAAAGAATTGATAGGGGACCTGCAGCCGGTCTCTATACCAGCCCGGAGCATAAAGCTCAGTATTATGAGGTGTGCAGAACCCTTGATAATCTGCAAAAGAGAGAGCCAGAGGGAAAGGTTCTGTATTCTAAAGTTCTTCCCTGGGCATATTTTATACGGACTATCAGTTTGGAGCACCTTCTCCCTGGAGAAACCGTATATCCAGTAGACATTTGGTGAAATATTATGAAATTCAGCCTGAGAAGAAGCCGGATATAGTTGTTGTTTTTAATCCTGATATAGGAAAATATGAAGAATCAAAGTATGACAGTATCATTAGAAAGAAGAGACCAAACAAAAACAAACGGTTTGGTCGATTTTACAAAGAATTAAAGAATGACTACAAAATGGAACGAACAGAGTGTGCTACTATTTATATAAAAAATAAGTAAATGGGATAATTCAGATAAGGTAATTAAACAATTATTATGAAAAAAGTGGAAAAGGCCAACAGGATAAAAGGAATATTATTTGCGCTGCCATTTGCTGTGATGCAGCTAATAGGTAAGGATTTAAGTGCTGATAATAAAATAAATGATCTTGCATTAGGCAAATTCTACATAATGAGGGCGCTTATCCTGTTTACAGGATATTTTGTTGTGGCTTATGTGCTTAGTGTTTTGGGATTTTACATCATAGAAAAGCTAAGAGAAAAGGTAGCTGCCAATAAGGAAAATACGGTAGAGCGAATTTATATCAAGAGCTATTTAAAGTCAGTCCTTGGTGTTTTTGTGTTCTGGATTCCCTACTATATCTTTTTCTTTCCGGGAACAAGTAATATAGGAGATACAGATAAGCAGATAAGGATGTTTTTCCACAGACCTGTCAAGTTTCCGCTCAATGTATCACCGGTGCAGGGGCCGGATATTTATATAACCGATCATCATCCGTTTTTCACTACATGGCTTTATGGCAGCTTTGTTAAGCTTGGTATAACCTTGTTTGGCAGAGCATGGATGGGAGTAGCTATCTTTTCATTTCTGCAGATGCTGCTGTTTTGTGCTTTTCTTGTATTTATTTTGTTCAGAGTACGCAGCTTTGGGCTGCCATCTAAGATATTCAAGCTTGGGATTGTGTTTACAGCGCTATTTCCGTTTTATCCTATGCTGGCAGTCTGCATGGTAAAGGATATGACATTTTCCTTCTTCTGCCTGACTACAGTGTGGATGATATTTGAGATATCCATGTCAGAGGGAATGCTTCTGAAGAATAAATGGTTTGTGGCAGGATTTGCCATATCGAATGTTCTTTTTATGCTTTCTAAGGGGCAGGGTAAGTATTTTGTTATGGTACTTGCCGTAATGATGATGGCGGTGTATTGGAAATACTGGTACTCTGTTGCGATAACAACTGTTTTGCCGATTTTCTTTGTTGTTGTGGTTTGGGGAAAGATCCTTCTTCCAGTGTGGAATATTTCTCCCGGTGGTAAGCAGGAGGCTATTGGCACTCTTCTCCAGCAGTCTGCCCGCTATGTGGTAACCTATCCCGATGAAGTGACTGAAGAGGAAAAGAACGCGATAGCAGCAGTTATTGATTATGATAATATTGCTGAGAATTATGATCCCACAGTTACAAATCCTATAAAGATAACCTTCAACCAGAAAGCGACAAAGGAGCAGATGCGAAACTACTATAAATGCTGGTTTGCTATGTTTCTTAAGCATCCGGGCTTATATTTTGAGTCAACACTTAATACCTGCTATAAGTTCTTTGATATGACCTGGGAGGGAAATCCGTTCTTCGTATGCTTTAACATTGATGTGGAGCAGGATGATGAGCTTTATGTGGAATCCTTCTTTACAAGCGGAGAGATAGGAAACAGTATCAAATGGTTGTTTACTGAGATAAGGGCGATACCAATCATCGGAATTTTGTTTAAGACCTCTTTTTATACCTGGGTTGTATGGTTTTTATTCTTGGTAAATCTGAAAAGAAGAAATTCCAGGATGCTGGTTTTCTGTACGATACCGATTTTATCTATAATGATCTATGCAGCATGTCCCAGAAGCCTTCCAAGATATGCTGAGCCGGTGATCATGATGATCGTTCCGATGTTAATGGCGACTATTGTTACCGGGACGGAAGTGAAGATAAGCGATAATTCCGATGTAATAAAAGTTTAATAGTTGTTTTATAAAACGTAGATTTGCAAGTGTTATAATGAATATATATTATATCTAAAATGGTGCAGATTTTTGATTAAAGCGCCCAAATAATCTTATGAGGAATAGGAGGATATTTTATGAGGGATGTTAAAAGACTTGCAAAGTACGGGATGGCAGCGGCTGCCATGGCTTTTTCAATTATGCTTATAAGCCCGGTGCAGGCAAAGGCTGCATATCTGGTTAAACATAATGAGAAGTGCGTTCAGGAGGATGAGAAGAACTCAAATGACCAGAAGGCTATTCAGGAGGCACTGGAGAAGTATAAGGATATTAAGCTGGAATCCGGAAAAGAGTACTATCTTCAGGGACCTATTGATGCGGTTGATGGCGGAAGCATAGACGCTACAGGAGCTACAATCATCTGCCGTAAGGTTATTATTCATAACAAGACAGAGAGTAAGTCTATAGCTAATTTCAGCATTAAGGGCGGTACATGGAAGAGATCTAACAAGAGTGAGGCGGATGGATCTTCCTTCAGATTCCATTATGGTGATAATCTTAAGTTTACTGATATGACAATTGAGCATGCAAAGATGGAAAACCATGCTATTGAGCTGGTGGCATGTTCGAACGTTCTTATAGAGAACTGCAAGATTACCGGACAGGGAGATTATAGTAAGAAGAGTGTTGAGGAGCAGATCCAGATTGATGTTGCTACTGAAAGGACAGCTCCATTCCTGAAAGATAAGAATTCAGGACTGTTAAATGGAACAGGCTGTAAGAATATTACAATAAATAACTGTGAGGTTACAGGCTGCAGAGCGGTTTGCGCCAACTATGACAAGAGTAAAAAGAAAAATGCCAACAAATATCACAAGAATATAAAGGTTACCAATTGCACACTGACAGGTGAGTCTGCTGAAGGCCTGATGATTTTCAACACAAAGGGAATCACAGTAAAGAACAATACAATTATCAGTAATGCTCCAAAGTCAAGGAAGTATTTCTCGCCCGGACTTCATATTCAGGTTTATGGAAATGGAAAGGGTGGCTTTAATAAAGGCAAGGTTAAGGTGACAAACAATACAATTAAGGGCGGAATGTTCGGAGCTTTCATTTCAGCAAACACCAGTAAGACCAAGTTTGGTAAGATTACCTTTAAGAACAACAAGCTCTATAGCAAAGCAGGGAAAAACAATGCTTATCACATTGATACCTACAAGAAGCTTACAGATAAAGGTAATAAGAGCAAAAAGTGGTAATCAATCAATGCTTTAATGCTGTATAATCTAGGATATAACAGAAGAGGGCAGCCAGAGAAATTTGACTGCCCTCAGTTTTTGAGGGGGATAGTAACTCGTGAGAAAAATGATCAGAGTATTTATTGCAGCGCTGATAATAGTGGCACTTATGCCCTGTAAGCATGTTAATGCTGCTTCGAAATTAGCTGACAGCCTGAATGACAAGAAAATAGTTCATGCCTGTGGTGGATTTAACGGTATAAGACATGCAAATTGTGAGGAGTCTCTTGTAGAAGCAATCGAATCAGGGAAGAAGGTCATTGAGATAGACTTTATGTTCACATCTGATGATGTGCTTATATGTGAGCATGGCTTTTTGGGCTATGGAAAACAGGTTTTGTCCTATGATGAATTCCTGCGAAGGAAGCCAATGGAAGAAGGAACGGCAATGACAGCGCAAAGAGCCATAAGTCTTCTGAAAAATACGGATGTCAAGCTGATAGTAGATACTCAGGATACAAAGCTCGTTAAGGTATATAAGGAGCTTCGCAAAATTTGTAAAAAAGAGAATGCAGAAAAGTATTTTAAGAATATAATTCCTCAGATATACTATGAGGGACAGTATAAAGAGATGGAGGCTTTTTATAAGTTTCCGGAATACATATTTGAAGCATATCGTATCACAGGTAGCCCTAAGAAGGGCGGACATGCTGACTTTAAGTATTTCCAGAAGGTATGTAAGCGCCATAAAAAGATAAAATATGTTGCGTTTTACAGTAAATTTGTGACAAAAAAGGCTGTAAAAATGTTTGAAAAATACAATGTCGGTGTTATTGCACACCCGGTAAACACTAAGTCTGACTTTAAGAGACTTAAGAAGATGGGTGTGAAAGCCGTCATGACAGATTTCTTATAATTAAGAGTCTTCGCGGAAAGGTATCAAAATGACAGAAAAGCTTAAAAAGTGGAACATAGGAAAGGCGATTAGCGTGATCATTACTCTGGCTGCTATTACAATCAAGCCAGAGTATGATCTTAAAAATCATTTCCTTAAATACAGCTATCAGAATATCTTCGCCACGTTATTTGTAATAGCGTACGTGGCGTTTTTTTATGACCGCATTATGGATTTTCTGTCAGACAGGAAGAACAGAATAGTATGTATTATTATGGGGGCTTTTGCCGCTTTTGCGATTGTGGTGGGATATTCCTTTGATACTACCGGAAGTATAGATGTGGTTAGAGGGGCGCTGATTAAGAATGCTATAAGGTTCATGGCGCTTGGTTATGCCTTCACGACTCTTTTCGCTCTTGTTTTTATCAAGATAAATGACCTTTTGGCGTCGGGTGCATTTATGTTAAATACAGAGCGTAAGCTTAAGGGACTTTATAAGTCCTATATAGATATTCTTCATAAGAAGCCTTTTATTACAGCTGTTGTTACAGTTTTCATAATCCTTATTCCGTGCCTTATCGCAGCTTATCCTGCGATTTTCATGGGTGATACCAGAGTGCAGCTTGCACAGGCATTTAATTCATCCTCATATAATCACTATGATGTGGAGTATGGTGCTACCAAGCTGGATAATCACCATCCTCTTGCTCACACAATGCTCATGTATATCTGTGTGAAAATTGGTGTGGCTGTAACAGGTTCATGGAACGTGGGAATGTTCATATACACTCTGATTCAGTACGTGTTCATGCTTGTTTGCATAGGTTATGTAGTAAAGACCTTCGTTGATGAAAAGTTTGGGGATATTTGTTCAATTCTTTTCATGCTGTATGTGGTATTTGCAGGCGGTCATTCAGGAAGATATATATTCCTTGCCACAAAGGATATTATTTATTCAGGCTTTTTGATCTTATTTACAATCGGGCTTTACAAGGCTCTTAAGGAACAGAAATTTGGAAGGTTCATTTATATTGGCGGCATAGGTATGCTGGCGTTTAGAAAAGAGGCCTTCTATATCCTCCTTTTGACTATCGTATTATGCATGATTCTGGCACTTTTTAGTCGCAAGAAGCTGGCGCTGTTATTTGCTGGCGTTGTGGTTATCCATGTTATGTGGAATAACGTACTTGTTCCTGCTATGGGAATACATGCAGGAAGTACAAGAGAGGTCCTCTCACTTCCTCTTCAGATGACAGGAAGATATGTCCTTAATTATCCAGATGAAGTTACAGATGAGGAAAGGGAGGCGATTGACGCAATCGTCAATTATGAGAAAATTGCGGAAAACTATGATCCCAAGCACTCATCACCTATAAAGAATACCTTCAGGGAAGATTCGACAAAAGCAGACCTTATGAATTACTTCAAGGTCTTTTTCAAGATGTTCCCAAAGCATCCGCAGATATATTTATATGCACTTATTGAGTTTAAGTATGAGCTGTTTTACCCCAAGGCCTTTAACAAGGCTACTTATCTGTACAGCTATTCTGCGAACCGCATGGAAAGAGCTAACGAATTCATGGGTGATGTGGGAGCTGACTTCCATTATCCCGATAATGCCGCATTGACTAAATTCAGAGATAGTCTGTGCGATGCAATGGTCAGATGGAATGGCTATCCTATAATCAATATGTTTAATTCAGCTGCTACCTATGTGTGGTGGGTGATAATTGCATTTGCGCTTTCAATTATAAAGAAAAACAAAGGCGTGTTTATTATTACACTGCCCCTTATTGCCACAATTCTGTTTTGTATTTTGGGCCCCCAGTCAGGTGGACATATCAGATATATGTATCCCCTGCAGATGGCGCTTCCGTGCATAAGTGCGTTTTCACTTAGGCTGTTAGGCATGATGGAAAAAGAATGATTATGAAGAATGCATTTAAGAAAAACTATATATACTTTACTATTTATGTGATGTTTGGATTATGCATATATTATTATTTTTGGAGGACGGAATTACCAAATCCGGATGCAATTGCGACAGAAAGATTTTCTAAGCATGGATATAAATGGGAAATGAGCTTGGGAAGATACATGCTTGGGCTTTGGCAAAAGTTGTTTTTTAATCAGATTCATCCCATGCTTTTTACGATATTAACAATTATCGTAATAAGTTTTATTGCATGTCTGACTCTGAATTTTCTAAAAATTGAGAGTAGGGTATTGAAACTTACACTGGGGATGCTGCTAATTGCTAATCCTCATGTAATAAGTGGATTAAGCTATTATTACTGCTTTTTTTATTATTCTATAGCATGGTTGTTCATGGTGCTGGCAGTCATAGTTATTGAACGATGTAAGGGGAAACAAATAATAGGGGGCATTATAGGTGCTGCCACGATGGTTTGCGTATCTCTGGCAACCTATCAGGCTTATATGTCTGTCTACATAGGGCTTGTAGCATTGTGGATGGTTTCCGTAATATGTGATTTTAAGGAATGTATAAACAGTTTACGAAAAGTTATCTTGAAGTTTATCTCGTTCATAATAGCATTTATTCTAGGTGTGGTTCTGTATTTATTATCTAACAGAATTATACTGGGGATATTTGGTGTTGAACTTGAGAAAAATCGAGGGTTTTCTTCCATGGGAACCTTAGATATAAAAATGGTTAGTGATGCAATTGTAAAGGGATATTATGCATATGCAGATTACTTTTTGGGAAATGGAATGTTGGCGAATGACAAGATCAAATATGCCAATATATCATTAAAAACAATTAACTATGGCTGTTTGGCTTTATTACTATTGACGTTAATGTTGTTTTTATATCAGTTATACTCTTCAGATATACTCCTTATTCAAAAAGTAATTGGTTCTTTATTTTGTTGCATTTTGCTGGCAATATTCCCGCTGTGTTTAATGGTGATAGTAGTTGCAGCACCTGAATGCGATATATATGACACAACTGGCGTGTTGATGATACCAGGTATGACCTTGCAATACATAATGATTGGGAAATTAGTAAGTGCTTTTGGAAAAAATGAGATAACTGTTTTAGGACAAAAAGTTTTGTCTGCCATAAAGGTATCTTTTATATGTGTGACTATTATCTTAATAATTGTTTTTTCGTTGTTTTCCTGGGATACACAAAAATATGCGCTCAATAATATGGAGAGAACATATAATGTGGGTACACTCATGGCTGAAGATATAAGGGTGTTCAAGGAAAACGGAGGGAAAAGGGTTTGCATTTTAGGGATGATGGAAAAAGGTAATTTTCCAGATGATAAAGAAGAATTAAGGGAAAAATTGCAATGGACAATAGCATACTATAGAACGTTTTGGGAAAGTAGAAAGCATACTCAGAAATTATGGAATAAGTTTTTGGAGAACTATATAGGAATTAATTACAAGAAATGTGAAATAGATAAGGTTGAAGAGATTTTTGAAAGTGACAAATTTAAAGCTATGCCAAATTATCCTGAAAAGGATAGTGTTGTAATCATGGATGATGTTTTAGTTATAAAGTTATCAGACTGAAGGATTTGAGTAATGATAGGTGCAACAATAGCGGTTGTATTGCCGATAGCAGTGTATATTTTTATGAATTTAATAACGGTAAGAGTGACCAAAGTTAAGTTTGGAGAAGCAATGCCTGTGACGATGATACTTGCTGTGTTCATAATGATTATTAGTCATTTTGTGTTATCTTCATTCTATTATGCTATCAGTTTTTTTTATGTATTATCTTTTGTTTCACTTATCTATTTATTATATATGGTAATTAAGCCTAGCAATGAGGATGAAAAAAATGTTTTTTTGAAGAATGCTTTTTCTAATGGCTTTTTTGCATTTATTATTTTGTGTGTAGCTATTATCATATGGGATAAAGGAAGAAGATTAGCTTTTTTTGATGAGTTTTCACATTGGGGAATGATGGTGAAAACTATGTTTAGGTTGGATGATTATTATACAGTAAATGAATCTAATCTAATAGTTCATAAGGACTATCCTCCATTTTCTTCCTTAATTAATCTTATATGGGTGATGATTAATAGAAATTATAGTGAAAAAGGATGTATACTATCACTTCACTTTTATGAACTTTCAATATTGATTCTTCCTATTGTCGAAAAATATAAAGAAGAAAAAAGGATATTTTCAGTTTCTTTAATGACAACGGCAATGCTGGCTATTGTTATGCTGATTATGGCTGGAACTCAGGGATATTTCCCTTCGATATACGCTGATACGCCACTTATGTGTACAATTTCTTTGGCTATGTTGCTGGCAACGGAAGATGATTTTTTTGATAATAAGTTTTATCAGTTCTGCTATATTATTACATGTGCAGCGGCAATGCTGTTTAAACAAACGGGAATTGCTTTGGTACTTATCCCATCTGCAATGCTTGTTTGGAGAATAGTATTTACTGGTAAATATTATGGAAAAAGAATAGGGCTCATATTATATACGGTTTTTTTTGCTTTGCCGGGACTGGCATGTATAAAAATATGGAATGGGTATGTCAAACCATATAATATTAGTAAAGAATTTGACATGGCAAGGGTTGATTTTAAATCAGCATTGAGAGACATTTTTTCTAATGGTGGTGGAGTATATAGCACAGATTTTAACACTTTTATGGATGGCCTGATTAGAAGGAATGTTATGGGATTGAGAGTATCAGTCTCTTTTCTTGGAGCATATTTGATTCTTATAGCTATAATAGCTTTAGTTTTGATTTTGCTTAGAAAAGAATATCCTGTGAAGGACACAATAGGTGTTTGGTTTTCACTGACATGTGGGACGGTGGGATATTATGTGATAATGGCAATTACATTTGTGTTTTTTATTGTTCAAAGAAATCTGTCAGGATATGGGAGATATGCATCAACGTATCTTAGCATGGAATTTCTGGTAGTGATATTGCTCATTATCAGGATTTTAATAAAGAAGAACAAAGTATCATTTGGTATTTTGGGGATGGCCTTTATCATCCTGGTTTTAGCTTTGGTTATAAATCCTAATCGAATATACAAGATTACACCTTCATATTTTCAAAAAGAAACAAAGTTTGACAGATGGAAAGTGATTGCTGGCAGTATTGACGAGAAGCTTCCTGATGGAGTAAGCTTTTATCTTTTAAATGATCCAAAAGAAGATATAAAATATGTAGTTCATTACATGAATGATACGAACCCACTGAATATTAAATTTTGCGATTATACATTTAGTGCTACACAAGAAGATACTGAGTTGGTTAAAGGTATAATGGATTCAATAGCTGCTGTTGACTATCTTTATGTAAAGGATGTGCCGGAGAAAATTGAGAGTTTATTTGTTACATCAGATGGGAAGCAAATCAAGTCGGATGCATTATATAAAGTAATAAATACAGATGCGGGAATGATTTTGGAAAAACAGTAAGAACCTATTGGATAAATGTATTTTTGGTGGCTGAAGAGTGATAATATTTTTAGTATTCTGATTATTTTGTTTTTTCTTGCAGTATATCATAATAACTATTACTATATAGAGATGATACTTTTTGAAACAGGAGATTTATATGAAGTTAATTATACAGATTCCCTGCTTTAACGAGGCTGAGACACTTGAGGTTGCGCTCAATGACCTTCCGAAGCACATAGATGGAATCGATACTATCGAATATTTGATCATAAACGACGGCAGTAAGGACAACACAGTAGAGGTTGCTAAGAACTGGGGCGTTCACTACGTTGTTAATTTCAAGAAAAATAAGGGACTTGCCAAGGGATTCATGGCAGGTCTTGACGCATGTCTTAGAAACGGCGCGGATATTATCGTTAATACGGATGCGGATAATCAGTATAACGGAGATGATATAGAGAAGCTGGTTCGTCCTATCATTGAAGGTAAGTCTGATATTGTTATCGGCGCAAGACCGATAGACCAGACTGAGCATTTTTCACCTCTTAAGAAAAAGCTTCAACACTTCGGAAGCTGGGTTGTAAGAAAGGCTTCCAAGTCAGATATTCCGGATGCTCCCAGTGGATTCAGAGCATACAGCCGCGAAGCTGCCATGAGACTTAACGTGGTAAATGAGTATACATATACTCTTGAGACCATCGTTCAGGCAGGTCGTGAGAGAATTCCCATGGAGTCAGTGGACATCAGAACCAATGCTGAGCTCAGACCTTCAAGACTTTTCTCAAGCATGATGGGCTATGTTAAGAAGTCCATGCTTACTATTATCAGAGCATATATGATGTATAAGCCTCTGCAGTTCTTCTCAATCTGCGGAGCAATTCCGTTCCTTATCGGATTTATTTTAGGTGTGCGTTACCTGGTATTTATTGCTCTTGGTGTAGACGGAGGACATGTTCAGTCCCTGATCCTTGCAAGCACACTTATGCTGCTCGGCTTTATGACCTTTATTGTGGGACTCCAGGCAGACGTTATTGCAGCTAACCGTAAGATCCTCGAGGATGTTCAGTATCATGTAAGAAAGCTTGACTATGACAAAGATACATCTGAGAAGAAAGATAAAGCAAATGATTGAAAAGATTTTTAAAAAGCTGGTAAACAAAGAAACAATACTATATACAATATTTGGCGTGGCTACAAGTGTTTTAAATGTAGCCATGTTTCATGTTTTGGATTTGCTGGGAATGGAGTACAAGCTGGCAAATCTGATCACACTTATTACAGTTAAGCTGGCAGCTTATATATGTAATAAAAACTTCGTATTTAAGAGTAAATGCAACAATTTTCTTGAGCTTGTCATGGAATTTGGACGCTTCGTGTTCTGGCGTGGCGCTACCATGATACTTGATTATGTCGGCCTGATTTTCCTTGTAGAGATAGTTCATATGAAGAAGCTTTATGGCAAGATCATTGTAACTGTTTTTGTCATTGCGCTGAATTATGTTACAGGTAAAAAGCACGTATTTAAGAATCAGGTAAAAGAAGAGACAGATAACGTGTGAGGAGACTTTTATGAAGAGAATTTTGGCGGGAATACTTGCAGGAGTCATGGTGGCGACCTGTGTTGGAACCGGTGATACTGCGAGGGCAATTACTGCTGAGGAGTTTTTTGAATCAGTATCTGACGGTAATGCACAGGATGAAACTACCGAAGAAGAGAAGAGCTCAGAGGAAAAGAGTGATTCTGAGGATGATGCAGATAAGCCGGAAGAAGATGCAACTAAGGTGTCTGACGATAAAGAAAATACAGATTCTAAAGAAACAGAATCAGAGGATACAGACGAAACCGTATCAGATGGAAATGCTGATTTTGCGGATGAGGATGATCCTGAAAAGGAAGTATCATCAGGTGATGCAGGAGATATAGAAGACTCTGATGATGACTTCGAGAGTGCCGCGTTTAAGTATGAGGAAGAGGTAGACGGATATCAGTTCGTACTTACCGCGGATGAAAACATTCTTCCTGAGGGCACAGAGGTTCAGATCGTGAAGCTCTCAGAGGAGGATGAAAAGCTTATAGAGAACGATGTTCAGGATATGTCTAAGACTAACGTTATGGAGACAGAGTCCTTTGACATCAAGCTCTACGATGAAAATGGAGTGAAAATCCAGCCAAGAGACGGAAGTGTTCATATTTCTGTGAAGCTACCCGAAGAAAAGGCCTACTCAATGGAGACCTATGGCGGTGGTGCGGAGTTTAAGATTTACCATGTTCATGATGAGGATGAAGAGGCACTTCCTACAAAGGTAAATGAGGAAGATTCAGATATAGCCCTTCCTACAGAGGATGATACAGAAATTTATGTGGATGAGGAGGCTTTTGACCCCGAAACCCATGAGCTTAAAAAGGACAGCGTATTAAAGTTCTTAAATGCTGCTGTTCATGAGGAAACAGAGTACCTCAAGGAATATACACTTGAGTGCGATACTGACAGCTTCTCAGTATTCTCAGTTGCAACTGTGCTCAAGTATTCATACGACACAGTCGAGGCAGGCGGTGAGACAGTTTATAACCTTTCAAGAGCTGAGCTTAGTGGTAACTTCAGAGGCTATGTAAATGGTGCGCTTTCAGATGCCTGGAATAATTACAAGGCTGATAACTCAAGATTTTTCAGAGTTGTGCTGGCTTCCGGAACATATACATTAAGCGGTGGCGTACTTCGTATAGGAAGTAATACAACCCTTGATATGAGCGGTGTTACTATTAAGAATAATAACGGCAGAATGCTCACAACTTCTCTCATGGACGGCAAAAAAGGTGTTGGCGGATATGCTGACTACAAAAATATCACTCTGTCAGGCGGATGCTGGGACGCAGAGGGAACAACAAAGGTTCCGATAAGATTTGCCCATATGACAGGTCTTACAATGAAAAATGTTACCTTTGAAGATACAGCTGCTACCCATACAGTGGAGATCGGTGCCTGCAAGGATGTTCAGATAACAGGCTGTACCTTCCAGAACACCAGACATCCCAGCGGCGAGCTGGAAGCTCTGCAGATAGACGTTATGCATGAGTATAGCTATTCCTCAGACGATAGTGAGGATTCAGATGATACAGGCTATACCATGAAGTATTATCCGGATCAGGTATATGATGATACCTGCTGCGAAAATGTCACCGTAACAGGCTGCACATTCCGCAACCTGAAGAGGGGCTTTGGCAGCCACGGAGCTCTTGTTGGTAAGTATTATTACAATAACATCACAGTTAAGAACTGTGTTTTTGATAACATAGAAAACACGGCGATTATGTGTACCATGTGGAAGGATTCCGTTATTTCAGGTAACACCTTTACAAACGTAGGACGAGGTGTGGATACAACTACTTATCCCTGGTATACACATTACCCTGATGATCATGAGAGTAAGAAGGCATTGGGATATAATGCCAACATCACTATTTCCTCTAACCAGTTTAGCCTTGGCGGAGCAGACAGAGACAGTGCGACTCTTGCAGCGATTCTTGTGAGCGGATATCACAGTTCAAATGAAGGTGATGATTATCCCGCAGGAACCTACACTCCTACAGGATTCACAATCATCAACAATACTGTAACCGGTTATAATGACTGGAATAATTATCACGAGGATAATGTTTACGCAGATGTTTACGTGCTCTATGCAAGGGGAGTTAAAATCGATAACAATGACCTCAGATATGGAAAGTACGGCGTTCTTGTTCAGAGTAACAGTGAAGCTTCTTCAGTAAACGGTAACAAGTTTTCAGAAAACGATGCTGCATCAATTGCTGTAAGAAACGGTGGAACAATCTCAGATATGCGTGATAATGCGCTTCTTGGGGCTGCTCCTTATGTTCTTTATGCAGATAACGAGTCAACCTGCAACGGAACCATCAATGCTGACTTTAAGATGGGTGCCGGTGAAAAGGTAAACCTTAAGTATAAGGAATTACCCCATGTAACATCTGACCTTGCAAATATAGAAGGACTTAGATACAAGTCCTCCAAGAAGGCAGTTCTAAAGGGTGGTGGATCAAAGCTTAGTGCCAAGAAGAAGGGAAAAGCCATAGCGAGAGCTTCCTGGCAGCGTGGAAACGGCACTGTAAACCTGGAGATTTCAGTTCAGGTTAAGAAGGCGCCCACAAAGCTTAAGCTTGGCAAGAAAAAGATAACCATTAAGAAGGGCGAAAAGTATCAGCTTACACCCAAGGTAAATACTGCATGTCACACCTATACTTACAAGTCTTCAAATAATAAGATTGCAAAGGTGTCCAAGAACGGCGTTATTACAGCTAAGAAAAAGGGCACAATTCAGATTACGGTTAAGACATATAACAATGTTACCAAGACCATAAAGGTAAAGGTTAAAAAATAAACTATCGTTTATGGAGGAGAGATAAGTAATGCAGGGAGTAATCTTAGCTGCCGGAATGGGTAAGCGCCTTAAGTTTTTAACAAATGACAATACAAAGTGCATGGTGAAGGTAAACGGTGTCACCATGATAGAGCGTGCGCTCAGGATTCTCGATAAGAAGCATTTGTCCAAGATAGTTATAGTTGTGGGTTACAAGGGAAAAGAGCTCATCGACTATATAGGAACTCTGGATATCAAGACGCAGATAGTTTTCATTGATAATCCTGTGTACAACAAGACCAACAATATCTATTCACTGGCTCTAGCCAAGGATTATCTTTGCGCAGAGGACACACTTTTATTAGAGTCTGACCTTGTATTTGAGGAAAGCGTCATCGACACTCTTCTGAACGATAAGAGGGAGAATCTTGCTCTTGTTGATAAGTTCGAGAGCTGGATGGACGGAACCTGTATGGAGCTCGATGAGAACGACTGCATTACCAATTTCATTCCCGGAAAATATCTGCAGTTTTCAGAGAAGGATCACTACTACAAGACAGTTAATATTTATAAGTTCAGTGCATCCTTCTGCATGAATACCTATGTGCCCTTCCTTACAGCCTATGAGAAGGCCATGGGTGAAAATGAGTACTATGAGTCTGTTATCAAGCTGATTTCTCTCCTTGAGACAAAGGAGATAAGAGCTAAGAGGCTTGATGGCCAGATCTGGTATGAGATCGATAATATTCAGGATCTTGATATAGCTGAATCACTGTTTTCAAATTCAGACGAGGAGCATTTCCAGAAAATAGCTGCCCGCTACGGCGGTTATTGGAGATATCCCAAGCTCCTGGATTTCTGCTATCTTGTTAATCCCTACTATCCTCCGAAGAAGATGATAGAGGAGATGAAGTCCAATTTCACAGAGCTTCTTACACAGTATCCTTCCGGAATGGCGGTTAATTCACTGTGTGCAGCCAGTGCCTTTGGAGTAAGACAGAACCATATCGTAATCGGAAACGGTGCTGCCGAGCTTATTAAGAGCCTTATGGAAAAGCTGCTTTCCGATCCGGAGATGAAGATAGGCTGCATTTCTCCGACCTTTGAGGAGTATCCTAACCGATTCGACAGAGACAGGATTGTGGGATTTGTATCTAATGCTCATGATTATCATTATACTGAGGATGATCTGATAGCCTTCTATGGAGATAAGGATATAAGTGCGCTGGTTCTGATAAATCCTGATAATCCGAGCGGTAATTACATCAGTAATGACGGTCTTATGAAGCTTATCGACTGGGCTAAGAGAAAGGGAATTATCCTTATTATCGATGAGAGCTTTGTTGATTTCGTAGATATCGAGGATGGCGAGGGGATCGAGAGCGTTACGCTTTTAAAGGAAAAGATCCTAGGATTATATGAAAAGCTCTATGTTGTAAAGAGTATCTCAAAATCCTATGGTGTTCCCGGTGCAAGACTTGGGGTGCTTGCCAGCCATGATGAGAAGACTATTGAATTTATCAAGAAGGATGTTGCTATCTGGAATATCAATTCCTTTGGCGAATTTTTCATGCAGATAAAGGAAAAGTACGATAAGGATTACTTTAAGTCTCTTGAAAAGATGAGAGCTGCAAGAGCTTCTCTTATGAAGGAGCTTGCGGCAATTCCTTATATTACACCCTTTGAGTCACAGGCCAATTACATCATGTGCAGACTCTCTGATGTGAATTCAAGGGAGCTTTCCATGAGACTTCTCAGGGAAAATATTTTCATAAAGGATCTGACTCCCAAGATCAGGGACGGAAATCAGTACCTGCGTCTTGCAGTCAGAGATGAGACTGATAATAAGAAGCTTATCAGTGCTCTTAAGCGTTACATGAAGGAAAAGATGAAATGATGATGCCTTTATATATAGACCCCGGCACGGGAAGCATACTGTTTGCGGTGCTTATAGGTATTCTCGGGGCTATAAGATATGTTATAAGAATT
The DNA here is from genome assembly GCF_000424125.1 of Butyrivibrio sp. FC2001. Classification (NCBI taxonomy): domain Bacteria; kingdom Bacillati; phylum Bacillota; class Clostridia; order Lachnospirales; family Lachnospiraceae; genus Butyrivibrio; species Butyrivibrio sp. FC2001. The sequence goes on from NZ_AUJH01000011.1 coordinate 153,173, forward strand.
GGAATAGTAAAGCTGAAGTTCATGATGAGCGGAGGCAAAAAGGTGGATAACGATGGAGAAGTCCTTCCCTTCGTAATCTATTCGGACAACAAAAGATACTGGAATGTATTTGAGCCTATATGCAGAGAGCTTGATAAAAGGGGAATGAAGGTTGTTTACATGACCCAGTCTCCGGATGACCCGGCTCTTAATAATCCCTACGAGAATATCAAGGGTGAGTTTATCGGTGAAACAAATAAAGCCTTCGTGAGACTGAATTTCCTTGAGGCTACAATGCTTTTATCAACCACGCCAGGGCTTGAGGTTTATCAGTGGAAAAAGTCCAAGGGCGTAAAGCATTACTGTCATATCCTGCACGCAGCGGGAGAGGTTGTGCTCTACAGAATGTTCGGAATCGACTACTATGATTCCCTGCTTTTATCAGGTGAGTATCAGGTTGATGAGGTAAGGCAGCTTGAAAAAATGAGAAATCTTCCGGAGAAGGAGTGCTACGTAGTGGGACTTCCTTACATGGACGAGATGGTTAAGCGTCTTAAGGAGAGCGGCCCCAGTGAGCCTCATGAGAGAACCGTTCTTCTTGCTCCTTCATGGGGACCGAGCGCTATTTTCTCAAAGTTTGGAGGAGATATCATAGGTAAGCTCCTGGACACAGGGTATCACGTTATTGTTCGTCCTCATCCCCAGTCCTTCGTATCCGAGAAGGAAATGCTGGATAAGATCATGGAAAAGTATCCTGAATCCGACAGACTTGAATGGAACAGGGATGTCGATAACTTCGAGGTATTAAAGAGAGCAGATATTCTGATCTCAGACTTTTCAGGTGTTACCTTTGATTTTGCACTTGTTTACGATAAGCCTATCATCTATGCGGATACTGAGTTTGATACCGCGCCATACGATGCATGGTGGCTTAAGAAAGAGGTATGGACTCTCACAGCTCTTCCAAGAATCGGAATGAAGCTGGAGGAGAGCAAGATGGATTCTCTTAAGGAGATGATCGATACCTGTATCGAGGATCCTAGGTTTGCTGAGGGAAGAAAAGAGGTCAGATCAGAGACCTGGTGCTACTACGAAGAGGGCACAAAGAGGACTGTTGACTGGCTTATGAATAAGTATGAGGAGCTTACAAAGGAGAATGCAGAGAACGCCTGACCGGGTGCTTTGCATTTGATGTGAGCTTTCGAATTAGAAACAGGAAGTAAAAATGAGTATTTCAGAAATAATATACACATTGCTTATCAGACCACTCAGAGTTTTTTTTGAGCTGGTCTTTATAACTGCCAATAAGGTGATCGGTAATCCCGGCCTTTCAATAATTGCGCTGAGTCTCGCTATCAATTTTCTGGTACTGCCTCTCTATAAGAGAGCTGACGCAGTTCAGGAGGAGGAGAGAGACATCGAAGCTAAGCTCCATGACGGCATTGCTCATATAAAGAAGACCTTCAAGGGCGATGAGCGTATGATGATGCTTCAGACCTACTACAGGCAGAATGATTACAGACCGACAGACGTTTTCAAGGGATCCATATCACTGTTTCTTGAAATACCCTTTTTCATTGCTGCATATCAGTTTCTGTCTAATCTTTGGATTTTACAGGGAGTTTCATTTGGCATAATTTCTGACCTTGGAGCTCCGGATCAGCTTATAAAAATCGGTGCACTTGGAATAAATCTTCTTCCGATTCTTATGACCGGAATTAACCTTATTTCCTGTGCGATTTTCACCAAGGGCTATCCCCTTAAGACCAAGGTTCAGCTGTACTCAATGGCGGTGTTCTTTTTCATCTTTTTGTATGATTCACCGTCAGGCCTGGTATTTTACTGGACGCTGAACAACCTGTTTTCACTTATAAAAACTATTTTCTATAAGCTTAAGAATCCCAAAAAGGTGCTCAGCATCCTTTTTGCGGTTATCGGAGCAGTGACAGCTGTTTATGGTGCTGCCTTCTATAGTAGCGATAATATGAAGCACAAGGCTCTTATCGTTGTCCTGGGCCTTGGCTGCATGGTTCCGCTTTTCGTGATGCTCCTTAAGAAGAAAAAGGCTGAGCTTGTGAAGGCTAATAAGGATCAGCCCAATGCAAAGCTTTTCTGGGCAGGTGCTCTTTATATGGTGGTGCTGGTGGGACTTGTTATTCCTTCAAATGTTATAAAGTCATCACCCCAGGAGTTTGTGGATCTTAACTATTACGTAAATCCTCTGTGGTATATAGTCAGCTCCTTCTGCCTGGCTGCAGGTGCTTTTGTGATATGGATGGGAGTTTTCTACTGGCTTGCAGGAAAGGAGTTCAGACCTTTCTTTGATAAGCTGATCGTAGTTGTAAGTGCTGTTGCTACAGTTGATTACATGTTTTTTGGAAATAATCTTGGAACCCTTACTGCTGACCTTGAGTATGAAGAGGGCTTTGAGTTTTTATTATCAGAGAAAATGATAAATTTCGGAGTGGTGCTGGCGGTTATTGCAGTTTTCATACTGCTTGTTAAAATGCTTCCCAAGCTTACAGCGTCTGTGGTTTCAATAGCGGCACTTGCCCTTGCTATCATGTCAGGCAGCAACATGGTGAAGATTCAGGAGTCTGTAGCGCAGCTCGCTGATGATGTGGCATACGCCAAGGCAGATGTGCCAAGCTTTAGCTTAAGTAAGAACGGCAAGAATGTAATCGTTATCATGCTGGACAGAGCCATGAATGCTTACATTCCCTATATTATGAATGAAAAGCCGGAGCTTAAAGAGGTTTATTCCGGATTTACATATTATCCAAATACAATTTCCTTTGGACCCTGCACCAACTTTGGATCAGCTCCGATTTTTGGTGGTTATGAGTACACTCCTGAGGAGATGAACAAGAGGGATTCCGAGCTTTTGGTGGATAAACAGAATGAGGCACTTAAGGTACTGCCGGTTCTGTTTGATGAAAATGACTATGATGTAACTGTTATAGAGCCGCCCTATGCGGGATATCAGTGGACACCTGACCTGTCAATCTATGATGAGTATCCTGATATTAAGGCATACCATGCGGCAGGTAAGTTCATACCTGCTGAGCAGAAGGAGGACAGCATCGAGAGTAGAAAGGAAGATTTCTTCTGCTACAGCCTTATGAAGGCTACTCCGCTTTTTGCACAGAATTCACTTTATAACTGCGCTAACTATAACAACTATGAGAATCCGTCTGTTCCGGGTAAGCAGGAGAGACATAAGCATGAAGCAAAAGGCTTAAGTGCAAAGTGCATGGATCACTATACCGTATTAGAGAATCTTTCGAATATAACAAACATAACAGATGATGGTAATACGTTTATGATGATGTCTAATGATACAACCCATGAGCCTATGATTATGCAAGAGCCTGAGTTTGTACCATCTGCTTATGTAGATAATTATGAATATGATGAGGAACATGCTGACAGATTTTTGGTAGATGGGGTTCAACTTAATGTGCCTAAGCCTTGGCATCTGGCTCATTATGAGACAAATATGGCAGCATTGCTTAGATTAGGTGAGTGGTTTCAGTATTTGAAGGATGAAGGTGTTTATGATAACACCAGGATTATTATTACAGCTGATCATGCCAGGGCATTAGGACAGCTTGACAATCTTATTCTGGATGATGGTAGTAACTGGTTGCTTGATGCCCAGTTCTATTATCCGCTTTTACTTGTGAAGGATTTTGGAGCTGAGGGAGAATTATCTACCTGTGAGGATTTCATGACAAATGCTGATACACCCACCATGGCGGTTAGTGAGATTATTGATAATCCTGTGAATCCTTTCACCGGTAAGGAAATCAATAACGATGAGAAATTCGCTCATGATCAGTATGTGATTGCTTCACACCAATATGATACGGAAGTAAATAATGGAACACAGTTTTTACCTGATATGTGGCTGGCTGTTCATGATGATATGAGGAAAAAAGAGAACTGGAAGATAGTTCAGGATAGTTCTACAATGCCATATTAAGCTTTTGTAGTGTATAATATGCAATGGAAGAGGAGATAAATCTGTTGTTGGGGTAAGCTATGAAAAATGGTTGCCAGGTGGAAAATAAAATAGATCATTCTGATTTTTGGAAAAAAGCTGCTATTACCGCTTTAATAGCGGCTTTTTTTGCTGTGCTTTTGTTTATGGCGCTTTGCGCAGTGCTGTATATCACGCCCTTTGGGGATAAGACCTTTTTGTATGAGGATATGAAGCAGCAGTACGTGGATTTCTTCTCATATTACAGCAATGTTTTTCATGGGAAGGATGGATTTTTCTATTCTGATAACTGCGGACTTGGAGCTAAGATGCTTGGAATATGGGCATATTATCTGATAAGCCCGTTCCTTTTGATGTTCGTGCTTATTCCTGATAGCTATTATCCTGTGGCTGTAACCTTCCTTATTATGCTAAAGCTTGCGGCCATGGCTGGAACTGGTTCGGTGTTCTTTTCATATATTTCTGATAAGTTTCCTGTTGAACAAGAATTTGGAAGAGTAAAGAGACAGGATGAGAATGGTTGGGCAAGTGGACTTTTTAATTGTATAGGCCTTTCTAATATCATAGCTTCTGTTGCTTTTGCATTTAGCGGCTGGATGATTGCAAACATGACTAATATCATGTGGCTTGATGCAGTGATCATGATGCCGGTGGTGCTTATCGGGCTCTTTATGATGATGCGTGACGAGAAGAGAGGACGAATTATTTATGTCGTCTCTGTCATGATCATGGTGGTGATGAATTATTATATTGCAGCTATGGTGCTGATGTTTGTGGGATTACTTGCAGTTCTGCTGTGCTTTGGCGGCATTTATGAAAATGGGATCAGGAGGTTTTTTGAATTTATAGCTGCAACTTTAGGCTCGCTCCTTCTTGATGCCTGGTTCCTGATTCCAACTGCGATGTCTCTTATGGGCAGCAATAAGGACCACTCAGGCAAAATGGCAAGTGCGTTTGCTAAGTATCTGCCATCCTCAGAGGCAATCGGAAAATATATCTCTCCAATTGCTGTTCTTCCAAAGCTCTTTAGCATGAGCTATGATTCCTTGGAAATCATGGAAGGGATGCCTAATATCTATTTTGGTGCAGCGCTTATTATTCCCTGTGTTTTGTTTTTCTTTAATAAGGCTATTGGCAGAAAGACCAAGGTGCTTATGGGCATTTACCTTTTGGTGATAATGATGTTTTTCTGTATTAAGCCGCTTAATACCCTGGCTCACGGAGGAACGGAGGCCTATGGGTATCTGTACAGGTATTCCTTTGTTTTTTCCTTTGTGTGCGTGACTCTTGTTTATTTGAATCTTGTGAACTACAAGGGGATAGATTTAAAAGGAGTGCTTATATCAGGTGGAATTGCGGTAGTTTTATTTGCAATTGCATTTTTATCAAAGCCTGGATTTATTGGAAATAAGGCATGGGTTGTTAATGCCGGTGTTTTGTGCGCAGTTGAAGTGCTGCTCATTGCGCTTTCTTGTGGCAGGAATATTGTTAATATGGGCGCTCTTGCTATCTTGGCCATTGTCCTTACTGTCGATATATCGATGAATTTTATATGTATATACAGAAATTCATCAATGAATGCGGAGACAGAAACAGGCTACATGGCTAAATGTGAGGAGACGAGGGCTACTCTGGAGGATATTAGAAGCGAAGAAGATTATGCATTGGGAATGGAGTGGTATCGTATAGAATCTACTTCGCCCAGAACTCCTAATGATTCTTTGCACTTTGGGTACCCTGGAACCACAACCTATAATAGTCTTCTAAAGGTTGAGAACCGCCTTTTCATGTATAGGCTTGGCTTTAATGACAATGGTCTCTATACCATGTATGAAGAGGGTAACACCAGATGCGCCGATGCTATTCTTGGTATCAGATACATTATGAATGGTGTTGATTATGAAAAGAGGGAGGCTCTTTCAGCAGAGTTTACTACAGGGGATAAGATTCCGGAGCTTTTAGAGTGCATTGAGGATACAAAGAATCCCTTTGAAGCCCAGGAGATGTTGTGGAATAGATTTACCGGAAGAGATGATGAGGTATTTAAGGAAGCTGAATGCCTGCAGCTTAATGAAGGAGATAATGAGGCGGACGATAAGGGTTCTGCCGATACATGTATATATGAGATACATCCGAAGATAAGTGGAAAGCTTTATTTCTATATGAATCGCGACACTAGAGCTGACAGATCCCTTGAGATATATGTGAATGGAGAGTTCACTAGCGGCTATGGTAATGCTTCCTGCCAGAAGGTTCTTGATCTTGGCTACTTCGATGAAGGAAAAGCAGTAACTCTGGAAATAAGAGCAGCGGATGGAATAGAAGGTCTTCCTGATGGAATGGTTGTTGTGACTGAGGATTTAGGCATTCTGGAGGGTGTTTTCACAGACTGAACAAAATTCTAAAAAAAAAATAAATTTTTTTTTGAAATAGGGGTTAAGTTTTCTAAAGTGCTGTCCGATATTATTATCGGTGGGGAAGAAATGACACAACACCTTGGGTTTTCTAAGGAGACACTACAAGATAGGGTATGCCGGGATGCCTATCCACAAGATAGAGTCATTCGGGGGAGCATTTAGAGGTAGAGTTTAAAATCAATTGATTTTTTTTCATAAACCCTCTAAAGTAAATAGAAAATACGCCGATAAATGTAGTAGAACTAAAGAAATTCTCCAAGGAAGGAGGAAACGATATGCGTATAGAAGCTTACAGCCAGATTCAGCAAGTTTATGGCACCAGCAAAGTGAATAAGACCGCTAAGACTCAGAAGACAGGTAATGTTTCTGATTCTCTGAAGATTTCTTCAATCGGAAAGGACATTCAGATTGCTAAGCAGGCTGTGAAAGAGGCTCCGGATGTCAGGGAGGACGTTACGGCACCTATCAAGAGTGCAATTAAGAACGGAACGTATGACGTTAGCGGAGAGGATTTTGCAGATAAGCTCCTCGCTAGACTCAGCGAATCTATTTGAGAAATATGAAAACATTATATAGAAACTATTAGAGCCGGCTTAATCAAACGGTTTAAGCTCCGATGGAAATTAGGCAGGCTCTATATCTATGCCCTTTTTTGGGACAGTCACCTGACGAGGTATTTACGAGTCTGGTGAATGTGCCAGGTCTGGCGAGCGAAGCGAGAGCAGACCTTCCTTGTTGCTATAGTTATTTAGCGAGGTAATAGACATGGCTAGCTTATTGCAGAATCTTGTAGACGTTCTCGACAGAGAATGTGCATTATATGAGAGACTCCTTGATTTATCAGGAAAAAAGACGCCTGTTATAGTCGAGAGGGACTTAAAGAAGCTTGCAAAGATAACAGAGGATGAGCAGGCGGTGGTTTCTCTTATTTCTGCAGTGGATAAGGAACGTGAAGCAGTAATGGACAGCATTGCAGAGGTAATCGGAGAAAAGGGCAACGATCTTAAGCTTACCGATCTTGTAAGGATGCTTAATTCAAGACCTAATGAACAGAGAAGTCTGGCAATCCAGAGAGATAAGCTTAAATCAATATCAAGCAATGTCCAGAGAGTAAATGATCAGAATCAGATTCTTCTTCAGAGCTCTTTGGAAATGGTGCAGTACGAGATGAATATAATTCAGTCTGCAAGGCGTGCGCCTGAGACTGCCAATTATACGAGACATGCAGGCACCAGAGGCGACCTCATAGCGGTAGCACCTATGGGACGCTTCGATGCGAAGCAGTAAAATTATTGAGATATACAAAATCGAGTGGGATAGCGTATCCTGCTCGATTTTTTATATGGAAAATCCTCACGTTCATAAGGAATTCCTGATATTTTTTCATTTTAATTCTAAGAAAACCCTTTAATTAGCCGATAAAGAATATGAAGAGCTTTGTGTAAAGGCTGAAATCAGCTATTTGATATATACGAGGTAAGTACATGGCATCTTTAATGGGAAGTTTATATATTGGAGCTTCTGGACTTCAGACATCACAGAATGCGCTGAATACCACATCTCACAATATGGCCAATATAGACACGGAAGGCTATACAAGGCAGCAGGTTTCACAGGGCACTCGCCCTTATATCACCACTGAAAAGGATTTCAGAATAATTTCCTGGAAACAGACCGGACTCGGCGTTGTTTACAACAATTGTAAGCAGGTCAGAAGCCTTTTTCTTGACCAGAGCTACAGGCAGGAAACAGGAAGAGAGTCCTTCTATGACGTGTCAGTAACAACCCTTGAAGAGATCGAGGATCAGCTTCAGGAAATGAACGGCACAGAGTTTGCAGAGTCCATGAATAACCTCTGGGTTGCAATTCAGGAGATGAGTAAGAACCCTACAAACGCAGTCAATCAGAGCACTCTGGTAACAAGGGCAAACGAGTTCATTACAAGAGCAAAGAGTGTATATGAAGGCTTTACTAATTATCAGGACAACATGGATCTCAAGGTTGCGGATCTGGTGGAAGAGATAAATGACATCGGCGACAGAATAAAAGAGCTGAACCTGGAGATAGTTAAGATAGAATCCGGACATCAGGAGCATGCAAATGACCTTCGGGACGAGAGGAATCTCCTCCTGGACAGACTTGGAAAGCTTGGAAGGATAAGCTATTACGAGGATGTTTTCGGAAACGTACTTGTACAGTATGAAGGAACACAGTTCGTAACTACAGATCATGTAAATCACATGGCATGCGACAATGTGCTTCCTGCAGATAAGGGCGGAAGTGCTGTTGGATATAACACTCCTTATTGGGAGTTCGCAGCGAAAAAGGAATACGATGAAATAAGAGGCGAATGGGTAGTTACTGATATCAGAGGTGCAAAGGTATTCGACCTTACACAGACCGTATCCACAGCAATGAACACCGATATCGGACAGCTTCGCTCAACTCTTCTTGCAAGAGGTGACCATCACGCCAACTATCACGATATAACAGAGGACGCTTCAGGACAGTATTACAACACAAATATAGCTCAGTCAGTAATCATGAATGTGGAAGCAGAATTTGACCAGATGATCAAGAACATCTGCACAGCAATAAATGAAGTGTTCGAGAACGCCGAAAGTAATCCTGTTACTCTTGGAGAGGCAGAGGGGAAAACTTCAGATTACGATCTTTTCACAGTATTAAACGAAGAGGATTGCCTCAACTACGATATCGATGATGAGCACAAGGCAGGAACAGTAAGAAAAAGCTACATGATCACAAACCTGGCAGTTAATTCAAAATATCTTGAACTGCCTACAACAATGACATTTCTTCTTGCAGATGGAAGTGAGGATCAGGATGCGGTTGAAAAGCTGAAGGTCACTTTTACTACAGCAAAGTATCTGATCAATCCTAACGTGGCAACAAAGACAGACTTCGTTGGATATTACAATATGCTGGTTTCTCAGGTGGCTAACTCAGGTGAGGTTTACAAGGGAATCAGATCCAATCAGGAGCTTACGGTAGATGCTGTATCAAATGCAAGAGAGCAGATAGTTGGTGTATCAAGTGATGAAGAGCTTGAGTTCATGATCGAGTTCCAGAATGCATTTAATGCATCCAGTAGATATATAAATGTGGTAAGTGAGATGCTGGAGCATGTAGTGACAGCACTAGGAAGCTAAAATACCTGACGAGGTATTTTCGAGTCTGGTATTTTAGCATTCTTCTGGCGAGCGATAGCGAGAGCAGAAGTTCCTTTGAAAAAGAAGTAAGGAGATAACATATGCCTTCAACATTTTTCGGATTAAACATAGCTGCATCAGGACTTAGAGCGGCAAATGCAGCACTCAACACAACTGCAAATAACATAGCTAATGCCAATACTGATGACTACAGCCGTCAGAAGGTTGATCAGAGAGCATCGGATGCACTGAGAGTTTTCACAACTTATGGATGTGCCGGTGCGGGTGTTGATACCATCGCTATTGAAAGAGTTCGCGACGAGTTTTATGACGTAAAGTACAGAACTAACGAGACACTTCTTGGAAGAGTAACTCAGCGCAACTACTTCAACCAGCTGGCACAGGAGTACTTTAAGGACGATGGAACAACCGGATTCTCAAGTCTTTTCACCAAGATGCAGTCAGCACTTCAGGATGTTATGAAGGCATCAGGAACAACTGAGACAAAGGCTACCTTCGTATCATCTCTGTCACAGATAACAGATTATTTTAATCACATGTCCGAGTCATTGCAGCAGCTTCAGAACGATATCAACCAGGAAATAAAAATGAGCTGCGATACCATAAATTCCTACGCACAGCAGATCTGCTCCCTCAACGAACAGATAAATGTCATCGAGATGCAGGGATCAAGGGCAAACGAGCTTAGGGATCAGAGAGATGATCTTCTTGATAAATTGTCAAAGATTGTCGATATAGATGTTAAGGAAACTAAGGTGGTAGATGCCAGCAATCCTGAGAGAGAGACCGGTGCCACAAGACTTATAGTAAATATCGCAGGGCAGCAGCAGTTACTGGACGGATATGCTTATAAAAAGCTTATCTGCATCGCAAGAGAAGCAAATGAAAATGTTAATCAGAGCGATATAGTCGGACTTTACGATATCAAGTGGGCGCCCGCCAACTATAAGGAGGGTGATAACACCAGTAAGCTCGATGTATTTGATCTTGATAATAAGCTTATTGGAGGAGAGCTCCAGGGGCTTATCGATATGAGAGATGGAAATAACAGCTTCTACTTCAGCGGAGAGGTTCAGGATTCCATCAAGGATTCAAAAACAGGACTTACAACAGTTACCATCAAGGTTTCAGACCCGAACCTTATGGATATGACAAAGTGTACACTTCCTCAGGCAGGAAAAATCGAAGTGGCAAGTAAGATATACTCCTACGAGGAGTGGCAGTATGACGGCGGTGATACCTACACCTTCATACTTACGGCAGAGAGTACAAGATCCACAACACCTCCTAAATACAGGACAGCAACTGTTGGCGCTGATTTTTCATACCAGGGAATTCCATACTACATGCAGCAGATGAATGAGTGGGTAAGGAAGTTTTCCGAAAGAGTTAACGACATCATGGTTAAGGGCTTCACAGCGGACTCTCAGGAAGGTCAGTACATACTCTCCGGAACCAGCGATATGGATTCCAGCGCACAGTTTTCATACCCACAGCTCACATCACTCTCAAACAACAAGGGCTATTACGAGCTGACAGCAGGTAACTTCATAGTAACAAGAGAGCTCAGAGCTAATTCAGATCTTCTTGCAACCAAGATGGATGTCACAGAGGGTGAATCAGAGTACAAGAATATCGAAAACCTTGGAGAGTTCTTTTCAAAGGAAGATATATTCCGAGGCGCAACAAGCGGTGAGTTCCTTGATAAGGTACTTGGTGATGTGGCACTTAACGCCAGCAATTCAGAGACACTGGAGGGTACATACACAGCCCTTGAAAAGACCATCGGCAACCAGAGACTTTCAGTAATGGGTGTTGATGAGGATGAAGAAGCATCCGCTCTTGTTCAGTACGAGCACAGCTACACGCTTAACTCCAAGATGATAAATACATTAACACAGGTCTATGACAGACTTATCACCCAGACGGGCGTATAAGAAAGGGATTTACCATGAGAATTACCAACAAGATCATGAACAACAACTCACTCTACAACATCAATAACAACAAGGTCGCAGAGGATGAGGTCAACACACAGATGGCTACCGGAAAAAAGATAGCCAGACCCTCCGATGACCCGGTTATTGCTATCAGAGCTTTGAGACTTCGCTCAACAGTTACACAGCTTGATCAGTACTATCAGAAGAATGCGAAGGACGCAAAGAGCTGGATGGATGTTACAGAGGATGCGCTTTCAACTATAACTGACGTTCTTACGGATGCGATCAGTATAGCTAACAGAGGCGCGAATAAAGATCTTACCATGGCAGATTTAAATACTCTGGTAACACAGCTTAGCGCCCTGTCAAAGGAATACTATTCCACAGGAAATGTGGACTATGCAGGCCGTTATGTTTTCACAGGCTTCCGCACAGATACCACACTTTCATACGGAAAACCCACAACTGAGAATTTCACGGATATAAATGATGAGTTCAACGCAGCTGATATCAGCAGATCCTACAGAACCCTGAACATGCAGTATCTGGATGCCGGTAATGTGCTTGATGCTACTACACAGGGCAAGTATGCAAATGAAACCAAAGAGGATGATATCCGTCAGGTGGATATCGGAAGAATAAGACTATCCTATGATGATCTGGATTATACAGTTGGCGATGAGAATAAGGCAGCGCTGAAATACAGGGAAAATCTGGTACAGGAAGCTACATCATCCATAACTGAGACAGACCTTACATATTTTGATCTTAAATTCGTCAACGAAGCAGGTGAGGAGCAGATAGCTTATGTTCCGCTGTCTGACATATATACGGTTACAGTAGGAAACTATCAGTGCACCGCAGAGCGCGCAAGCATTACACATCCTGAGCGAGGCTACATCATCAATGTAACTGATCTTACAACCTTTGATATGTACCAGTTCGAGGTAAGTAAGGATGGAGTTCTCACAGATGGCGACGGAGACGGACAGGTAGATGTTCCGACAGGTATAAAAAGTGCAGTTGTATCTATGCAGACTACAAGCGTATCTACACTGGCATTTTCAGATGAAGACGGTAACAACGAGACAACGGTTCCGCTTCTTGGACCTGTTGGGCAGCAGTACAAGATAGATGTAGATAATGATTTCGTAGCCACAGTAAACGGTGACGGAACATATACAATTGAAAAAGAGACATCCCAGGATGAATATGAAAACAGGACTAAGACAGTTCTTGAAGTGACTGCAAACGGAAGTATGCATTCATCCTATAAGGAAACTACAATAGTTATAGATACAGATCATATTATCTATTCAACATCCACAGAGGATGAAATAGATGAAGCCTACAGACAGCTTAAGGGTGAATATGCACCTAAGAGGAAGGCTTATAACTCCGGAAACGAAGGAGATGATGAGCTGGCATTTGAAGAAGCCTATGAGGAGTTCAGTAAGACCTATAACAACATGGTTTATCTTAATGCGAAAACAGGAGAAGTCCTTCTGAATGATTATCTCTATGATAAGCTTTCAGCACTTCCTTTTATCACAAATGCCAACACAGTTGATGTGGTTTATGATAAGAAGGAGTGGCAGGAGGGTGACATCAGACCTCAGAACCTGTTTGCATGTGTTGATGGAGACGGTGTTATTTACAATGGTGGTAATGCACCTCATGAGATTCAGTACGATGTGGGATATGCTCAGAAAATCACCATAAATACAGCAGCTACCTCAGTTTTCTCGACCACAATAAAAAGAGATATATTCGATCTTGAGCAGATAGCAGCTAATATCAATCTGGTAAATACAACACTTACAACTCTTCAGGATAAGCTTGCAGGACTGACCGATAAGGACGAGATAAGCGTAGTACAAAATGAGATAGATGCCTGCAAGAAGGCTTATGATTATCTCAGACAGAACATCCAGGAGGAGTTCGAGCACAAGATCACAAGCATCCAGGTAGCACTTGATAAGGCAAATGTGGCAGTAACTGATAATGGTACAAGAAGTAAGAGACTCGAGCTAATAAATACAAGACTTCAGGATCAGAACACGACCTTCAAGTCATTGCAGTCTGATAATGAGGATGCTGATCTTGCAGAGACAGCAACCAATCTTGCAACAGCACAGCTGACCTACCAGGCAGCACTTATGGCAACAGGTAAGATTTCAAAAGACAGCCTTATGAATTATATTTAATAAATTTTTAATGGTAATTGGTTATCAGGTTCAAAACCATTTGGCTTGCAAAAAACCGTTAATTTGTTACAATAATTAATAACAGAAAGTTCGAGGAAAATGCTGAAATTCAGCATTCACATATTTTCATATGGAGGGGCACCAGAATGAAATTAAAGACCAGAATTTTCGGAGAGATTGAGATTGAAGATAGCAAGATCATCGAGTTTCCGAAGGGCATCATTGGTTTTCCGGACATGACACAGTTTGCGCTGATGCATGATAAGGATAAAGAATCAAACAACATTAGATGGCTTCAGTCACTTGATGACCCGGTTTTTGCCATGCCTGTTATGGATCCGCTTTATGTTAAGCCCGACTTCAACCCCGTTGTTGAAGAGGAGAGCATAAAGGATATTCTGCCGCTTGAGGATGAGGACCTTCTTATCCTTGTAACAGTAACTGTTCCGCAGGATATTACCAAGATGACAGTTAATCTTAAGGGACCCATTATTATTAATTCGGGTAATTGCAAGGCTTGTCAGATCATTATCGACGATGATGATTATCCTGTTAAATACCCTATTTATGACTATCTTCAGAAACAGAAGGAAGCTGCCGGAAAATAATTACACGAAACTTCTGTGAGGAGCAAGGTATAAAAAAGGAGAGGAAGAGCTTATGTTAGCATTATCTAGAAAAAAGAATGAGTCTATCATCGTTAATAATGATATAGAGATTACAATTTTAGACATCAGGGGTGATCAGGTGAAAGTGGGAATCGCCGCACCCAAGGAAGTGCCTATTTATCGTAAGGAGGTTTACCTTCAGATTCAGGAGGAGAACAAAGCAGCAACAAATGCGGATGGTATTTCTGCATTGGCAGATCTGCTTAAATAATTCTGATAAGTTTAATGGGGCAGTCACGAAGTTAGCTTCGGGGCTGCCTTTTTATTATCCAGGGATAAACATTTTATTAAATAATTATAAGAACCTAAATGTTATGCATTTACATCCGATATAATGGATAGAGGAAACTATAGGTATGTCTGTTTGTAAAGGGGACAGATTTTACCTTGAAAAAAGTGGAAAGGGATAGCCACTGTAAATTACACAAGGAGGTGAGAGTGATGGCTATGGATGCAATCAGTAACGTAGGTGCAATCAGCACAACACAAATTCCTGACATTCAGAAAACTGAGCGAGTAGTATCATTCCAGGAGGGAGCAGGGCAGAATCAGGAGAAACCTGATTTTTCACTGAACCAGCCATCTACAGGTGCACCGGCACCTAAGGTAGAGCTTCAGGAAAATACTAGCAGCAACGTTCCTACCCGTCAGGAGAGGACAAAAGAACAGATCGAAGCTGAGAACAAGCGAATAAAGAATGCAATCAGTGAGATGAACAAGAAAATGTTCAACAACTCTGAGGCAGTGTTCGGAATCCACGAGGATACAAACCGTATCACCATTAAGATCGTGGACAAGACCACCAGAGAGACAATTAAGGAGCTGCCGCCGGAGAAAACACTGGATATGATTGCAAAAGCTTGGGAATTAGCTGGACTTATGGTCGACGAAAGAGGATAAAAAATCACTTTCGAAAGCTATTTTTGAATGTGCAAGGGGTATTCTGCGCTTTTTCAAGACAAGGCTTGAAAAAGCAAAGGATGCACAGCCCGCGATAAGGAGATAATTGCTTCGCAATTCCGCGGGCGCGCAGAGATTTCGCAAGCGAAATCTCATTTTCAGCAGGTTATGCCCCATTAAGAAAGGAGCACCATATGACCATGAGAATAACCGGACTTGCTTCCGGGCTCGATACAGAGAGTATTATCACCGAGCTGACGAAGGTTGAGTCCCAAAAAGTAGATAAAATAAAAAGTGATCAGAAAAAGCATGATATGAAGATGGATAAGTGGAAGGAGCTCAACAAGAAGGTTGTGGACTTCTACAATAAGACATTAAGTAATCTGCGTTTTGATTCAAGTTATACAAAGAAAACCACTGAGTCTTCCAACAATGATGCAGTATCGATCGTAACAAGCGGTACTGCTATGAACAGTGTTCAGAAGCTCTCAGTAGATAAGCTTGCAAGCAGCGCCTATATGACAGGCAGCAAGGTGCAGGCTAAGAGTGGTGATGGCAAGGCAAGTCTTACTACTACGCTGGATAATCTGGTGGGCTATGGAGCAACTACTGACATAGCTGAAGAAGTAAAGAATAAGATTACCATCAAATTTGGTCCAAAGCCTGCTGATGGCGCAACAGATACCAGAGAAGCTTTCCAGATTGAGCTTAAGGGAGATGAGACAATAGCAGATGCCATTTCCAAGATAAAGGAGCTTAAATCCAGCGATGGCTATAGCTTAAATGCCAGCTATGACGCAACTCAGGGACGCATGTATATGGCATCTAACGAATCAGGTGCCGACGCCGGTTTTGAGATAGATCTTGATGCATCTGACCTGAACGTAGTAAATGCGCTTGGCCTTAATGCTTCTGACGGAGCAACCTATAACGCAGGTGAGGATGCACAGATCACACTTAATGGTGTTGAGTATACATCAAATACAAATACCTTTGATATTAACGGATTATCCATTACTGCAAAACAGAAGGCAGAGGATATATCCCTTACAACAAAGGATGACACCAGCGGAATCTATGATATGATCAAGAACTTTGTAAAGGAGTATAACGACCTGATTGGAGAGATGTATACACTTTACAATGCAGATGAGGCCAAGGAATATGACATCCTTACCAAGGAGCAGAAGGATGAAATGACGGATGATGAAATAGAGGAATGGAACAAGAAGATCGAGGATGGTCTTCTGTCCAGAGATCAGACAATCTTCCGTGTCATGAATGAAATGAAGAATATCATGATGAAATCCTATGACTGGGGTGAAACTGATATCAATAAGGAAACCGGTAAGGAAGTTCAGGTCATGACATCATTCTGGTCCTTCCATATTGCTACACCTGGATACTTCGAAGCAGAAGAGGGCGACAGATATAAATGGCACATTTACGGCGATGAGGATGATGATCTTAAGAGTAATGAAGAAGATAAGTTAAAGGCAAAGATCGAAAAGGATCCAGAGCTGGTAACAAAATTCTTCAAGCAGATATCATCCGAGATGTATTCAAAGCTCGGAGATCTTATGAAGTCTACAGAGTTTTCAAGTGCTTATACCTTATATGAAGATAAGCAGATGAAAACGCAGGTTGATAAGTATAAGAAGCAACTAAAGGAAGCTCAGGATAAGCTGGGATCTGTCGAGGATAAGTATTACGACAAATTTGCCCAGATGGAAAAAGCGATGACCAAGCTGAATGAGCAGACCAATTCTCTGGCAGGTATGCTGGGAACAGGCTGATATAAATAATGGCTATCAAGACTACAACATGGAGGTGGTTCTATGCCGGTAACGAGAAATCCTTACGCAAAGCAAATGAATCAGTATCAGAATACTAAAATCCAGCAGGCAAAGCCTGAGGAACTCACTCTGATGCTTTATGACGGCGCCATAAAATTCTGCAATATTGCGATTATGGGCCTTGAAAATAATGATGAAAAGAAGTTCACAACATATCTTCTTAAGGTAGAAAATATTATTGATTATCTGAACAACACCCTGGATATGAAATATCCTGTTGCAAAGGATTTTGAAAATGTATACAACTATCTTATGAAGAGGCTTGTGGAAGCTGATCTTCACAGAGAGGAATCCATGGAGATCATGAATGAGGTGAATAAGCATATTCACACCATGCGTGATACCTGGGTGGAAGCTATCAAGATAGCAAGGGGACAGGCGCCTGCTCCGCAGCGCGTCCCAGCAGGAGCTTAGTAAATCTAAGCCTTCCCCCATTGGGGGCGCACATCGTCCAGGGGACGATGGTTTTGCGCGGACCGGAGCGGAGCGAAGACAGGTGGCACGAAGTGCCGGATGAGGGTTAATAAGAAGAAAGTGGGGAAATAAAAGTGACAGAGTCATATCTGGACATGATGGAAGACAGTCTCAGGGATAAGATTGAAGTTCTTAATGAGATAGTTAAGGAAAATGAGACTCAGAAGGAAATACTTGAAAGTACGACAGAATTCGATGAAAAAGGTTTCGATGAAGCAATTAGTCGCAAAGGCGAACTGATACGGCGGGTCGATAATCTGAATGACGGATTTGAGAGCTTGTACGAAAGAGTAAAAGAAGAGCTTGACCAAAACAAAGAAATACATAAAGAAAGGATAAGGATTTTTCAGGATCTTATAAGACAGATAACTGATTTATCAAACTCCATAGAAGCAGGCGAAAAGCGCAACAGCGCCCTCGCAAAAAATTATTTCAGTGTGGCAAGGAATAAGATGAATCAGGGACGAAAATCCTCCCAAGCTGCTCTTGATTACTACCTTACAATGAACAAGTCCAAGATTACACCGCCTCAGTTCTATGATACAAAGAACTAGGTGATAAAGTGAACGAACTTCCGATTGTAAAGGAATATGAAAACAGAATAGTTGAGATACTTACATGTGATGATATCACGGAGTGCTTTGACGAGATGTTGCAGATCGGAGCACGGATTATTAGCGGTGCGCTATCCACAGAGGGTAAAAAGGAGCTGGCGGACCGCATTAAGAGAAGTGTCTATTTCCTCCCCAGGGAGGAAACCCCGGATATGCTGCGCCATGTGGCATATCTTCATTTAATGGTGCGCCTTACAGACAGTAAGGATTTTTATACCGAATTTCTTACTTATGTAGATGGAATGAGAATAGATGAACGCTATAGATTTTTCCTACTGATGCAGGCAAGATATTTATCCTACCAAAAGCCTTACATAATTACATTAGAGTCTGACAGGCTATTCCACAAAATATTTAAGAGAAGTAAACAATATTATGCCGACAGACTGGGCGATACCGGACCTTTCATGAAGCTGACCAGTAGAAAGTGTGATCAGACGATCATCCTGACCCAGCAGTATCTTACGGATACACACAGAGAGACGCATATTACCAATCTCATAGCGCAGGAGATAATGGTAAGCATGTGTCAGAATACATTTATTATTAATACGAATGATCTCCTTCCTGTTTCAAATGTGGTACCGCTTTTTGGAATAGAGGGTCACAATTCCATGCAGTACCTGGCAAATGCCAATAATGTTTTTGTAAGAGGACTTTCAGTTCCCTACTTCCAGTGCGATGACAGGATGCCTTCAGAGGATGAGATGCATATAATCCTGAGTACCATAAGGGAGCTTAGGCCTGAATACATAATCAGCTGCGGAGACCATGCGATTACAGCTTCACTGGCAGCAAGGATTGTTCCTGTAATACCGGGATACCAGATAGCTCCGGTGGATGATCCCCAGGTAATAAGGGAGAATCTTCTTAATTATAGAAGAATGATCGAAGAAAAGAGATTTTGGCAAATACGTTTTAAAGTTAGCGAAAATAAGATAAAATAATCTTGTAACGTATGAGGGTTTTAGAGAAGGGAGATAAAAATGAAAGTTAATACCAGGATCTTTGGTGAAGTTGACATTGAAGATGAGAAAATTATTACAATGCCTTTTGGGCTTGTGGGATTTCCTGATCTTCAGAAATTTGCGCTTATTCATGACAGCAAAAAGCCTGTAGGTGCGCTGTGGTATCTACAGTCTATGGATGATCCTGATATTGCACTTCCGGTTATCGATCCTTT
Organism: Butyrivibrio sp. FC2001; assembly: GCF_000424125.1. Classification (NCBI taxonomy): domain Bacteria; kingdom Bacillati; phylum Bacillota; class Clostridia; order Lachnospirales; family Lachnospiraceae; genus Butyrivibrio; species Butyrivibrio sp. FC2001. The sequence continues at coordinate 172,605 of NZ_AUJH01000011.1, forward strand.
GACGATAAAGGCTGATTACAATCCTCAGATTGAGGAAGCAGATGTTGAGCTCTTAGAGCCCCTTACGGAAGATAATCTGCTTCTTCTTGTAACAATTACAGTTCCTGAGGACATCACAAATATGACAGCTAATCTGAATGCACCTATCCTTATTAATAGTGATACGGGTAAGGGAGCACAGATTGAAATAGTATGGGGAAAAGAGGAATACATTACAAAGTATCCTATATATGAGTATCTTAAGGGGAAGAAGAGTTAATGGGGAAAGGCGCACTAATTGTGCGTCTTTCGTGCATTTTAAAAGATATTTTTAGGAGGTGGAATCAAGTTTATAAATAATTTATACTTTTTTTGAAAAAGGGGGTTAACTTTATGATAGTTGGTCCGATATAATGTATGTAAGAACACAAAGCACGCATGTTTTGTGGCACGGAACGCAAAGAAGCGCGCTTGTGATATAGTAGGATAACAGGGAGAGAGCAGCCTAGGAACTCCGCTCACCGGATATCCGAATCGAAGAAACAAATTTCATATTTTTAACTACCGCAAAAGGATTTGCGGCGTACACAAACAAGGAGGTATATTATGGTAGTACAACACAACGTGACAGCGATGAACGCTAACAGAATGCTCGGAGTAACAACTGGTTCACAGTCAAAGTCAGCCGAGAAACTCTCTTCAGGTTATCAGATTAACCGTGCAGCAGATGATGCAGCAGGTCTTTCAATTTCCGAGAAGATGAGAAAGCAGATCAGAGGTCTGGATCGTGCTTCAACAAACGCAGATGATGGTGTTAGTTCTGTACAGACAGCAGAAGGTGCACTCACAGAAGTACACGATATGCTGCAGAGAATGAATGAACTTGCAGTTCAGGCATCTAACGGAACAAACAGTGCATCAGATCGTACATCAATCCAGAACGAGATTGATCAGCTGACAACTGAGATCGATCGTGTTGCAGAAACAACCAAGTTCAACGAGACATACTTGCTCAAAGGTCAGACCGGATACAGACAGAAATACATGAACGCTCATGATGCTGGTCTTCAGGGAACGCTCTCTGATAATCTTAATGGTGGTAAGAGCGCAACATTTACAACAGAGATTAAATCTGATACTGACAAGAATATTGCCGGAAAAGATTACCATATCTTTGATAAGACATCTGATACTATTGATGCAATACAGCAAAAGATTACAAATTCGGTTGCTAGCGTTACTATCAATGGTGCAAGCTATGTTAAGGGAACATCCTCTGCTGATGGAAGCACAGTAGTATTTAAGCTTGGTGAAGAAGAATTCTCAGTAGATGAGATAAAGGCAAAGGTTGTTGACGGTGCAAAGGTTTCAGTTGCAGGTGACGACAAGGGAACAAGAACTGCTGTTGATACTAACCTTGACAAGAACATTTCTGTTGCTACTGCAGTAAACAAGATTAAGGCATCTCTTCTTCAGGCAAACAAGATTGGTGTTGATGCTTCTGAAACAGGTGATAAGTCTCGTCCTCAGAAGAATGTTAAAGTTGAACAGCAGGGTACTGCTACAAACAACAAATACACCTTCTCCATTTCCAAAGGAACAGCTCAGGTTTCTAAGGATCTTGGTCTCCAGCTCCATGTTGGTGCTGATGCAGACATGACAAACAAGATTACAGTTAACGTAGAAGCTATGACAGCTAAGAATCTTGGAATCCAGAACCTGAACGTTGTTGACAACACAGGTATGGCTGCAACATATGCAATCGATGCTATCGAAGATGCTGTTAAGACAGTATCTGCTCAGAGATCTGCACTCGGTGCTGTTCAGAACCGCTTAGAGCACACAATTAAGAATCTGGATAACGTTGTTGAGAATACCACAGCAGCTGAGTCCCGTATCCGTGATACAGACATGGCTGACGAAATGGTTACATACAGCAAGAATAACATTCTTGCTCAGGCTGGTCAGTCTATGCTTGCACAGGCTAATCAGAGTAACCAGGGCGTTCTTTCACTCCTCGGCTAATCCAGTTAGCGAATACTAAACGTACATTAAGTACAACCATAGAGAGGGCTCTCCCGAAAGGGGGAGCCTTCTTCGTTGGTGTTAAGTTTTACGCGATTGATTCCGATAACCATATTGTAACTGAAAAATATAGGGCAGGATGATAGGGACACGATATGGTTATACAGCATAATTTACAGTCAATAAATTCAAACAGACAGAGCTCACTTGTGAATACAAACAGGGCTAAGTCTGCCGAAAAGCTTTCATCCGGTTATAAGATAAATCGTGCTGCAGATGATGCGGCAGGACTTTCCATATCTGAAAAAATGCGCAGGCAGATGAGAGGACTTCATCGCGCTTCTGTAAATGGCGGCGATGGAATATCTCTTGTCCAGATTGCAGATGGCGCACTTAATGAAGTACATGATATGCTTCAGCGCGGCAATGAACTTGCAGTTCAGGCAGCTAATGGAACCAACTCATATAGTGACAGACAGGCCATAAACAATGAAATAGTTCAGCTGAAAAAGGAAATTGATTCCATAACAGCGAGAACCAAGTTTAATGAGACCATGATCTTTAGTAAGAATGGAATACTTCCAAGACTTGATAAGATAAGACCAGATACCAAGACTCAGAATGCTTTGGAGGAGATTGCTACAAAGATTACTGATGAGTATTTTCCAAATGCAGTTGATCAGATACTTACCAAATTTTCATCCCTTGGAGATAAATTAAAAGAGCTGGCAGCTGATGATAAAAGTAAATATAATACCAGGCTCAGTATTCAATATATCGATGGTGTGGGCAAAACTCTTGCTTATATGAGCGCAGCCTTTTTAAACAGTGATCAGTCATTTTACTCGGGATCGTTACTCATGGCAGTTGATAAAGATGATTTTCCATCAGTAAATTTGTCAGACAGCCAGATGGAGAAGCTGGAATCTACTATAGCTCATGAAGTAATGCATGGAATTATGGACACAGTTCTTTCTACGAGAATGCATAGACAGGGCGGAGCAGAGGATTTTCCGACGTGGTTTGTTGAAGGAACTGCTCAGCTTGCAGGAGGCGGTTATAGTACCGGATGGAACTATGAGCTCTCAAATATAGCGAGTGGACTTTCCGGTACAGATGACAGCTCAAAGGATAATCTTATACATGATTATCTGAGTAGAGGCGGAGAATATACCGTTGATACCAGAGAATATGGACACGGATATCTGGCAGCAGCTTATGCGAGCTATCTGGCAGCAGATGGAAATGATGTAACACAGTCCAACCTTCTTAATGGTGCAAATAAGATGTTCCAGAAATTAATGGATAGTAATGACAGCTTTCAGGATGTAATGGCAGATGTCATGGGAATATCTGAAGCACAGCTGAAAAATGCTATTGATAGTGGAAGTACCACATCACCCAAAGAAGGGAAAATGAGCGCTGTCGAATTTGTAAGAAGGCTTACCTATGAAAGTCTTGGTGGTGCAGGTTCACTTGTTACAAGTGCACTTAATACAGGTGGTTCTTCAATCCTTGGAGTATCAGCAGATAAGGATGCTCAGCCTGTAGTAATAGTTAGTAAGAAGGTTAACTATACTGCATTAAAGGATGATGAAGTAGACAATAGAGGCCACTATGAGAGACTGGCCCTTCATCTTGGAACAGATGCAGATATGACCAATAAGGTAGAGGTTAATCTATATGACATGAGTAGTGGTGCTCTAAGGCTAACTGATACAAATGTGCTCACCTCTGAGAATGCAACAGATGCAATAAATGATTTTGGCGATGCCATTATGATGGTGAGTGCAGTAAGAAGCTATTTTGGAGCTGTTCAGAATAGAATCGAGCATACAATCAAGAATCTGGATAACGTTGTTGAGAACACCACAGCTTCAGAATCCAGAATCAGAGATACCAATATAGCTGATGAGATGGTCAAGTTGTCAGCCGCCAATATACTTTCCCAGGCGGGACAGTCGATGCTTGCACAGGCTAACCAGAGTACACAGGGTGTGATGTCACTTCTGCAAGGATAAAAAATAGCCTTCCCCCTGGGGGGAAGGTGCCCTGAAGGGGCGGATGAGGGGATTGATAGAAATTGGAGGCTCTTCCGTTTGGGAGAGCCTTTTCAAATGATAGACTGAAATGGTATAATTTTCAGTATATTAAATGAAAAGTGTGACTATTCATTTCGGAGGTGAGTGATATGCCATTACCTATTGAAAATAAAGAATATTATACAGTGGAAGATTTTTATAACTGCGTCGAAGAAGAATTTGTGGAACTTATAGATGGGCATATATATAATATGACTGCTCCAAATAGAATACATCAAAAGATTACGACAAAGATGATTCAGAGAATTACGAATTATATTGATTCAAATAATGGAGATTGCGAAGTATATCCGGCTCCTTTTGCTGTTCTTCTGGATGCGACTAAAGATACTGTTGTTGAGCCTGATATTAGTGTTATTTGTGATAAAAATAAGCTGACAGATAGAGGTTGCACCGGTGCCCCGGATTGGATTATTGAAGTGGTTTCGCCAAGTAATTATTCTCATGATTATATTGATAAATTGAATTTGTATCATCAGGCCGGGGTAAGAGAATATTGGATAGTCAATCCTATGGACGAAAAAACTACAGTATATAATTTACAAGAAGAGGTAAGTCCAAAAGTATATGATTTTGACGAATCTATACAAGTTGGGATAGATGAGAATCTTAGTATTCGTGTTAGAGATTTTCTATAAACTAAAAAAATCGATTGGGTAATTTTTTTATGTTGATTCAGAAGGTGCGAAAATGGAAAGCATAAAGGATTTAGGACGCCAGATAATCAGAAATAACGAGAAGGCTGCTGACACCATTTATCAGAGGAAACCGGGCGGGGCAGAGATGATAGCTCCTGTTATGAAGCAGCTTGTGACGTTCACAGAGTTACTTGTGCAGAGTGGGAAAGTAAATCCGGATAATGCAGATAAACTTCAAAAGTGGCAGGGGGATTTTGCAAGACTTGCAGCTGCGAATGAGAATGGTGATTTGATACTTGCGGCAGATATAATTCATCACGATTTGAATGATGAGATTAGCAGGTGGATTATGTGACATCAACCTGATGGGTATTTGAGTAATTGTGTGGGGGATACAATGCTTCAAAAAAGTGAAGAATTAAGAAAAAAGAATTTTAATGCATTTGAAAAGCGTTACGGCTTCGCTCCGCAGATAAACGCTGATGAGGATGCGATTTATAGGATGGATTACGCAAAAAATGGCGAACCCATCCTTTTTATTAAGGGGGCAGTTCCAGGTGGCGCAGATCTTAGGATGAACAGTGAATATGATCCGACCTATGAAGCATCAAGGTGGGCTGAGAAGTTCGAGTTTGTGAACAGGCGTACAACAACTATAATGCTTGGATTTGGAGCTGGTTATCATCTCAAGGCACTTATGAAAAAGATGAGACCGGATACGATGTTTTATATTTTTGAGCCTCAGGAGGATCTTTTTTCATATATATGTGGATGTATGGATATAACAGATATCATAGGTAATAGCAGAGTTATGCTCTTTGTTAATGATAAGCAGCGAAGTCTGTATGTCACTGAAACCATGATGGATATTGTTACCTTCAATTCTGAGTCAGAGGCCATAAGCACGCCATTTTATGCTTCGAATGCAGAGTTTGAGGAGGCCTGTGAGGCTCTTAAGGTAATAATGTTTGGACAGCGCAATTATCAAAAAAATCGCGGAAGGGCAAGTCTTAAGTGCAGGCTCTATGCCTGGACACATATGAGAGAGGCTGCGCTTCTTCGCGATTTAAGAGAGGCTCTTCCTGATGGAATACCTGCGGTGATAGTATCCGCTGGACCGTCTCTTAATAAGAATGTTGATGTTCTTAAGAAGATAAAGGGGCATGCACTTATTATGAGTAGTGATAGAGCTCTCAATGTGCTTGATGACCATGGAATTGAGCCTGATCTGGTGCTCTCCGCTGAGCCGGTAAAGGATCCATCGTTCCTGAAGTATAAGGTGGCAGAGAAAATTCCGCTGTTATGTTCTATGCAGACCAATAGTGAATCTCAGAAGCTTTTCAAGGGACGATGCATATATTTTCATGCGCTTCATTATGAGGATGCTCTATTTGGAGAAAAAGTGGAGGCAAATCTTGGAGGGCTGGACCTTGGAGGAAATGTTTCCGGAGCCTGTTTTTATGCATGTGAGAAGCTTGGAATAAAGACAATTGTTCTGATAGGTCAGGATATGGCATATCTTGATGGCAAACACCATGCGGACAATAATGATTCCGGCGGAGATGATGCCAGAAACCTTGAAACAATAGAGCTTCCCGGAGCACTTGGTGGTATGGTACAGTCCTGCTCCATGTGGAGGGAGTTCAGGGATTATTTTGAAAGAAGAATAAATCTTAACCCTGAGCTTAGGGTAATAGATGCAACTGAGGGCGGAGCTCTTATAAGAGGATCGGAGGTTACGACTCTTGAAGAAGTTGCAAAAGAGTTTGGTGATAAGAGTTATGATATTGAAACTGCAATAAGAAATATACCAAGAGCGGAGACTGAGGAGGAACATCAGGAGACAATAGCAAAGCTTCGAAGCTGGTGCGACGATCTTGATAAGATAAAAAATAATTCAAACGAAATAGCGACAATATGCGCCCAACTCCTCAATGTGAGTAAATATCAGGATATCAGAGATAAGAAGAATAATAATAAGTTAAAGAAGCTGGATATTTTAAGAGCAGAGATTTATGCTACAAAGGTTAATTCTCTTCTTGAGGAATTCTGGGTAGAGGATGTCTATTCCATTCCGGATTATCAGTTCATGATAAGAAATAATGAGGAAGCGATTCCTGTTTTTGAGAATGGCAAGGAATATTATTCACACCTTCCGGAGGATTGTGAGAGTCTTAAGGAAGCAATTTTAGTAGCAATTAGTGATGAAAACAGCAAATAAAATGAAATTATTTGCAAGTTTTTGAAGGAAATTATTCAATTGATGAAAAGCCCAAAATGCAGATAAACACTGCGTTTGCAGGCTTTTTATTTTGCCATAAATTCAATTTTGAAATAAAAAATCAAAAAAATTTCAAAAAAGGGGTTAAGTTCTCGGAAAAGAAAACGATATATAGAGTGTAAAACAAATACAAACATCGTCAAGGATGATCGATGTGGGAGCGCACTCAACTTAATAAGAAACTTTTAGTAATGAATTTTTTTATCAAGCAGGCAGTCTCTGACTATACGGATTATAGGAGGAACTGCACCCACATGGAGGTATAATATGGTTATCCAGCATAATATGACGGCGATGAATTCTAATAGAATGCTTGGCATTACAACAAGTGGTCAGGCAAAATCTTCTGAAAAACTTTCCTCAGGATACAAAATAAATAGAGCAGCAGATGATGCAGCAGGACTTTCAATTTCAGAAAAAATGAGAAAGCAGATGAGAGGTCTTGACAGAGCATCAACAAACGCAGATGACGGTATCAGTTCAGTACAGACAGCTGAAGGTGCACTTACAGAAGTACACGATATGCTTCAGAGAATGAACGAACTGGCAGTACAGGCAGCTAACGGAACAAACAGTGAGACAGACCGTAAATCCATCCAGGATGAGATCAGACAGCTCACAACAGAGATTGATCGTGTAGCAGAGACAACAAAGTTCAATGAAACCTATCTTCTTAAAGGCGGAAATGGTTTTTATGATAAATACATGGTAGCACATGATGCAGGTCTTGACGGAACCCTTGCAGATGCAGGAAATTACGGAACCTTCACAATGGATCTGAAGAATGACACCAATGTAAAGATTGCAGGAAAAGAGTATCACATCTACATGGATCAGGATAAAGTAAGTGTAATCCAGGAATCCATTCAGGTGCTCGGTCAGACAGTTGGAAATAAGTGCGTTATCGACGGCACAGAGTATATAGTAGCTGAAAGTTCTTCAGATCCAAATGAAAAGATATTCAAGTTTGGTGAAGAAGAGTTTACAGTAGATGAGATTAAGCAGAAGGTTGTTGATGGTTCCAAGGTAAGCGTTGGTGACGGACAGCCTACAAGAACAGCTACTCTCGAGACACTTGATAAGAATATACATGTAAGTACAGCTGTCGCAAAAGTTAAAGATGCACTTGTTCAGGCTAACAGAGTGGGTGTTGATTCCAAGAATCAGCAGAAAGTAAAGGTTGAACTCAATACCACAAAGAGACCTGATGGTACACCTGCAATGGATACAGTATCAGGAGGCAAGGGTGCTAGATACATGTTCAGTATCCAGAAGAGCACAGCTCAGGTTGCTAAGGATCTTGGTCTTAGCCTCCACGTAGGATCTGACGCAGACATGACCAACAAGATTAGCGTTAACATTCAGACAATGACAGCTGCACATCTTGGAATCCAGAACCTCACAGTAGAAGACAGCACAGGTATCGCAGCAACATACGCAATCGATGCTATCGAAGACGCTATCAAGCAGGTATCAGCTCAGAGATCAGAACTCGGTGCTATTCAGAACAGACTTGAGCATACGATTAAGAACCTGGATAACGTAGTTGAGAATACAACAGCAGCTGAGTCCAGAATCCGTGACACAGATATGGCAGACGAGATGGTTACCTACAGCAAGAACAACATCCTCGCACAGGCAGGACAGTCCATGCTGGCTCAGGCAAACCAGAGTACACAGGGTGTTATGTCACTCCTTCAGGGCTAATAAAACTGCTTAACAAGAATCCAAATTTAATCAAACTCTATTATGCTGGGGCGCTCTCCATGAGGGAGGGCGCCTCTTTTTGTGCTTTTTTATATAATGTAAAGAGTACTTTTGGATATAAATTAAATGATAATGGATATCCATATATGGTTTGTTAATGGAGATGCATGGTGGTATAATGGATATGAGAATATGTACCACTATTATGGAAGGAGTATATCTGCTATGACTATAGATCAGATGATTGCGCGTAAAGAAGAGACGGGACTAACCTATGAGAAGATTGCAAAAATGTCCGGAGTACCAGTGGGTACTGTTCAAAAGGTATTAGGGAAAATTACAAAGTCTCCTCGGTATGATACTTTAAAGGCTTTGGAGAGAGTTCTTGGTGTGGAAAAACCTTCCGGGAGAGTCGAGGAAGCAGAGCCGGTATATGGCAGAGCTGGCAATAGTGGTAGAAATATTCATTCAAATGTTTTACATACAAAAGCGAAAAATCAGGGGGAGTATACATTAGACGATTACTATGCACTTCCGGATGATCAGCGAGTTGAGCTTATCGATGGAGTGTTTTATGACATGAGTGCTCCATATACTACGCATCAATTCATAGCGCTTGGAATCTTCAGTCAGATAAAAAACTATATCAATTCAAAAAAGGGTAAGTGCATCCCTCTTGCTGCACCTTGTGATGTGCAACTTGATAAGGATGATAAGACCATGGTTCAGCCAGATGTAATGATAATCTGTGACAGAGACAAAATAGTAAAGCAGAAGGTATACGGGGCTCCTGATTTTGTGGTAGAAGTGTTATCGGATTCTACTAAAAAGAAGGATATGACTCTAAAACTCTCAAAATATGAAAATGCCGGGGTAAAAGAATACTGGATAGTTGATCCTGATAAGCAAAAAATAATAGTATATGATTTTGTTCATGACTTTGATGTTTCAATATATGGCTTTGGTGATGATGTTCCAATTGGATTATATGATGGAAAATGCAGGATAGATTTCAAGACAATTCTGGATGAAATTAAGTTTCTGCTATAAGATATACTTGTTTTAAATGTCATATGTTGCGTTATAAAATATAGGATATGACTTCTCTATAGATAATGGGGGATGAGAAATGTGGTATGTAGTTCAGACTAAAAGCGATAATGAACAGCTTGTAATGGAATATTTCCGGAGGACAGCAGATTCTACGAGTTTTCAGAATCTTTTTATACCAATGTTTGAGGATGTGAGGAAAAAAGAGGGGAAAGCGACAATACATTTAAGACGACTATTTCCGGGGTATTTCTTTGTTGATACAGAAAATCCGGATGCAGTATTTAAGGCGTTAAAGAAGGTACCGGAATTTAAAAGGGTTCTCGGTGCAGAAGAGGAAGATGGAACTAAATTATTTATTCCTGTAGAGAAGGAAGATCAGAAGTTCCTTGATTCACTTATGGAAAATGGGCTTATGAGAGTTAGCCTTATAAAACGCGCTGGTAATGGAAGAATAGAACACATAATAGGACCGCTTGCAAAATACAGTAACCGCGTTATAAAGTTCGACATTTCCAGAAGACGTGCTATTGTTAAGGCAGATGTTTTCGGAAAAGAGAGAAAATTGAAGTTCGGTCTTTGGACGGAGAAGGATCCAAAGCTTCCGTGGATATCAGATATAGAGAGTAATGAGGAAGCTATAGGGAGTGCAAATCTTCTTAAGGGTATTGCAGATATTGGAATATATCCTGGAGATCAGGTAGTAGATGAGTTGGGAGTATATGAAGATCAGATATTTACTGTTACAGAGGTTGATACTTCCAGGAGAATAGTTTATACCACCATTGAAATGTTCGGAACGATGGTAAAGCTGCAGTTCAATGCAGATGATGTGAGAAAAGCATAAATCATAAAAAGTAAGCTATTTACAAAATGCAATAAATGTGATATTTTTGTTTTCGTTGCTGAGCAACGAATATATGTTATGCATTTATTGCATTTTGAATAGACATCTGAGCAAATCGCTCATTTATTCCACTTAGTGTTAATGATAATGTTAGTTGCAGTTATGTAATTCTTTTATTACTCCTTTATTGGATTGCTTCTTGCTATTATTCAATGTTCATTCATATGCGCTTGTGGATTATGAAAGTGATTACAGTCGTGGTAACCTGCATAAATACTTGAACTACGTTGTTAGGGCATCCAAAAGATTGTATAATGATCATAAGATATTTCTGAAGATAAGAATGATAGTTATCTACACAGCAGATGTTGAGAGAGGAACTACTAATCCTGAATTAGACATGGATAGCTTGAAGTTTAAAGTTACTGAAGCATTTCTTTCTGAATTTGATAATGAAGAAGCTTGGAAAAATATATCAAGTAAGATATCCGTTGGTGAGGATATTTCTGCTGAAGAAACTATGCAACTGATTATTTATCCGCTTGCTTTTAAAGAAAGAGAATCAAAACAAGATGCGATTAGACAAGTGATAGAGCTTGCCAAGGGGATAAAAGACGATAAGAAAATGATTTTTGTTTTAAAGTGTCTGATGGTCTTTTCTGATAAGGTTATAAGAGAGGATGATGCAAGACACATTAAGGAGGTACTTATGATGACTAAGGTCGAAAAGCTTATATATGATGAAGCAGAAGAAAATGTTGCTACAAGAATAGCGAAGAATCTTTTGAAAACAGGTAGTGAGGTTGATTATGTTTCTGAAAACACTGGACTTTCGAAGGATATAGTAATTCAGTTGGTTGCAGATATCGCAAAAGAAAAGGAACAATAAGTGTTATTCTTATTCAAAAGAAAACACAAAGTTATATGAAAGAAATTACACCCTATAGGGTATAAATACGATCATTTTGATTTGAATTATACCTTATAGGGTGTAATAGCATATTTGAAAATGGGTGACAATTATGATCAATCTGGGAATGATAGGAACCGGACGAATTGCAAAACGAGCAGTGAAGGAAATAGCTGAGGTGAAGGATATTAAACTCTCAGCAGTTTATAATCCTAACGAAGACCACGCAAAGACTTTTGCAGCAGATAATGGTATATGTCAGTCATACGCTGACATAAATAAGTTCTTAGAATCTATCGATGCACTCTATATTGCAGCTCCACACAGTACTCATTATGACTATGCCAAGAAAGCTCTAGGGCTAGGTAAGCACGTAATCTGCGAGAAACCCTTAACTTTAAGCGAAAAACAGACGATATCATTATATGAGATTGCTTCAGATAATAAGCTTGTTCTGATGGAAGCAGTAAAAACAGCTTACTGTCCCGGATTTAAGAAGCTCTGTGAAGTGATAGAAAGCGGAGCAATTGGCGAGGTAGTTGATGTTGAGGCAGCCTTTACAAGACTTACAGAAGGTGATGTGAGAGAGCTTACAGACACGAAAATTGGTGGTGCCTTCACAGAATTTGGAACTTATACCATGCTTCCTATATTCCGATTTCTTGGAACAGATTATACGGATATCGAATATAAAACTATAAAAGCAGGAAACGTTGATGGCTACACCAAGGCGCATTTTAACTATAGTGACAGATTTGCAACTGCAAAATGCGGTCTAACAGTAAAGTCTGAAGGGCAGCTTCTTATCTCGGGAACAAAAGGATATATTCTGGTGCCATCACCCTGGTGGCTCACAAGATACTTTGAAGTTCGATACGAAGATCCTCGAAAAATAGACAAATATGAAGAGATATTTGAAGGTGATGGTCTGAGGTACGAATTCAGAGAATTTGTAAGACGAATAAACGATAAGAATTATGATACAATAGAGTATAAAGAAGCTATATCAAGAAGCAGGGTATTTGAACACTTTCTATCAGACAGATAATTGTTGATTCAGGTTATGAGGGGTAATCTAATGAAGAAAGTAATAACCTATGGTTCATTTGACCTTTTTCATGAAGGACACTATCGCATTCTCGAGAGAGCTAAGGCGCTTGGGGATTACCTTATTGTGGGAGTGACCACGGAATATTATGATCGGCAGAGAGGGAAGCTAAACCTGGTAGATCCTATTATGACCAGAATAGAGAATGTACGCCACACCGGTTTTGCTGACGAGATTATAGTTGAGGATCATGTTGGCCAAAAGGTAGAGGATATTCAGAAATACGGAATAGACACCTTTGTTCTCGGCTCTGACTGGGAAGGAAAATTCGATTATCTAAAACAATACTGCAATGTAGTATATCTTGAGAGAACCCCAAATATATCATCAACATTTTTAAGACATGACAGAATGAGGCTTATTAAGCTTGGCATCGTAGGCACTGGAAGAATTGCTGTCAGATTCATGGACGAAGTCAAGTACGTATCAGGTATAGAAGCTGTTGCTGCGTACAATCCGGAAGAAATAAGCCTTAGTAATTTTGCTGTGAATTACCCTGTCCTTACTTTTTCAGATTATTTCGACGAGTTTTTAAATGAAGTAGATGCAGTATACATCGCTTCTCCAAATGAGACACATGCTGATTACGTTCGGAAGGCCATCCTTGCGGATAAGCACGTGTTATGCGAAAAACCTATGACTTTTACTTATGATGAGGCAGTGGAGCTGTATCAGCTTGCTCACGATCATCATGTTGTGCTGATGGAAGGAATAAGAGCAGCGTATCTTCCTGGATTCCAGCAGCTTCTTACTGTGGCGACAAATGGAACTATAGGTGAGATTTGCGATATTGATGCCTGCTTTACACGAATTGGTATTAGAAATTCCAGAGAGATGGCGGATGCAAAGTATGGCGGAGCATTCATGGAGTATGGAAGTTACACTATGCTTCCAATATTCAAGCTGTTCGGTATAGACTATGAGGACATAAGAATAGACTCCATTCTCGGAGATAACGGTATAGACCGGTTTACCAGAGTACAGTTCATATATAAGGGGAAAATGGCTACATCCAAGACAGGTGCTGGAGTAAAATCAGAAGGCCAGCTGGTAATATCTGGAACAGAAGGATATATATTGGCTCAATCCCCTTGGTGGCTTATTCAGAGCTTCGATGTCCGTTATGAGGATCCTAATAAAGTGGATCATTATGAATCACCATTTGTTGGAACCAGCGGATTCAGGTATGAGATAGCGGAGTTTCTTGGCAAGATCAACAAGACCGGAGGCAAGGACTATAAGCTGACATCCCAGGAGTCTATTGCTATGGCTAAGGTTGTTGAGAAATTTATGACTATGAGAAGGCAGCAACAGGGATGGTAGAGACCATAAAATAATAATTATGAGAAGGCATTCTGTGGTTGCAGGGTGCCTTTTTTTCTTTGGTTTCATTGACGAAAACTTTGGATTGATATATAATTTCTTTGTATTCGGAGGGCAATTATGGATTACAGACAAATAAAAAAACGTGCAAATGAAATTTTGAAAACCAGGACTGCTGAGTGCTCATATATAGAGTATAAAGCCTCAGAACAGCAGCTTGATAAGATTTTAAAGACTATCTGTGCATACGGGAATAATTACTACAACAATGATATTCAGTACCTCTTTATTGGTGTTGAGGAAGAAAATAGTGAAGATAATAAGGCAATACCAGTAATTCCCATAAAAGGAATACCGGAAGGACGCATGGAAAAATGCAAAAATGTTATTAATTCGTTGCGGTCATTTCTGTATCCAAATGTTGCTTTTGAAGTGATATCGAATAAACTTGATGGATTGAATTACCTGCTTATTATTGTTATGAGACAAGCTGGTGGACCTTTTATGGTTGCGGAAAAAGCGGAGAAGGACAAAAAGATAAATCTTAAGCCGGGGAGATATGTAAGAATTGAAGCGGACACAAGACTTGCAAGAGTTGATGAAGAATATGATCTTTTACGTAAGTTTTCAAATTTCCACTACAGCTCTATTGTGAGTACAGGAGCAACAATTGATGATTTGGATATAGATCTTCTTCGCGAATATATATTTAAAACCAGCGAAAGACAAATAAGTGAGGATCTGGATAAAAGAGAGTTAGCAAAAGTACTTGCGCTAGTAGATAAAAATGATCCTAGCGAAATGAGGGTAAAGAATTTCGCTGTCTTGATGTTTTCTTCTCATCCGGAAAAAATCGTACCGTATGCATATACAGAGTGCATAATTGATATGTTTGGAACCAAGAGAAAAATGGAGTCCAAAGTTTTTAAAGGAGCGGTATGGAAGCAGTACTATACTGCGCTGGACTATATAAACAGCAATTTCTTAAATGAGCTTGTAATAAGAGTTGATGGAAGTGCTGATAATAAAAGAATAGAGAATTTTACTTTTATAGCGCTTGAAGAATTACTTGCAAATGCAATCGTTCATAATAACTATGAAAATGGAAAACCGATTCAGATATATGTATCTGAAAAACAGATTAATATAGTTAATTACAATAAACCGCTACCGCCTATACGAATCAGTGATCTGAATGAAAGAACTTTTTTTAATGAAAGAGATACGGAAAATCCGGAACTAAGAGATATGTTTAAATCATTAGGAATCATTGAATCTTTTGGAACTGGTATAGGGGAAGCTAAGAGATCTATGAGGGAAAATGGATCACCGGATTTATATTATAAGACCTTTGATGTGAATGATAATATTACATCTGTCGTTATTCCAGTAAATGAGGAATATTATGAAATTAAAAATGGCTCCAAACCAAAGAAAAATGTTTGGATTGAGAGTGAAACCAAAGATTTTAAGCAAAAAATCTTGGATTCAGGGTTTTCAAAAAATATAAAGCAAAATATGTTGAAGTTATATGAGCAGATTGGTACGGGAGTTTTTGGGAATTCTCGTGTGGTTGAAATTCTTGGATGCTCAGAAGTTACTGCAACTTCATATTTGAAAAGAATGGGAAATGAACTAAAAATCATCGTTCCAGTAGAAGGGGTGGGAAAAGGAAAATATAAGTTTAAGTATAATGATATAGATACGGTTTCTGGAGGGGGAGATTTTGAAAATGTTTGAAGAATAAATACCTTAAACAATTTGATAATGTATACCGATATACCTAATATGGAGATGTTCTCCATATTAGGTATATTTTATATAAATTTAATATAATTTAGTGAAGTTGCTTTGTTGTTGGTACAATATATTTGTGATAATATACTATTATGTACAATATTTAGATAATTGTGCGAAAATTCAACTTGACATAGATTACATAAACGCATTGATAGACAGCCAGGAAGTATCTGAAAATCAGAGCTGCCATGCCGCCTGACGTACGGATATGGACATAATGAGCAATGACTCATTCATTGCGGGGGAGTTACAGGGGCTTTGTTAAACTGTGACATGGCGAAGCGCGGCATTGTGATGAATGAGGTGGTGGAAGAGGAGAAGGCAGAGTATAGGATATTTGACAATATAGGAAGGGTGTTGTAACATCATATTGCGAAAACGCATATAAAAGATATGAAAAAGTTCCAAGACAAAACGAAGCCCTCGATGTTCCAGCATCGAGGGCTTCTTGCTCGTCATAGTGAGCTATTCTCAGGCTATTACCGTGTTAATCTTCCCTGTCAAGCCATTTGCAAATATAATAGGCGACTATACTTGCCATAACAGAGATTAGAAAAGATATTAAAAGTTGCAAGACCGCCACCTCATTTCTGCTGGAGGTACACGGCTTCACAACGATAACACAAAAATTCTCCAATGACAATCAAAAACAAATTTGACAAATACAATGCAATTAAAGCAGGCGCAGCGTAAGCTGCGCTTTAAATATATCCAAAATAGATTAATAGAATTAGTTAAATCAACCACTATAAGATGAAAAAACGTATTTATATATTCGGAACAGGTGAATATGGTCACAGATTACTCGGCTTTTTGAAAGAATGTACAGATTCAGAAGTTGCAGGATTTATCAAGTCTGAAGCATACGATGGAGAAATGTGCGAAGGCATCGTAGTAATCAGTATTAAGCAAGCATCACAGATAAGTGGCGATTATATGATTCTGATTGCACTTGGTAATAGAGATACTATCAATCTGATAAGAGTGAAACTAATAGATGCCGGAGTTAAAGAAAACAGGATATTCGATTGCTCTGGATTTATAAGAAACAACTTACCTGTTGAAAGGAAAAGATGCCCTATATGCGGGAGTTTGATTTCTGAATATTTACCCGGACAGATTTGCGAATCAGAATTGTTCAAGAATCTTCATATTATAGGTGCGGGATATAGGAAAAACATGACTTGCCCGGCATGTGGAAGCATGGATAGAGCCCGCTGGCTTTACTATGTTTTGGCTACGCAAACAGATATCTTTGAAGAAGGAAAAACTATCTTGCATTTTGCACCTGAAGCACAGATAAGAGAAAAACTTCAAAATATACAGAATCAGTATATTCCTGCAGATATTAATCCTTCGAATGGAATTATAAAGGCTGATATTAAGAATATTCCATTTAAAGATGAGATATTTGACTATGTTATCGCTAATCATGTGCTAGAGCATATTGATGATTTAAAGCTTGCAATGGCAGAGCTTAAACGTGTTATGAAAAGAAGTGGAAAATTGATATTATCATTTCCAATTTGTAGAGATATGGACACAATAGAAGAGGACAAGCCATTAAGCAAAGATGAGAGAAAACGGCTTTTTGGACAGGAGGATCATGTAAGACTTTTTGGAAATGACTTCAAAGAACAGATTGAGAAACATGGAGTGCATGTAAAAACTTTTTCTCCAAATGTTTTTTTGGATAATGAAGAAATAAGCACAAATGGTTTTATTAATGATGATCTGATTTTGATATGTAACAAGGAATAAGTATCACTAAAAACGATTTTTTGCAGGTTTGTTAGAAAACAAGAAGGCTTCATATGTATAAAGTCGGCTATACACAAGGCGTATATGATATGTTTCACATCGGGCATTTGCACATCATAAATAATGCTGCAAAACAATGCGAAAGACTAATAGTAGGAGTCAATTCCGACGCTCTTGTTGAAGAATATAAGAATAAGAAAACTGTTATCCCTCAGGAAGACCGTGCTGAGATAATAAGGAATCTTAAGAGTGTGTCTGAATGCATCATTGTTGATACGCTTGATAAGGTTGAAACATATAAAAAATATAAGTTTGATGCAGTATTTATAGGCGATGATTGGAAGGGTGATGCCAGGTGGAAACAGACTGAAGAGGATCTAAAACCCTTCGGAGTAGATGTTGTTTATCTTCCGCACACGCCTAATATATCATCTACGCTTTTAAGAGTAGAAATACCTATGCGGGTTGAGGACTAACATACATAATTGGATACTAGTGATATCAAATATATAGAGATGAGAAAAAGAAAAGCAAGACGACTAAGCTTGCTTTTTCGTTTGTTTTGGGTACTTCCGATAAATAAAAAGAAAGTAACATTTTCTGCTTTTGAAGGAGATGGTGGTTTTGGATGTAATCCAAGATATATCGCAGAGGAGCTTCATAGAAGAAGGCCAGATTTAAAATTGGTTTGGCTGCTTCATGATCCAACAAAAGATTTTCCGGATTTTATTAAGCCAATTAAAGATACAACGTTTAATACAGTATTCCATCTTGCAACATCAAAAGTATGGATAGATAACTATAGAAAACCATTTGGAACTTTGAAAAGAAAAAAACAACTATATATTCAGACTTGGCACGCGACTATTGGGTTTAAGGCAGTTGGACTATATCGTGGAGATGCATTTCCAGAAATAGCAAGACTTGTCAGTGAATGGGATTCAAATCTTGCTGATTTTTTCCTGTCTAATTCAGAATACTGTGACAGAGTTTATCCAAAAAAACTATTATATAAAGGACCAACTCTTAGAGTAGGATCACCACGAGTTGATCCGCTAATAAATAATAAAGAAAAACTTCATGCACAAATAAGAGAAGAGCTTTCTCTTGATAAAGATATGAAGCTTGTTTTGTTCGCACCTACCTTCAGAGGCGGAAATCAGCAAGGGCAAAAGCAAGTAATTGCTGAGACACCGCAGATTGATTTTGATAGATTGATAAAAGTACTTGGAGAAAAGTTTGGAGGTGAATGGAGGATTCTTTTAAGGCTTCACCCACAGCTTTCAGCAAAACTCGATGAAATGCCGCTTCTAAGTAAAGACAGTAGGCTTATAGATGTGAGTCAGATGCCTGACATAAGTGAAATAATGGGTGGATGTGATCTGGTTATAACAGATTATAGCAGCTGTGCATTTGATGCAGCATTTGCTATGATTCCGGTCTTACTTTATGCGGATGATGTTGAAGAATATGTAAAAAATCGTGGACAGTTTATGTGGAAGAGGGAAGAATTGCCATTTGCAATTGCAGATAATAATGAAGAATTAGAAGATAATGTAAAAAACTTTGATTTAGATAAGTACCTTTCTGCAGTACATGAATTTATAAATAGAAATGAGGTCATTGAAGACGGTCATGCCAGTGAAAGGGTTACTGAAGTAGTGGAAAGGATTATTTAAAAATGTTAGAGCGTTCTAAGTGACATATGTATGATTGAGAATGAAGGTTAATATATGATTACATATGTAAAAAGTAATATATTTGATAGTCCTGCGCAGGTGCCGATTAAATACAGTTAAAACTGTAGGCGTGATGGGAAAAGGACTAGCGTTGGAGCTTAAGAACAAATATCCTGAGATGGTTGAAGCCTATAAAGATTTGTGTGATAAAAAAGCACTTAATGGTGGCGAGTTAGCTCTTTTTAAGGGTGAAGATAGATGGGTATTACTATTTCCTACGAAGAAACATGGGAGAAGTCCTTCCAAAATTGAATATATCGAAGAGGGTTTGAAAAAGTTCTGTGCGGTGTGGGATAAGCTAAATATTGACTTAATTGCTTTTTCTAAACTGGGATGTGGAAATGGTGGACTTGATTGGAACGTAGTAAAGCCTCTTATGGAGAAATATCTTAAGAAGCTTCCAATCAATATTTTGCTTTATGTTGATAATTATGAGTCTCCAAGACATAAATAAACTGATGCTTTTTCAAGTTCATTATAGGAATTTTGATTAACATACCGGTGACAAAATGATTAATCTCAAGTTTAAGGATGAAGTGGAATCATTCAATAAATATTTTAATAAGTTTAAGAATGTGCGGATAGCTTTATATGGTATTGGACGAATGACTTCTGTGATATTGACAGAGCTTGGTATGCAATATAATTTTGTTGCTTTATTGGACAAGGATCCTGAGAATATCGGAAGGAATATTAGAGGAGTACCAATAGTTAGTGTAGAAAATGTTGAAAAAGTTGCAGATATTATAATAATCAATACTCATAGAAATTATTGGAATATTATTTTTCATAGGATAAGAGATGTAAAAATACCAGTTTACTATTTAGATGGGACGATAGCGAGAACAGAAGTGTTAGAGGAATCATCAGGAAATGAGTATTGGCAAAAGGACGTCAAAGATCTCGAGAGGGAAGTTGAAAACTACGATATCGTTACATTTGATCTTTTTGATACGCTTATAGCTAGAAGCATATTGATTCCTGATGACGTCCAAAATTTGTCTTCTGATAGATTAAATGACATAACTGATTCTTTGGGCAACTTTTATGATGAAAGGAAAAGAGCAGATTCTCTCTTGTCAAATAAATATATAAATATTGATGAGATTTATGACATTATATGGAATAAGAATTCCTATAGTGAAGAACTTAAAGAAATGGCCAAAAGAATAGAGCTTGATGTAGAAAGAGTTGTTTCATATCCACGGGCGGATATGGTTAAGCTGTGTAATAGAATCTCTGAGGAAAAAGAAGTGTATATTATTAGCGATATGTATTTGCCAACTTCTTTTTTAAAGGAATTGTGTTACAAAGCAGGTATAAGCGAAAATATTCCATTGATGATATCAAATGAATTGAAACATAGTAAAAAAGATGGGAGTTTATGGGAACAATTTGTAAAAGAGCATGAGAAATCTCAAATAATTCATATAGGAGATGATGTTATTGGAGACATAGAACAACCTAAAAGATATGGGATAGCTACAGCTTATGTAGCATCACCCAATAAAATTTGGGAAATGTCATCCATGAAGGAACTTCTGGTAAGAGTACAAACAAAAGCAGAATCCGTGTTTGCAGGTCTGTTGTGTAAACGTTTATTCGCAGATGCATTTGGGCTAGTCGCCACTCGAGGTAAAGTAATTCTTAAATCGTACGAAGACATTGGATATGTACTTTTTGGCAGTATGATGTACACATTTTTGGAATGGATAGACGAGCAGACAAAAAAACAGAATATTAACAGAATTTTTTTTATGGCTCGAGATGGGTATTGGCTAATAGAGGATTACAATTATCTGAAAAGTGTCGCATGTAAAAAAATATATACTCAAGCACAGTATTTGCCAGTTTCGCGTGAGGTTTTACTAATAGCAGATTGTGATAGCGACAAGGAATGGAGTCCCCTATTAGAGCATCCATATTCTGGTCGTTTCTGTGATTATGTCAAGTCTAGGTTGCATTATTCTTTGCCTGAAAATGATGAACATAGTGATGAATGGATAGTACTTCCAAGTGAAATTAGTAAGATTAAAGAATGGTTAAGACCATATATTGACATGATTTTTCCTGGTTTGTCTAAGGAAGCTAATGAGTTTAAAGAGTATTTGAATGAATTACATTTATGCAAGGATGATGCATTGGTGGATTTATGGTATGCAGGCAGTAGTCAAAAACTACTATCGAAAATTTTGGGAATAGATTTACAAGGGTTTTATATGGTTGTAAGAAAACAAGCAAGTGATAATGATATGCATGCTTGTTTCCAAAAGAATAATGACTATAAGGGCGAAGATAGTTATATACGAAAACAAAGCATATTTGTTGAATCTTTTTTGACAGCTCCTTATGGGATGATTAAGTCCATAAAGCAAGATGGGACATTCATGACAGAACCTAAAATGACTAATCAGAAAGAATGGAATGCAAGAATAAGAATAAATAATGGAATTAAAGAGTTTATTAAGGATTATGAAAAGCTTGGTAATAGATGGATTGATACAGATTTTATTAATGAACTGTGGAAGCAATTTTACCTAGGTAATATAGAAATTGAAGAACAGTTAAAGAGTGCTTTTTATTATGATAACATCTTATCTAAAGTCCAGGAATATCCGGTATTCGAGTAGTTGCAAAGATTTTTTAGAATCATTAAAAAAAATATGCAGGTGTCAATGAAGAACAATACTCCTTTTTTTTCAATTATAGTTCCGATTTATAATGTAGAAGACTATTTAGCTGATTGTTTAGACAGTATACAAAAACAGAGCTTTAAGGATTTTGAGATAATTTGTGTTGAAGATGAATCAACTGATAATTCAAAGAATATTTTGTATTTGTATGCGGATCGTTCTGATCTAGAAATAAGAATATATGAAAATACACATAATGTTGGGTTATCAGCAAGTAGAAATAATGGAATATTCAAAGCAAGAGGAAGATACCTAGTTTTTGTTGATTCTGATGATAAGATCGACATATCCATGTTAGATACTTTATATAATATTTTAAAAATAGATGATATGGATATCATCTATTTTAATAAAGAAAATTTAGGGAATGATGATTTTTCTATCAAGCTTGATTTGAGTAAATATTCTAAAGTTTATGCAGGCAATGAATTATTTTGCATTTTTGAAAAAGATAATATAACAAATATTACTGCATATACAGCGGTTTATAATAAAGATTATGTTTTAAATAATAACATTTTATTTTATGAAGGTATTGTACATGAGGATTACTTATATTATGTTAAGGCAATATTAGGAGCTAAAAAGGTTCGAGTGATAGATGATGTTCTTTATTACTACAGACGACGAAAAGATTCTATAATGAGCGAAATAACTGAAGCAAGGCGCCAGTCTATTTTTGTTGTTATGATGGAAATAGCAAGGATATGGAGCGCGTATGCGACAAATAAGGAATTAGACGAAGCTTTTTACTCATATTTAAAGAAGAGATACCGAGTATATGAATATTACAATAGTGTACTTCCTAAGGAGAAATCACTTCATGTTGGAAGAGCGGTAGATGAATTTTTCTATGATATTATTCAATGTAAAGAGAATCTGGAGTATAAGATTATACCGTTAACGTATTCAGAGCAAGAACTTATAAAAAATGCTGCTAGAGTGTGGATATATGGGGCGGGAATGGTTGCTAGTGTAGCACTCGATTATTTGGATAATAATAAAATTAAGGTAGCAGGATTATTAGTTACAAATCTTGATAGAGATAAAGAAGTTGTTAAGGGGATAAAGGTGTTCAAATACAACAAACAAGATATATTACCGACGGATGTGGTAATAATAGCGATGAGAGAACATTTAATTCCTGAGATAGATGAAGTGCTAAAAAAAGATGGGATTACTAAAAAAATTATTTTACGTGCTCGATAAAGGCATATACGTAGTGATATTTAAAACTTATAAAAGAATTATTAGTTCGTGTAGTTAATGACTTGTACTGCTTTTGATTATATTTATAGGAAGTATTATAGAATAGACAAAGGGGGCAACTTCTGTATGATACATGGGTCTAAAGCTGATACTCTAAAGATGCTAGAAGGCATTATTCATAATGCCAAAATATTTCCTCAAGTATCTTTTACTGTTAAAGAATGGCTACAAGATAGTAAATGCATTATGGATAATATAATGAATGAATTTAATTCTACTGTAATTATTCGATCAAGTTGTCATGATGAAGATACTTCTGAAAATAGTAATGCTGGCAGATTTCTCTCAATTCCCAATGTGAAATTGAATATAGATGACCTTCATAATGCGATTGAAAAAGTAATAGTTTCGTACAATCGTACTGATTATTCGGATCAAGTGTTAGTACAGACTATGCTGAATTCTCCAGTTATGTGTGGGGTTGCTTTTACGTTAGATCCTAATACAGGAGGGGATTACTATGTTGTAAATTATGATACAACAGGTTCTACCGAAAGCGTGACGTCTGGGGATGGGAATGAAAACCACTTATTCTATTTTCATAAAAGCAAAAATTTTAATAATATTTGTGCATACTCAGATGATACACAGAACAAAAGGCTAAGTAAATTGTGCTCATGTCTTGCAGAACTTGAGGGATTATTTGAGGAAAATAATCTTGACGTTGAATTTGCATTTGATAAAAATGAAAATCTATATATTTTGCAAGTTAGACCCTTGGTTATGAGGAATAAATTATCAAATAGCGAATTACAAAAAAAGGAACTAGAAAGGATTTCAGAATATATAAATAATGCTCAGAAGAAAAGACCGTTTTTGTGTGGTAAAAACACGATATATAGTGTAATGACTGATTGGAATCCAGCAGAAATGATAGGCATAAGACCTAAGCCTCTTGCTTTGTCT
This sequence comes from Butyrivibrio sp. FC2001, assembly GCF_000424125.1. Taxonomy (NCBI): domain Bacteria; kingdom Bacillati; phylum Bacillota; class Clostridia; order Lachnospirales; family Lachnospiraceae; genus Butyrivibrio; species Butyrivibrio sp. FC2001. The sequence continues at coordinate 196,743 of NZ_AUJH01000011.1, forward strand.
TTATATAGAGAACTTATCACTGATAATGTTTGGGCGTATCAAAGAGACAATTATGGTTATAGAAACTTGAGAAGTTTTCCTTTATTGGTTGACTTTGGAGGATGCCCCTACATCGATGTAAGGGTAAGTTTTAACTCTTTTATACCAGCTACATTGAGCGATAGTTTAAGCGAGAAATTAGTAAATTATTATATCGATTTACTAAAAAAGAATCCTAAAGCACATGATAAAGCGGAGTTTGATATAGTTTTTTCATGTTATACATTTGACCTCGAGGAACGCATAAAAGTACTAAGAGAATATGGATTTTCTAAAGATGAGATTTCGCAGATTGTGGATTCACTATGTCTCGTGACAAAGAATATTACAGATTTCGAGCGTGGATTATGGAGAAAAGATGAAAAGAAGATTGAAATATTGGAGAAAAGATATTATGAGCTAATGGATAGCAATTTGAATGATATTGATAGAATTTATTGGCTTCTTGAAGATTGTAAAAGATATGGAACGCTCCCATTTGCTGGATTGGCGAGAGGTGCATTCATTGCTGTGCAGATTCTAAAGTCAATGGTATCTGTGGGAATTATATCAGAAGATGAGTACTCAGCATTTATGAATAGTGTTAATACAGTTAGTTCTCGTATGAATGATGATTTTATAATGCTCTCAAAGGAGGGATTTTTAAAAAAATATGGGCATCTTCGACCAGGTACATATGACATATCTTCAAAAAGATATGATGAAGCCCCTGACATGTATTTCGATTGGATTCATGAAAAAGAGCAAAAACATGATAGAAAGATGTTTAAGCTATCACTTTCCCAAATGAAAGAACTGAGGAAGAGATTGCAAGAAAGTGGGCTTTCGACAGATGTAATTGAATTATTGGAATTTATTAAATGTGTTATTGAAGGACGAGAATTTGGTAAATTTGTATTTACGAGAAATGTTTCAGAGGCACTTCGAATTTTAAAACATGTTGGGAAAGAGTATGGAATATCTGAGGAAGAGATGTCTTATGCAAATATTCATGTGATTCAGGAACTATATTCTTCTACTAAAAATGCTAAGGAAATAATACATAAATATATTGAGGAGGGCAGAGCTTATTATGATGTTACTAAGCAGATTACCCTACCACCAGTAGTGACGTCAAATATTGATATTTGGCAATTCGAATATCCAGATACAGAACCAAATTATATAACTACAAAAAAAGCTTGTGCTGAGGTGGTGTGCCTAGATGATGATATTAATTCGGATATAGAAGGAAGAATAGTATTAATAAAAAGTGCTGATCCTGGTTATGATTGGATCTTTTCACATGATATTAAAGGATTTATCACTATGTATGGGGGAGCTAATTCTCATATGGCAATACGTGCTGGTGAATTGGAAATACCAGCTGCCGTAGGGGTAGGAGAAAAGTCATTTTTTAGATTAAAACAGGCAAGTATTGTTGCGTTAAATGCACTTGAGAAAAACATACAAATAATAAGGAGAGATAAAAATGAAGCAAGGTGATTTTACAGAATTAGCTAAATACTATGTGGACAGACCTGGTTATTCAAAAGAACTTTTACGCTATGTAAGTAATAGAGTTATGGTGGAATTTGGAGATGATATAGTTGTTGCTGATGTAGGTGCCGGTACTGGCAAGTTAACAAGTAACTTATATGAAATTGGAATGCGAGGATATGCGGTTGAACCTAATGATGCGATGAGAAATGAAGGAATAAAAATCTTTTCTAAAATCCCTGAATTTCTATGGAAAAAGGGGGCAGCGGAGGCTACGGGATTAGATGAACATTCAGTCAATTGGTTATTGATGGGATCTTCATTTCATTGGGCTGATGCAACGAAGGCATCTATAGAATTTAAGCGAGTATTAAAAGCCAATGGTTATTTTACTGCTATTTGGAATCCAAGAGATGTTCAGAGGAATGAGCTGTTTGTCGATATAGAAGAAATGATCCATCGGATTGTACCTGAATTGAAGAGAGTATCATCAGGGGCTTCTGTTACGACGGAGATTATCAAAAATAAGTTAGGTGGAAACTTTAAAAATATAGTTTTTATGGAAGCTGAGCATGAAGAAATCATGTCTAAGGAACGGTACATCAATATATGGAGATCGGTAAATGATATTCAATCCCAGGCAGGACCCGAGCGGTTTGAAATGATCTTAAATAATATAGATAAAATGTTAACTGGTATGAAAGAGATAGCAGTGCCTTATAAATCAAGAGCATGGACAGCTCAAGTATGTTAATTGAGAATGATGGGTGAATAATGAAAAAAGTGATTTTTACGCAGAGAGTTGAGATTATTGAATCTTATAATGAGCGGAGAGATTGTGCGGATCAAAATATTGCAAATTTTATTTTGAAGTGTGGATATTGTCCAATACCTATTCCAAATCTTCCAGAACTTGTTGAAGATTATTTACATGAAGTGAAACCGATAGGAATAATCCTTTCCGGAGGGAGTAATCTCGCAAAATATGGGGGAGATACAATAGAGCGTGATGAGACTGAGAAAAGACTTGTGGATTTCGCTCTAAATAATAGTATTCCAGTTTATGGTTTCTGTAGAGGTATGCAATTTATTCTAGATTATTATAAATGCTCATTAAATAAGATATCTGGTCATGTGGCTGTTAAACATAATGTATCTGGTGAAATAGGTAATCGTATTGTAAATAGTTATCATAATTATGCATGCACAGATATAGATGAATGTATGCGTAACGGAGTTAATGTTGTGGCAGTTTCTGATGATAAGATTGTGGAAGCAATAAAAGTGAAAGATGCTAATATTGTGGGAACGATGTGGCATCCAGAAAGAAATATACCATTTGAAGAGAGTGATATAGAAATGCTTAGATGTTTATTTAAATAGCGAAGGAGATTATAAAGGTATGAAAACAATTATTTTGGCTGCAGGTCAAGGTACAAGATTAAGACCACTAACTGATGATAAACCCAAATGTATGGTTGAAGTAGGTAAGAAAAGTATTATCAGAAGGCAATTGGATGTTATGAGAAATTGTGGTATTAAGGAAGAAGATACAATCATTGTATGCGGATATAAAGCTGATACTTTGATTGATGAATTAAAAGATACGAAGATAACATTAGTAAAAAACGATGAATATGAAAATACAAATATGGTTTATTCACTTATGTGTGCTAAAAACGTAATTGAAAAGGCAGAAGATATTTTAATATCTTATGGAGATATTATATATGAGAAGCATGTATTAGCCGAAGTGCTACAGTATAGAGGGGATATTGGAGTTGTAGTTGATGATGGGTGGTATTCATACTGGGCAGCTAGATGTGATAATCCACTAGATGATGCGGAGACATTAAAGTATGATGCCGGTGATTATCTAACAGAGATCGGACAAAAGACTACTGATTTAAAGGATGTAATGGCACAGTATATAGGACTTATGAGATTTGTTGGCAAAGGGATTAAAGATATGCTTGAAATAGTTGAAGAAGCATCCAGAAGATCTGAGGTAGGCGAATCACTTTGGAGAACAAAGCGAAACTATAGAAAAATGTATATGACAGATTTGCTTCAAGGGATGATAGATGAAGGCAAGAAACTTAAAGCTCTTCATATTGATAGGGGATGGTATGAAGTGGATGATAAGGATGATTTAAAGCTTGCTGAAGAAGGGATTATTTAAGTGGAGAATACTAAACAAAAGGGAATGGTATATTGGATAACAGGTCTGGCTGGTGCAGGTAAGACTACTATTGGTAGTTTGTTTTATGAAACATATCATGAGGAACATCTAAATAGTGTTTTTTTTGATGGGGATACATTAAGAAAGGTATTTGGAGATGATCTGGGCTATTCTAAAGAGGACAGAAAAAAGTGTGCAATGCGCTACTCTAAATTATGTAAGCTCTTGTCTGATCAAGGTATAAATGTTGTTATATGCACGATTTCAATGTTTGATAGTATAAGAGAATGGAATAGAGAAAATATTAGAAATTATAAAGAAATCTATATACGTGTTCCATTAGAAATATTAAAAGATCGTGATCAAAAGGGGTTATATAGTGGTAGTTCCTCTGAGGAAGATACTACTGTCGCTGGGTTGGATTTCATATTTGAGGAACCAAAATCTCCGGACTTGATATTAGATAATGATGGTCTCAAAAAACCTACAGAAATGGTATTAGAGATATTGCGCAACATTTGATCATAAGGTAATGCCATTTCAGTCCTTGCATGCAAAAATTGATTACAAGGAGCATTATGACATTTCAAATTTGAAGGAGAGATTAATGAGAAGGACTGTTATATACGGTGCTGGATTAATTGCAGAAAATATCGACTATAATGAACTAAGAAAGGTTTTTGATGTTTATGCCTTTTTTGATCGTGATGTCCAAAAACTTGGAAAGCAAATAAGTGGGTATACCATCTATTCTGATAAAGATTTAATTAAATATGTTTTGGAGAACAACATAGAGTGTGTATTAGTTGCAATCGGAAACATACAGATGCAGAATGAGATAATTGCTGAAATATCTGAAAAAATAAAAAAACATGCAAATGTATATGTGACAGGTTATCAAGAGGCTGTATTTTATAATTCATTGGAATGGGATGAGCTAAATGAATTGTTATCTTCGCAGAATATTGACGATTGTTTATTTGATGCAGGGTTCTTTTGGTCATCATATTCGTATTTTTATTATAGTAATTCAAAATTGGTTGAGATATTTCACCAAAGAGGTAGCAGGTGTATTATGGTTTTCCCTGAAAAGGACTCATTAGAATGGTCGTTTGCGGGAGTGGATAATTTAAGACGTATTATTAGAATAATCAACGATCTGAAGAAAAAAGATATTATTTGTATTTTTAAATCGAATCATATATTGGAGAAGTGTGAAATTAAATTGTGCTTCGGTTTGGGATATGATCATCATTACATTCCATTTGGGATGGATTTTGGGCCTGATCGTAAAAATGTACTGATACAGGTGACACCAATTAGAACACATTTATATCATTCAGGAATGTCGAAAAAGGAAACTAAAAATTCAAGTTATAATGAACAGGTATTACGTAGTATCGATTATTATATAGGGAGTGAATATTTTTGTGATTGGATATGTAAGAATAATGAATTATGGCAGAAAAAAGTTTTGAGATTTGGGTATCCTAGATTAGATAATTTGTATGAATCGATTAACGAGGATGTTGAACTGCCAGATAATTGGAAAGAAAGGTGTAAAGGGAAAACCGTTTTTTTATCTACAGTCATTGATCCAAGACCGTTATTTAAATTCTTTACCGTGGAGAATCCGGAAAGGGTTATGATATGGAGACCTCATCCACTTACGTTAAAGAGAGAGAATTACATTGATGAGATAATGAAATATGAGGAAGAATATTCAGTTATTATTGATATGTTGCCGAATTATTATGCGAGTTGCTCTATTTCAGATGCTTTGATTTCTAATCTTGAAGTGTCTTTAAATCTCAATTATTTGTTTTATAATAAGCCTATTTTATGCATATTACGAGGTACAGAAGATGGCGATTATGAGGAACAAGCATGGTATAAAGCTATGTATAAAGCAACTGGAATGCAAGAAATCGGCGATTTTATTAAAATGATAGGTGATGGTAAAGATTATCAAAAGGAGGAAATGCAAGTATATAGAGATTATATGACAACTGGTTTTGATGGTAAAGTTTGTGAAAGAATATACGATTTTTTCCAAAATTAGTAATTAGATATACCTTATTGCAATAAAGAAAGGTTGATGATGAAAAAGATTTCAGTAATTGTTCCTATATATAATGTTGAAAAGTACGTTTCCAGATGTATTAGTAGCATACTTAGTCAGACTTATAGAAATATCGAGTTAATTATTATTAATGATGGCTCAGTGCAAAATGAAGATAAACTGATTCAAGAATATTTGGAAAAGGGATGCGATTTTGATATTAAGTATATTAAGAAAATGCAAAACGAAGGTTTATTTAAAGCTAGAATAACAGGAGTAGAGAACGCAACAGGTGATTACATAGCATTTGTTGATGGAGATGATTATATCGATAATGATTTTTTTAGGAGCTTGGTGCGTAAAATTGAAGAAAGTGATGCGGATATTGTTTATTCGTATACTGCAATGTTTAGTGCTGAAGGGAAAAATACAGTATTTCCTATTATGAATACTGTTTTTGAAAAGTTTCCTTTATATGGAAATGATTTTAAACAAGAATATTATAAGCAAGAGGGTACTGCATACGTATGGCATACTATTTGGAACAAACTATATAAAAAAGAGTTATGGATGAAAGCTTTGCCCTTTTTTAAAACTGTTGATAAGCATTTGGTGATGCTTGAAGATTTCTTGTTTTCATCAATTCTTATTTACTATGCGCAGGGTGCTGAGTTTGAGCAGGATGCAGTATATTATTATTGTCAACATAATGATTCTTCTACTGGAGTTGGAAATCTTAGTTGTCAAAAATATATTAAAAATGTGCAGGATATTACCTACGTATTTGATAAATTAGATGAGTTCTTTGATGAACGAGAGAAGTGGATTAGTGATCATATATATAGAGTAAGACAAATGTATTCTCGAATTTGGTTTAATTCAGTAAAAATGGTAGAAGAAAAAGATCGTAAAGAATGTCTGAAGATTTTAGACACTCTATGCGGTGACAGAGGGCTATCTTCAACTTTTGGGGATAGCTATTTTTATAGTGTTCATGCAGAATTTGACAATGTATTAAGTACAATAAAAAACAGATTATTAAACGGAAAAGAAGAATATGTCAGCTTTGATATTTTTGAAACCGCTGTAAAAAGACCATTTTATAATCCATGTGATTTATTTTATCTTTTGGATGAGACGTTTGAAAAATTATATCGTTGTAACAGTAGCTTTCACACATTGAGAATAGATGGTGAGAATGGATGTAGAGCAGTATCAGAAAAGGAAGATATCAATTTGGATGATATATATCATTATATATCAGTAACATATCGTATTCCTGAAGAAGTGTGCTTGTCACTAAGGAATGCGGAGATATGTTTGGAACAGAAATATAATTTAAAACGACGCTTTGTTTATTCAATTTATTCATACGCTTTAGATATTGGTAAAAAGGTAATTTTTACGTCGGATATGTATCTTGATGAAAACGATGTAGAAAATATTTTACAAAAAAATGGTTATACAAATTACGAAAGGATATTTGTATCATCTAAAACTGGTAAGCTTAAACGTACGGGAAGTTTATATAAAGAAATAGTTCGGCAATTAGCAACGGCTCCAGGTAAAATTATCCATTTTGGAGATAATTATTACAGTGATTATGATATGGCAATACAGTGCGGGTGGAATGCTTTTTATATACCCAATTGCATGGATGCCATGGAAAAGTATGTTTTGATCGATAAAGATAGAGCCGGAATAAATGGGTATGGTTGCATGATTCAAATGGTAGCAAATTATTATTTTGACAATCCATTTAGACCATTTAATCCACTCACAAAATATGGGTCAGATCCATATTTTATGGGATATTACGTTCTAGGAATGAACATTGTGGCTCAAATTATTAAATTGAACAAAGTTCTGAAAGCTTATAAAAAGAAGAGAGTTGTATTTACTTCAAGAGACGGATATCTGTTAAAGAAGGCATACGATGAATATATGTCAATATGCAAGAATAAAGTGGTAACTGATTATAGATATACATCAAGAAAAGCAATGTTACCAATGATAGTAGCCTATAAATCTGATTTTTATAATCTGCCAATTGTCTATAGTAAATATACCCCACTAATGATTTGTGAATTACTTAGTTTTTGTTCGCGTAAGATAGGAGTTAATTATCTGAAAGCGAATGGATGGAATCCATATGAGAAATTCAGTTCAATTGACCAATATCATAACTTTATTAGTTTTTTCTTGGATAATTGCTATAGTAAGAATAAACACACAAAATCTCAAAATGTAATTCGTAAATATTATAAAGATATTTGCTCAGATGATCTTATTTATGATATGGGATATAGCGCGGCAATACATAGTGCAATCACCGATGCATGCAAGAATAAGCCTATGGCATTATTTGTCCACACTGATATTGATAAACATATGCATTTTATGCGTGCTAACCAATTTGATATTATCAGCATAATGGACACTATACCACCAGTATCAGGAGTTATTCGTGAATACTTTTTCTCGGAGCAGGCCCCATCTTGTATTCAATATAAAAATACCAATAATAATATTGAACTCGTTTTTGAGGAATATGAGAAATCTTATACGGATTTATTTCCCCTTTTAATGATGCAAGAAGCTGCTTTAAGATTTAATAGAGAATTTTGGAGACTCTTTTCAGAATATGAAAACTATATTGATTTTAGAACTGATGATATTTTGTTTCCATTTGAGGATTATTTAGAAAAGATTACCAAGAATGATCTTAAGGCTTTCTGTGCCTCGTTTTATGAAGATAAATTATATGGAGCTGTTGATAGTATAAACGTAACACAGTTTTGGGAACAGAGATTGGCTTATATTGGTAAGGATGATAGGGGAAATGTAGAGTCGGAAATTGAGAGATTAAAACACAACCTTGGGAAGGATAAACTTGCATTTTGGGGGACTGGAAAAGTGTGCAGACGCTTAATTGCTCAACATGGAACTTTACAAGTGGATTACTTTTTTGATAATTCTGAGACTAAAGAAGGAATGATAATTAATGGGAAGAAAGTAATTAAGCCAAAAGATTTCAGTAATTATGAAGATACTTTGATTATTGTTGCTTGTAAAGCAAATTTAGAAATAGAAGAGCAACTAGAAAAGAATGGATTAAAAAAGTATAAGGACTTTTTTGCATACTATGACGTATTCTAGAAGAGAAAATAAGATTTATAATAATAATCTAAATGCTGTATCAATCATTATGCCTACGTACAATAGAGCCAATACAATTGGTAGGGCTATTAACTCAGTATTGAGTCAAAGCTATAAGTATTTTGAACTTATAGTTGTAGACGACGGATCAAATGATGGCACGGAAGAATTAATCATGAAAATTCGTGATAAAAGGATTCGATATATAAAGAATAAAAAGAATAGTGGTGCTTGCTATGCCAGAAATGTAGGAATGGCAAATGCTAATTATAATTATATTGCATTTCTTGATTCGGACAATGTTTGGAGGGAAGAGTATCTGTTTTGCAGGATGTCAGCATTACTTGAGATGCCTGATGATGTAGGCGGTGTGTTTGGAACAACAACATTGGTAAACGGAGATAATGAGGAAGAATTTCCTTCAAAAGAAATATGCGAAAGAATGGTATCTTATTATGATAATGAATATTTTTTGAAAGAGATGCTATATGGAAATGTTATAGATACTAATACTATCGTAATTAAAAGACAAGCAATAGAAGGGATAGGTGGCTTTAATATAGTATTAAAGAGATTGCAGGATTGGGAGTATTTTTTTCGTGTATTATTGCATACTAAATACAAAATTAGATTTATATATGATTCATTGGCGATCAATTATTTACAAAATGATTCATTGGGAAAAAGTGAAAAAGAGTATTGGAAATCTCTTATATTTTTTTATGGAACATATAAACAAGAATACAAAAAAAGAAATTGTTGGTATGAGTGCATAACAAACCAGTTTACTAATCAGCGTGTGAAAGCAGATAAACAAGACATTGCAGGTTTAGTGGAATTGCTTGATGAGAATGAACGTGAAGAAGCTATATTTTTTTTTCAAAGAAAAATGTATGAGAAGGAATCTGAAAATATTAGATATTGGCAGGATAATTTAAATCTTTGGGGAGAAAACGCAAAGCTAATAGAAGAAAACATAGCACTTAATGATAGACTTACTCGGAATATTAAACTCCGTAATGTGCTCAATAATTGGATATTACTTGCACAAAGAGGTGTGACTATAAAGACTTTCTTAGAAAAAAACGATTATCATAATGTTGTTATATATGGATACGGTATTCTTGGAAAAATTCTAAAAAATGAACTAACAAAATATGATTATAAAATATCAGGGATAATAGATAGAAAAATAGAAGAAGGAAAAATTGATAGTATCCCCATATATAATGCTTTGGATAATTCTTTAAATAGCGATGCAATAATTGTAACAGCAGTATCTGATTTTGATGAGATTAAGAATACTATAGCTCATAATAATGTTTTTTCGTTAGAAAATATTTTGGACTATTTATTTTTAGGCATAAATGAATAGAACTGGTCTATAAAATAATAAGAATTGTCATTATTTGGAGGTATATGGACAGAAGTATGATTGCCAAAGTATCTGTCATTATTCCTGTGTATAACACAGAGGCTTATGTTGAAAAAGCTATTTTGAGTGTGGTAAGTCAATCGTATAGAAATATTGAGATAATTGTTGTTGATGATGCATCTACTGACTCATCATGCACCATTGTGGAGAAAATGGCTGAAATAGATAAGCGCATTAAATTATTGCATCATGAGAAAAATAAAGGGCTAAGTGCATCTCGTAACACTGGTTCAAATTATTCAGAGGGAAAGTATATATATTTCCTTGATTCAGATGATTATATTGCTCCTGATTGCATTAGGATTTGCGTGGAAGAAATGGAGAAGTTGAATCTGGATATACTTACATTTGATGCAACGACAGAGTGTATAGGAAAAATTCCTGAAAATTTTGTTAAGGTAGATTATGATAGAAGTAACGTTGTAGAACCTTATAGGGTGTTCAGTGGCAGAGAATTTGTTGAAAGATATTTGGGAACTAAAGGGGTAATGAGCCCTACTTGGTTATTGTTCCTTCGCAAACAGTTTTTGGATGAAAAAGGTATTACTTTTTTAGAAGGAGCGCATTATGAAGATAATAAGTTTTATTTTGATTGTATGCTTCATTCAAGGCGTGTTTGCTATATTCCTAGGAGCTTTTATACAAGGATATATAGGCCTGGTTCAATTATGACATCAGAACTCAGCAGGAACAAGGTGAATAGTGTTTTTGACATTTCAATAGGAATGATAAATACACTATTAGATTATGATGACTTTTCTGATTTGTTTTGGCTTCAATATTTGGAAAGGCAAACATTTTATATTATATTTCATATTTTAAGATATTTCGAAAAGGTAGATAGAACTTTGGCAGAGGAATGTTATGAACTATTCATGCTTAGACTTTCGGAATTTTATATGCAGCTTTTTAAAGTGTTAGTTAAGTATAGGATAATAGTTGAGTCTAAGGAATATTTATTCTGCTATAGCATGCTGTATGAAATTGTGGATCGTTTTGGTAATGGTTATGATTTAACGCAAGTTGGCACCACTTTAGAACAAATACGTGATTATCAGTATTACGCTATTTATCATATTTTATCGGAAATAGGTCTTCTTAGTGATTGTGGAAAGACGATTGGGATTTATGGTATAGGAAAGTATGCAGAATATGTTATTAATTCGTATTTACGTGTTGGGGGCATGATTAATGCAAGGTTGTTTTTTATTAAGACAGATTGTATATCATATGAAAAACAATTTAAGGGAAGACCAGTTGTGTGTATTAAAGAAGCAAGTAAGGAAGAACCTGATGCAATTATAGTTATGTCTACAAAGTATGACAGTGAAATGACTGTTGCTGCGAAGCGTAATGTTAAGGTACCGGTCTACTCTATTTATTCTATTCTTGGATCTTCCTTTATAAGTCATTGGGATAATGAATATACTGAATGGGTAGAACGTATATGTAATTTGGTTATAGAATGTAGCAAGCCTGCTAGAATAATTATTGTTAATACTCCAAGCCATAAAAATGTTGGAGATTATATGATTATAAGAAATATGGAGCGACTTATACAACAAAAATACCTTAATTATGAGATTATAAAATTTACGCATGATGAGATTATTAGAAATAAACAAATGGTATTCAAGCAAATTCGAAAACAGGATATAGTATTGCTTGGAGGAGGCGGATATCTTGGATCACTTTGGAATAGTGGTAGGGTAGTCCCTTCTATTGTTAAGGAGTGCAGAAATAATAAAATAATTGTTTTTCCGCAATCTATTTATTTTCCAGATAATGAAACAAAAAGTGAGTGGATAAATAATTATTCTGATGCTATTACGCATCATAATAATATTGTGATATGTACAAGAGATAAATATTCGTATGAGATGGCTAATAGTTTGTGGGGAGAATATGCTAAAATAGCTCTTTTTCCTGATGTGGTTTTAATGCAATCTGATCAGAGTAGAGATTTTAGTAGGCAAGGAGTGCTTATTTGCTTAAGGACTGATATAGAGAGTAACATGACTGAGGAAACAAGAAAGCGCATTATTGAAAAGATGAATACTTCATTTGCGGTTGTTCGGAATACTAGTATGCACTATGAGAAGATTATATTTGAAGGGGAGATTGACGGTGTGATTGAGAATAAGCTCGACGAGATTAGGCGAGCTGAAGTTGTAATAACGGATACTCTCCACTGTATGATTTCCTGTGCTATAACGGGAACACCTTGCATTGCTTTAGATAATTGTTATAAGAAGGTCAGAGGTGTATTTGAATGGATAAAGGATATACCATATATAAAGTTTTTTGATAATGTAGAGATGTTTTTTAATTTTGAAATTAAGGACTGGAACGAAATTTATAAAAAGTGGAAATATGAGAATCATTTTGAAAAAGAAGCAGAACAGTTACTGAAACTAATTGATAGTTAATCATATTTATCAATTTTTTGAATGAATAAGTGATAATTATTCTGTATACAGATAGATGTTATTGTTACTCTAAGAGAAGAAATCAAATATAAAAAACATTAGAATGAAATATAATGAGACATTTATGGTATTTATCATAAGAAAAAAGTGTTACAAAAAATCAAGGAGCTTTTTTAATGTCACATAATAAAATCTCTTTTCTTCATTTTAGCATAAATGATGTGATGGATGCTTTTCGGTGCGTGCATGATAGCATGCCGGAAAGCATTTTTGATATTAATTTATTTGCGAAATTACTACAATGGCATAATAAATATTGGCTATCATTTGATTTGTATGTTTTTGAAGAGAAAGACGATTTTAAACTATCAGATTTACAAGATTGTTATTGGGAAGAGTTAAGGATGAACTCTTGGTGGTTAAAACTTGGTTGGCATCAGGTTAAACCAGGAAAAATCGAATTAGATATTGGGAAGCAAATAGCCTCAATAAATCGCTTATACAAATTAGTAATAAATAAATGTCTTGAACGAGGATGGAGTAATATAGTGCGCCTTCACCATTACCAAGGAGAAGAAAGACTTATTAAGTATTTATATGAGAAAACGGGTGTCAAATATTTTTTAACTGCTAATTCAGATTATATACAATCTTATGATCTTGAAAAGGATATTTGTATAAACATATGCCAGTCCAGTGGATGGTTTATGGGTAATAATGGAGCACAATATATATCAACAGATCTTTGCTTGGATGACTTAGGGAAGGGAAGCTCTGTAGCAGAAGCGCAAAATCAAATTGAAAAGCGGATGAATATCCAACCATATATCCGAACACTAGAATTGTTTTGTCATGAATATAGATTTGCGGATATTAGTTATCAAATTGAGAAAGTATTTGATTCATATATGGATACAAAAAAATATTTATGTATTAATACAATATATTCATGTAAAGATAGTATTATATTTTCAACAGTAAATTCGAATAAGATTTTTAAGTATTCGAATAGAGATTTGACTGTTATAGCAGAGACTCCCATTAAGAATGGTTTTCCGTGTTTTTCTTCACTAATTGAAAGCAATAAAAATATTTGGATGATTCCATGGGTAGGGGAATACATTTACAAATATGATATTGAATTAAATTCTTTATGCTCATATAGATTACCTTATAAATTGAATAGTATTGAAAGGCAAAGTGGATACAGAAAAGCTATAAAATATGGAAGTAATATTTGGCTATTGCCTATGAGAGAGAAGGCATTATTAAGAATAAATATGTTGTCTCATGAGATGAAGATATATGATTCTTTTCCTAAAGGTGTTATATTTGATGAGAATAGAAAAATGCCGTTTAAATGGATGGATTTGTATAATGGATACCTTTATCTTTTTTCGGATGGATGCAGCCATAATATCAAAGTGAATGCTACGACTGGCAAGATGGAAATATGGAATAATGCTTTTAGAGGGGTATTTGGAGCTATTATAGATGAAAGAACGATTTTAATTTCGCCAACATATGAGGGGGATCCAGTTAGATTTTTTAATACAAGTACTCGGAATTTTACAAATGTTGTTTTGCCTTCAAATGTCTGGAAAGGGTCAAAAGTTTATGCGTTTTGGAATGTATATAGAATAGATAATTATTTGTACATTTTGCCACATGAAGCCAATAATATTTTACGTGTGCACTGTGAATCAAAAGAGATAAAGGTTATAGAAGTTCCAGAACATGAATATAAGTCATTACGGCCTAATCCTGGATTTTCTGGGTATGATGCAGTTAAGGTGGACGATGAAATATGGATTTCAGCTTATTCGGGAAATTGTATTATGAAAGTCTCGCCTATGGGAATAGTCACAGAAATACTAGATATGGAAACTGCTATAAAAAATTTGGCTCCTAAAGAGGAATTAAGTAGCCAATTGCTTTATGAAGACCAATTGTATTCGCTAGAGTTTTTTGTTGAATGGATAAAAAGTAATATCTATGAAGAAACAGACTTTATAATGGAGAAGTAAATTAGAATGGTTGTAGATATAAGAGTTACATGTGACTAATAAAGCAAGGAAGGTAGAATATATGATGAATAAGACTAGAAATTACATGGACTTTTCATTTGATGAGCGAAGAGAATATGAGAAATTACATATAAAGAAGTATGATGAGAAATATGCAAGAAAGGTAACACACAATGATGATTTAGAACTAAAAAGGTATATTAACATACACACATCCTATAGATCTTGTAATCTCAGATGTGATTACTGTTATGTATGGAGAACTGGTGAATTTGAACAAAAAGAATTGACTTATCCATCAATGGATTTTTTTAAGCGTGCATTATCAAAAGAACGGTGGGGAGGGCTTTGTTTTATCAATTTTTGTGCGGAAGGAGAAACATTGGCAGATTACCAACTGTTCCCTCTAATAAAGGCAGTAATTGAGGAGGGACACTTCATACAGGTTGTTACAAATGGGACTGCAGCAGAAGCATATGAATTGTTGAATCAATATAGTATTGACTTTTCGCATATTCTTTTTAAATTTTCATTTCATTATAAGCAATTACGTGATAGGGGATTACTAGAGGTATACTTTAACAATATTTTAAGAATGAGAGAGGCGGGTGCATCAATTACCTTGGAATTAGTTCCGTCAGATAATATTGTTGAATATATTGACGAGATTAAAGAGATTTCATTATCAAAGGTTGGAGCCCTACCGCAACTTACGGTTCCAAGAGAGGTGAATGATAGTATGCTTCCTATAATGACTAAATATTCGCAAGAGGAGTTTACAAAAATATGGAGTGTATTTGATTCTGTAATGTTTGATATTAAGATGAAACATTTTAATGTAAAGAGAGTTGAAAATTGCCATGCTGGTAGGAAATCATTTTGGATGGATTTGGCAACTGGAGAATTGTATAAATGTTGCAAATTTGGATATTTGGGAAATGTGTATGAGAATATTTCAGATCCAATACTATATGATGAAATTGGATCAGCATGTGAGGTTCCATATTGTTATAATGGACATATTTACTTTCCTTTTGGCGTTGTTGATGACGTACATACTGTTACTTATGATTTGACAAGAGATAGAACGCTTCCAGATGGTACGCATTGGATAACTGATAAGATGAGATCAGTAATATCACAGAGAATACATTAGTGCATGTGAGTATATAATATGAACTGTTTGATTATTAGTAAATCGGATGAATTGAGTGGATTATCAGATATTAGTATAATAAAAAAAATATATGAAGTTAGGTCTGTAATAATATCTGAAATATATCGTATAAGCTATAGTGATTTTCAAAGAGAACATATAAATGAAGATGATATATTAGTGTTTAGCTCATATTTACGCCGCAAAGATATAATTTATGCAGTGGGAGAACTCTATAAGAATAAAAGCTTTGTGTTAGATATTGCATATGTAAATGGGGGTGTTATAGATAATCCAATTATACCAGTAGAAGATTTTTATTATTTGGATACGTTGCTAGTACCAGTTTGTGATCACTGCAATTTGAATTGTAAGAGATGCTCGCACTTTAGTCCTTTGGTAGAGGGAGACGTGTTTTATGATGTTGATGTTTTTTATAGTGATATAAATAGGTTGCGGAAACTGATAAATCATTCGGATCGTATTAATTTTTTGGGCGGCGAACCTTTATTGAATAAAAATCTAGATAAATTTCTTTATATCGCAAGAAATGAATTCAAATATGCTAACTTAAAGATTGTTACAAATGGGATTTTGATATTGGATATGTCATGGCAGCTTCGGGTAGCAATAAAAGAAACAAATACAGAATTGATCATTTCTTCTTATCCAATATTTAAGGATCATACAGAGAAGTGTATTTCTTTTTTGAAATGCGCAGATATCAAGTATGTATTATATCCGGGAGATAGATTTGCTCCAATACTGCGTGAGCATAGGGGAAGATATCCTTATGACAATAATGAACTGTGCGATCAAAACGTTACATTACACAATGGACATATTATGCGATGTCCAATGTACGATACTATCAAATACTATAATAAAAAGTTTGGGACGAATTTTTCAGTGGACGATGGATTTATAGATATATATGATAGTGAATTATCCCCCCAAAAACTACATAAAAGACTTAATAAACCTGTTGAATTATGTGATTATTGCGCAAGGTGGGAAATGCCAAATTTGGGGATGAAACCATGGGAAATATTTTTGGGGGAAGAGCCACTGTGTTCGGATTGGCTTTAGCGGTGCGATAGCGATAAGTTTTTTTAGTCTGTATAATGCAATTGTTGTATCAATGTCATTGAGTGCGCCCATAAGGCAATTTTTATAAATGGAAATTTATAATATGACTTGAATTAGTTTTTTAAAAAATACTATTTGGTCGATATATCGTAAGTTCATAAGATTGGCTTTTTGCGTGCAAAAATGTGTAAGAGCTATATTCAGGGAGCTAGAGCGGTGTTTCTCCACTAATAAGTACTTTTAAAATTTCATGCTTGCATTAGAGCATACTCAACAAATTATTACCACTGATATTTGCTGACTTTGAGGGCAATCCGTGAAATAATAGATGCAAGGAAATCATTACTTTATCTTCAAAAAACTTGCACTTTTTGCTGAGAATCCCATGCACAAAAAGAATTATTACGAAAGCGTCGGCTGAACAATCAGCCGGTTGCTGAGCATACACTAATTAAGGAAGGCGCTAAATCAAAAAGCTGGTTTGAAAAAGTGAACAATGGTATTAGCGTATCGACCAAAGAGATATGTAAACCAGTTTCGTTTGCAAATCGATATAAAAAGGTTGCTGTATAATATGCTCTAAATTATGATGCACAGAAGATATTTGATGCATTATTTCCATCAAAAAAGCACCTTACCAAATAAGATTATGTAAATTATGCTGTAAGGTATGTGATTGATTTTTACATCAGGATTTTGTTATGAAAAATAATAGAAAATACTTATGTGAAGTTGAGTTTAATAAGCGCATTTACATGCCAAAGGGAAAGAAAAAGAAGGCTATCCTGTATAATCTCTGTACTGCCAGCCTTTTAAGATATGGAAAAGAATTACTTCATAAACTTGAACGAAATTATCAGGTTTTTGAAGATAGTAAAGAGGATATTTTTGTTATTTTTGCTATTCAGACAGGACTTGAAGATAAGATAAATTTAGTGAGGGAGGATATTTTGGAGGAGTATAGATCAGTTCTTTGTAAATATGAGAGTGCTGATTTTTGCATTGTTATAGATAGCGAAGAGATGGATGATGTCTATGATCTTTGTGATGCTTTTTACGGAGATTGGGGAATTGGTGCCTGGAGATGCAGGCTGATGGAGAAGCCTGTAATGATCCAAAGTGCGCAGGTGGAATAAATATGGCAGAAATTTTGTCACAATATATGTTATCGGATTTTGAATTGGATAAGGTTCAGGTAAGGTTAACAGAGATGGCATGCGTTATTGAGGATATACTTAATAAGCATGCCATTTCACATAGCATAATGAATGGTACGTTGCTTGGGGCAGTGAGGCATGGTGGATTTGTGCCATGGGATGATGATTATGATTTTGTGGTTTTTAATGAGAATTATGATGAGGCATTGGATTGCCTAAGAAAGGAGTTGCCGGATTGGCTATTTCTGGAGGATGAAAAATCTGAACCACTGTATTTTCACGCTTGGGCTCATGTTAAGGATTTGAATACATCTGCTGAGTGTAAACATTTTTTACAGGATAATTTGTATAGCCATCACGGTCTTTCTATTGATTTATATAGGATTGAGAGACTTAAACTTAGGAATTTATGTGCTCGTGGCGAAGAGGAATATGTCAATTACATAAGTAGGGGGCGTATGCTTGGGACTATGGATGATGAAGAGGTAAAGGAAAGGCTTGGTAAGCTTGAATGGATTACATCGAATTTCTGGAATTATAGGATGAGAAGTGAAGATGTTAAATCTATAGAAAGAGAAGTCTATGCAAGTGTCTATACAAGTAGGAATTACTATGAGATTGAAGATTTCTTTCCTTTAAAAAAATACAAATTTGGGGATGCTGAGTTTTGGGGACCAAATGACGGGGATGCTGTTCTTACAAAGTGCTATGGGGATTATATGGAGCTTCCTCCGGAGGAGAAGAGGATTCCACATTATTCTAAAGTGGAGTTCCTGAACTGACTCATTAACTATTTGCTGGTTAACGAGTAGGCAAAGGAGATAGTTATGGTTAATGATAATCTGAATGTAATCGAAGTGGATAACAAAGGGAATATAATTATTGGAAGCTTTCCTAGCGTCTACCAATCAGCAATTATGTGGAGTGGAAACAATAATGTGCTCTATTGTGAGATGGGAGTTGATTTAAAGAATTCGAAGATTACTTTTAATGGGAATAATTCTCTGATTTATCTTCATGCTAATGCACCTATAGTTAATTCGCTGGATTTGAGTATTTTTAGTGATTCTGTTATTCATATCGGAAGAAGATGCAGAGCAAAGCAGGTTGTGAGGGTTATTATCGGTGAGAAGAAGCATCTTTTTATTGGAGATGACTGTCTGTTTTCAAGCGGAATCACTATCAGAAATGCTGATGGACACATGATTTATGGGATAGAAGATTATAACCGAGTTAATTCTTCCAAGAGCATTTTTATGGGTGATCATGTGTGGGTAGGTCAGGATGTGTTGATGCTTAAGGGAACGAGGATTGATTCGGGTTCTGTTATTGGTGGTGGAAGCGTAATTTCAGGGAAGATGGTAGAGCACAATTCGGTTTGGGCTGGTAATCCTGCTATGTGTGTAAGAAGCGGAGTGTTTTGGGATGTAAGCTTTCCGAACGATTTTAGTAAGGCTGAGCTTAAGAACGCAGAGAATTATGGAGATTTTCTGAACCACAGAGGCGTGAATCAAAGTGAGCGAGATCGCTGGATATATGGGTATGATAATGAGGAAGCTATTTCTTGGGATGACATAGATAGTAAGTTGTCCGAGGGCGAGGCGATGGAGAAGTGGCGGTATTTGAGGAAATTGAATGAGAATGTGGGGAAGAATAGGCTTATTCATAAGAATAAACTAAAGTCAAAATAATGCATGAATCATTTTAACCTTTTTAACCCTAAATTGAAAAGCGAGGTTAAAAAGGTTAAAATATTCTTAGGGGTATATTTAATATGAACAGCGAAGAAATAAATAGAGTAAAAAAGCAAATTAGTAGCCTGCCTCCTGGGAATATCGTGATAAAAAGGATAAATGGCAAAGAATATGAGTACTGGCAATACAGGGAAAGTGGCAGACAGATAACAAAGCGAATTAAAGGCGAGGAACTTGAAATTCTGCGTAAGCAAATTGAAGAGAGAAAACGCCTTGAAGCTATGCTTAAAGCGGATAATTCTCCCAAACTTCCTGTTGCAATAGTTGATGAAGCGGTTGTAGGACATAGCGTTTTGACAGATTCTTTCATAAGGGTAGGAGATGAATTAAAGGAATTTTCTGCTCCGGTGAGAGATTACAAGAAAAGAGATTGCTTTAGCAAACTTAAAGACTATCTTTATTCGCCGGTAAATGATAGAGTGTTTATTCTTTATGGCCTTCGAAGAACCGGAAAGACCACTATGATTAGACAGGCTATCTACGACATGGATGCGGACAAATTATCCAAAACAGCTTTTATTCAGGTTAATGATGGAGACGATATTTCATCCTTAAATAAATATATTCGCGAACTTGAGAAGAGTGGATATAGATATCTTTTTATAGATGAAGTTACCCGTATGGATGATTTCATTGAGCAGGCAGCTCTTTTTTCCGATATATATGCCAGCAGTGGTATGAAGATAGTTTTGTCAGGAACGGATTCTCTTGGATTTTTGTTTTCTCAGGACGAGCAGCTTTATGACAGGGCAATAATGCTTCATACAACCTTTATCTCCTATGGTGAATTTGAACGTGTGCTGGGAATACAGGGTATTGATAATTACATAAAGTATGGCGGAACAATGAGTCTTGGCGGAGTGAATTACAATCAAATGCCAACGACCTTTTCAAATGTAAAGAGTACCAATGAATATGTAGATAGCGCTATTGCCCATAACATCCAGCATTCTTTGAAGAACTATCAATATGAAGGGCATTTTAGAGGATTGGCAGATCTTTATGAAAAGGGGGAGCTTACAAACGTAATTAACAGAATAGTAGAGGATATGAACCACAGTTTTGTGCTGGAGGTCATTCAGAGGGCTTTTGTATCTCATGATTTGGGAATAACCAGAAATAATCTTAGAAAAGATAAAAAAGCTCCTTCGGATATTCTGGATGATATCGACACATCAATGGTTACAGAGCGATTGATGGCTAAACTAGACATTCATGATGTTAACGGAAAGACAGCAATTGTTGAGACTACTCATATGAATGAGGTGAAGGAGTATCTTCTTTTGCTTGATCTTATCGATACAATTGAAGTGGTATCTTCTTCAGGGAGTGACAAGAACAAAGAGAGAATAGTGTTTACCCAACCTGGACTTCGCTATTCACAGGCAGAAGCGTTGGTTTCATCCCTTCTCCAGGATGATTTATTTCGTGATATAGGCATAAAAGACAGGCTAAGAATTACGGAAAGGCTACTTGATGAAGTTAGGGGAAGGATGATGGAAGATATCATCCTGTTAGAAACTAAAAAAGCATTCCCTGATAAAGAAGTGTTTGTCCTGCAATTTCCTGTAGGTGAATTTGATATGGTAGTATTCGACCGTGGAAGTATTAGTTGTCAACTATATGAGATAAAGCATAGTGACAAAATAGTTTCAGAACAGACAAGACATCTTGTGGATAAGGAAAAATGTGAATATGTCCAAAAGCAGTATGGAGACATTGTGGGGAAATGTGTTATCTATAACGGAGTTTCTTCGTGTGAAAACGAGATTCAATATATTAATGCTGAGTACTACCTTAACAATCTAAATAAAGAATAGTTTAAAGATAGAACGTGTTATATAAAAAGTGAAATGAAAACTAATAGCAAAAACTATAAATGGATATACACATAAGATTATTCCCCTGAATCTATCTGGGATCCATGGCGTGATGATGGTATGGAGGGGCTTTCCAATAATCTACAAATGAAGGAGAAAATGTCCACTCTCCCGGTATTTTTGATGATATATCTTTACAAAGGTTGTATTTCTCACTGTCTTTAAAAAATAGCCACATTTTTGATGGTAAGTGGTATGCACATCCAACAAATCCATGCTGAGTATATATTCTGCTCATTGCCTCATTAGTCCATAGGGTGCAGTGTACGGGCATGGAAATATAGAACCAATCAGGATCCTGGGGGACTGATTCGCAAATAAGTGTGTGGATTATTGCAACGCCGGTGTCATTCACCAGGTTAAAGAAATAATCTACATCTTCTCTTCCTATCATATGCTCAAGCACAGCAGAGCATATAGCCAAATCGAAACTTTTGGGTGTCATGTCCTGTTCATTGTAATAACCATCTTTATCTTTAATTTGCAGATATTTTTCATATGTTTTTACGAGAAATTTCTTTTGGGATGTATGGCATTTTTCTAAATAGTCTTTTTGTATCATTTCTGAAAACAAACCGTCTCCACCACCGTAGTCAACAGCTTTTGTGTCTTCATCAAATAGTCCATTAATATATAATTGGTAGACTAGTTCGGCTTGAGGCTGAAGACGAGAAATACGTTTTTTCCAGGATGGATTTTGGGTATCAATTTCCCCCTGAAAACTCTTGTGGACATTATTTGCATCTGACCACTCAGCTTCACTCATATTGTAGACCGTGGAATTAATAACCAGTCCGCAGGAGGGGCAACGTTCAAAAATGTGAGTTTTGATATCATATTTTTTCTCGAAATAAGGTTCCATTTTGGTATTACATACAAGACATTCCATTATATATTGCCTCCTAAATAATCACTGCTTTTTTGCTATTTCTAATATTTTGTCCAGTACTTGGGCAAGATCACTTTTAATATCATTAGAGAATAATGTTTTAAAATGATTTTTCGCTTTTTCAGACTGCTCATGATAATATGATGAATCCTGGATATAATGCAAGACGTCAGAGGTCATTTCATCGTAGTCTTTACAGATAAAATCGTTTCCGGCAGAATTAGCAACATCACACTCTGGAAGTGTTGTGACAGGAATACCCATTCGCATTGCCCTTACAGCACCACCGCCACCACCTGAACGCTTTGGGTTCATGAAAAGATCAATTATTTTAAGAACGTTTAAGAAGTCTTTTCTGTAACCTAGTTTCTTGGAGCGCTGTTCTAGAATTTCAGGAAGTTTCTGCTCGAAAGGCCCTATAAAGATAAAGTATGCTTTGGGATTTTTCTCTGAAATAGTTACCATCATCTGTCTGAATTCTTCGGTAACTTCTCTTTCAATTCTGTTTCCAATTATGCCTATGGTAAAGGCATCCTCCGGTATTCCAAAACCTTTCTTGGTATATTCATCTTCCTTCTGTTCCTCAGAATAACCAAAACCTGACATTTTAAAGTAAATGGTTTCCTGTCCAAATGCTTTGATGTATTCAGCAGTTTCAGGAAGAATGTCACCTGCCTGATATCTTGCCAGCAGGTGTGCGTCGGATACTTCGTGCCCGTGGGTTACTGGCATTGCTACATAAGTGGTCATCGACCGCCAAATCTGATCCATTCTGGGCAGGCCGTTTATCTGCCAGATGAATTCCGGTCGCATGCCATAGATCTCACCGATGAATGAGAGCATGTCAGCTCTTGATGCTTTATTTATATCAATTTGGTAACAGTGAATTATCTGATCGTGATAGTTGATTCCGTATTCTCCCCAGGTGTCAGTGTAGTTGGGCATTGCAAAATCGCCGGTCCAGATTTTTGAAAATTCATTAGAATCTATAGGCTCGCCGATGACGACCATGAGGACTTCATACCCGAAGTGATTCTGGAGATGATGACATATGGAAAGCACAATATTTGTAGGTGCGTGTCTTTCACCAAGCAGCTGATAAGTAGTAACCACAGCAAATTTGTGATTTCGCTTTTCATAAGGAATCATCTCGATGTTGGCATCGAGCTCTTTTAAATATCTCTTGGAAATATACCTGTGGAGGGTTCTTCTGATTGCGTAGTCATCAAGTGCGCCATTTATGAATCGTTGGTGATAGGTCTGAAAATGAACAGCCGCAGTAAGATTCATGTTCAGAGCACCGGTCATGATGACTTCTTCAGCCTTGAACATGTACTTCATGTCGGGAGCAGCCCAGTAAACAGCAGACAGCACCATGAGATAGAGCTGGGCATCTGTTGCAAAGCTTTGGTCAAAAAGAGGCAGCAGCTCATCAGCTGTCCAACCCTCTTGCTTTAATGTGTCGCCAAGCTTCTTGGTAAGAGGTTCATAAGCTTCGGTTCTATATGGAAAATCTGCTTCTATGACTGTTGAGATCAAGTCGCATAATGCTTCAAAGTTCTTCATTTTCCCCCTCCGATAATGAAAACTGTTAATGTAATTATATCAATAAATAGACGGCGTGTGAGATTATTTTTTATGAGAAAATGGCGTCTTCCCGCTGCTTTGATATTGACTAAAGATATTATGAGATATAATATGATATCATAATAAATCTAATGATATGATTTGAAATGAAAAGAGGTGCGATATGACTATAGATGAAATGAATAAGATAAAAGAAACAAGAGGATATAGTTTTACGCAGCTTTCAGATTATACCGGAGTTCCGGTTGTGACTTTGCAGAGAATTTTTACTGGCGCAACTAAAAGTCCCAGGAAGGCTACTCTGGATGCCATTGAGAAAGTTCTTAAGGGTGATGAATCGATATTTAGTGGGAAGGCTTATTCCTATGGCGAGAAGAGTTCAGTTTCATATTCGGATTATGAAGGAAAGTCAGGGATGCTCTTAGAGAACGAGCCTGTCTACGGGGCTAAGAAGAATGGAGAGTATACAGTAGCTGATTACTACGCTCTTCCGGATGATAAAAGGGTTGAGCTTATAGATGGCTATTTCTATGATATGACCGCGCCGAGGACTATTCATCAGATTATCTGTGATCTGGTGTTTAACTCGATATACAATTTCATTAGGGAAAATAAGGGTTCATGTATACCGATCTCTTCACCTATCGATGTTCAACTTGATTGCGATGACAAGACTATGGTTCAACCAGATATCATTATTGTGTGCGATGAAGATAAGATTAAGGACAGAGTTGTTTTTGGGGCACCTGATCTTATTATAGAAATATTGTCTCCTTCGACCAGGCGAAAGGATATGTTTGTTAAGACAGACAAATATTGTAATGCAGGGGTAAAAGAATATTGGATGATTGATCCCAAGAAGAAAATCCTTATTGCCTACAATTTCTCTGATGAGGATGTAGTACCGGTTATTGTTCCGCTCAAAGGAGAATTTGCAATGTTTATGTATGATGGAAAATTGAAGGTTAATCTTGATGAAATTGCCCAGATGATAGATAGGTTTACAAGATAATCCTAATCATGGTCAGGGTGGTTATTTTATCATGAATGTAATAAAATACTAATATAGATGGTTTATTGTTTCTTGCGTGTTAGCAGTGCGAGGGGGCATTGTGCAGAAAAATATACTTATATTCCCGGCTGGGACCGAGATTGCATTCGAAATACAGAATTCTTTGAAGTATTCCAAGTTTGTGAAAATCTATGGTGGGACAAGTGCGTCCGACCATTCTGAGTTTACCTATGCCCATCTGATAGACGGTTTTCCGTTTGTTGATGACGATGGTTTCCTGAGTTATCTCAACCAAGTAATAGATGAAAATAGCATTGATTGCGTATATCCTGCTCATGACAGTGTCTGCATGTTTTTTAGTGCGCATAGTGACGAGATTCACGCGCAGGTGATTATTGCTGATGAAAAGACTACCGGTATCTGCCGTTCTAAAAAGAAAACCTATGAGTATTTTCAGGGCGAGGATTTCGTTCCGAAAAGCTATGGCTCAGCAGATGAGGTGGATAGCTTTCCTGTGTTCGTGAAGCCTGCAGTGGGACAGGGCTCAGCTGGCGCATCTAAGATAAATAATAAAGAAGAATTGGAGATTGCCCTATCTTCCGGAAAAGAGCTTGTTATCTGCGAGTACCTTCCGGGAGTTGAGTACACTGTGGATTGCTTTACGGATGGCGACGGCAAGCTAAAATTTTGCAGGCAGAGAAATCGTGAGAGGATACGAATCGGGATAAGTGTCAGAACCAGAAGTATGGAAACTGATGTGGAAGTAAAGCACATAGCAGATACACTTAATTCCAGGCTGAACTTTAAAGGTGCATGGTTTTTCCAGGTGAAGAAGACAGCTGATGGTAAATATAAGCTGATGGAGGTTTCGCCCAGAATTCCCGGAACAGCAGGGCTTTACAGGAACAGCGGCGTGAATCTTCCGATGCTTACGCTGTTTACATTCTGGGGATATCCTGTATCGATAATTGAAAATGATTATGACATCGTTCTGGACAGGGCATTTTACAGTGCTTTCAGAATAGATTTTGATTACGACACGGTTTACCTTGATTATGACGATACGCTGACGCTGGGAGATAAGGTGAATGCTGATGTCATGCGATTTATATACCAGGCTAGAAATGCCGGAAAAAGAATCATATTGCTTAGTAAGCATTCCACCGATCTTCATGTAGATCTTAAGAAGGCAGGAATCTCGGAAGAGCTTTTTGAGGAGATTATTGTATTAAGTAGGGAACAGGAGAAGAGCGACTGTATAAAGGAAAAGAAGGCAATTTTCATTGACGATTCCTTTGCTGAAAGAAAGAGAATCAAGGACAGGTGCGGAATACCGGTTTTTGATGTGGACATGATAGAGAGCCTGATAGATTGGAAGACTTGATGAACCGATGCTGGGATGATGTTAGAGACACCTTACACAATTGTTTGAAGTTGGAAAAATTATCGGAGAACATAATATGAATGTAGCGTTTATTCCCGTGCGAGGGGGGAGCAAATCCATACCACTTAAAAATATTAAACCGATATGCGGGATGCCGCTTGTGTATTGGACGGTTAAAGCTGCCTGCGAGTGTGATGCAATTGATAAGGTGTACGTTGCGACGGACAGTAAAGAAATTAAGGAAGCTCTGGAAGAGAGCTGTTCTGTTGGTCTAAGTAGAAATGACAATTCCGTTGGGGTCCAAAATGGTGAGAAAATTATTGGACAGAATGTTTTTGTCAAACTCCAAATCATTGGCCGCTCCGCTGAGTCTGCTTCAGATACTGCATCCACAGAATTTGCGATGCTTGAATTCGCAGAGAAGTATGACTTCGACAATATAGTTCTTATCCAGGCTACATCTCCGCTTCTTACTGCGGATGATTTAAACAGAGGATTTGATGCGTTTAATGAAGAGGGCACAGACAGTGTGTTGTCAGTTGTTCGTCAAAAGAGATTTAACTGGAGGATTGATGAAGACGGCTTTGCGCACCCGTCTAACTATGATGTTTTTAATAGACCGAGACGTCAGGAGTTTGATGGATATTTTGTGGAAAATGGAGCTTTTTATATTACTTCCAAGGTTGATCTCATGAAGACTAGGAATCGTGTGTCGGGAAATATCAAGGCAGTTGAGATGCCGGAAGATACTTTCTTCGAAATAGATGAGCCCTCTGACTGGGAGATAATAGAAGGACTCATGAAAAAGCGCATGACAAAGGGACTTAAGGATGTAGCGGGCAATATTCTTGAAGGAGTAAATAGGTTATACACAAGTAGTGATGATAATGAGCTGAAATCTGAGAACGACATTCCTGAAATTAAGATGTTTCTTACAGACTGTGATGGTTGCCTTACCGATGCAGGCATGTATTATTCTCCTGAAGGTGACCTCCTAAAAAAATACAACACCAAGGATGGAATGGGGATCCGCCTTCTTAGAGAACGCGGAATTCTGGTGGGTATTGTAACAGGAGAAAGTGTCGATATAAATAAAAGAAGAGTTGAAAAGCTTAAGATGGATATCTATGAGCCCGGATGTAGAGATAAGAAGAGCGTAGTTGAAAGGATATGCAGGGAACATGGCATCAGTCCAGAAAATGTGGTTTTTGTCGGTGATGATATAAATGATCTTGAGGCTATGAAATATGTGGGATATCCCTGCACTGTTGCGGATGGACATAAGTCCGTGAAGGAAGCAGCAAAATATATCGCTAAGGAACCCGGGGGACACGGGGCGGTAAGGGATATAATTGACCATATTCTTGGACTATAAAGGCTTTTATCACTTGGTTGATAAAGTAAATGTTTGCAAATTATTGTTTTGACAACTACTTGGAGGCACTATGGAGTACAGAAAACCAATAGTTATAGCTGAAGCAGGTTGTAATCACATGGGACAGATGGATATCGCCCATGAGCTGATAAATGTTGCGGCATATTTTTGTAAGGCAGATGCCATCAAGTTCCAGAAGCGCTGTCCTAAGGAGCTTCTGACTGAGGAACAGTACAATGCGCCACATCCAAATCCCTATAATTCTTATGGTAAGACCTACGGCGAGCACAGGGAATTTTTGGAGTTTGATGTGGATCAGCACGCCCAGCTAAAAAAATGGTGTGAGGAGGTTGGAATCATATATTCTACTTCCGTATGGGATATGACCAGTGCAAAAGAGATTACTAGCCTTGATCCGAAGTTTATCAAAATCCCATCTGCCTGCAATACTCATTTTGAGATGCTGGAATGGCTTTGCGATAATTATGAAGGCGAGATGCAGCTTTCATTCGGAATGACAAAGCGTGAGGAAGAGGAGCAGATAGTCTCACTTTTTGAGAAGAAGGGCCGTGCAAAGGATCTTGTACTCTATAACTGTACTTCGGGGTATCCTGTACCCTTCAAGGATGTTTGTCTTCTTGAGATTACACGTATGCGTGAGCAGTATGAAGACAGAGTGAAGGCCATCGGTTTTTCCGGACATCATCTTGGTATCGCGGTGGATGTGGCTGCCTATACGCTTGGAGCAAACTACATCGAGCGTCACTATACTCTTGATAGAACCTGGAAAGGCACTGACCATGCGGCCTCCCTCGAGCCTGACGGAATCCGTAAATTAAAGAGAAATCTAGACGCTGTCTACGAAGCACTTCGTTACAAGGATTCGGAGATTCTTCCTATAGAAGAAGAACAGCGAAAGAAATTGAAATATAGAAAACATTAAAATAAAAAGAATTATCCCAAAAGCATTAGGATAATATGAGAAATATGATGTAGTAAACAAATAGCCGTAGTACTCATCAAAAAATGATGAAGCTACGGCTTTTCTTTTGGGAAATATTTGTAAATGCTTTTCGTTATCAGAAAACAGAGGGGTAATCGATTTTCGTGAGGGGCTACCTTCGTGAGGGTCTTTTATGAGGGTTGCTCGTGAGGGGCAAACTTGAGGGGCTGGTTTGAGGGTTATTCGTGAGGGTTTTACCTAAAAAAATAAGAAACAGGATTGATCAACGTGTTTGTTGGTTAATCCTGTTTCTTTTTTGAAGGATCATTGTCCTTTGTAAGTGGTAATCTAAAACCATCAAATTTAGGCAGTTAAGATCCAGCAGTTTTTGGCAGTCAGAAACCAGCAGTCATCAACATTGTTAGCATCGGGTGATAATCGCCAAATATCATCGGAGAAATTTGACCATTTATCATCGGATTAAAACAGCCATAATTCATCGCAAGAAAATAACCAAAAAGTCATTACTGAACTTATCTTTTGTCCTAAACTGATGTTAGCCAACGCATCAGATAGGAGGAAAATGTATAGAAAAAGCATCAGTAATGACTTACAAGAAATCTTAACACAAGCAGTGGATAAGATGAAACAGGAAATGGGGGATTCTTACAGCATAGACAAGGTCAACCTTGCTGAGTTGGAACGCAGAACTGGTATCAGCCGCTCAAAACTCAGACGTTATAAGAAGGATGGTTTTATAAT